>CANQQG010000001.1 GCA_947625875.1 uncultured Lachnospiraceae bacterium
GCTACTAAAAAAAATTGTTACTGATTATAAATAAAACCTGTAAGAAGCTTGATTCTTACGGGTTTTATTTATATAATATATTTTAGCTGACCGCATCCGCCGCAACAGCGCGGCGTTTTCCCACGGGCTGCGCCGGCCGGAATGCCGGAGCGGAGGCGGTTCCTCACCATTCATATATAATAAGGAGTTGTCTTATGAAAACAAAAAGAAAAAAGTTATGGTATGCGATCTCCATCCTGTGCTTTTCCGCCTGCTTTTTCATCATGCAGAAAACACATCCCGTATTTGCCGCAACGAAACTGCGCACACTGTTTGCCGCCGAAAACCTGACTGCAAGTGCAGGAAGGGAAAGTTCCCATCCCTTTACGGTCGGCTATAAAGGAGATGTTTTTTATGAAATCGGCATGGCGTCTCCGGCCGCATTTGATATGCGCATTACGGATTCCTCCAAAAAAGAAACCGCCAGCGAAAAAATTTCCGCGGATCCTGCCAACTGGCAGAAGGGAAAAGACGGCCTGTTTTATTATACAAACCGCTCTGCCCTGTCTGTAAAAACAGGGAAATACCGCATACGGCTGACTTTCGCCGAGGACACTGCATACAGCCTGGCTGTGGTTCAGGAATCCTTTGTGCCTTCCCTGAATGTCTCCGAGGCGAAACTGACCATTGGCTTCACAACGCGGCTGAAAGTTTCCAATGCCGGCGCATACGCCGTAAAATGGACGTCAGGCAACAAAAAAATCGCCACGGTAAACAGTAAAGGCGTCGTTACCGGTAAGAAAAAAGGAAGCTGCAAGATTACAGCTACGATAAATGGTGAAAAATTTTCCTGCACCGTAAAGGTTTATCCAAACACCTACAATGACAAGAAACTGGAAAACAGCCGCTTTCAGACGGGAAAAGTTTCGATTTATGTTTACCATGTCGCCTTTGACGCAAAAGACAATATGAAAGTAAAAATACGCGTCATCAACAACGACTCGTCTGACATTGCCCGGCTTGCCAATGTAAAATTTTACGTAAAAGCCCAAAACAAACGCATTATTGCAAAATATAATCTCGGCACAAAGAAATTTACCGTAAAAAAAGGGGCTTACCGGGACTTTGCCATAACGATCCCAAAATCACAGATCTATAAAACGAAAAACCCGATTGACCTGAGAAATCTTTCCGGCGTTGAGATTCAGGGTTCCTACTATGTAAAAGGCTGATTATGTAACCCTCTGTGAGCTGTCACAGAGGGTTTTTATCCACACTATCTTTTTGTTCCGGAATTGTCCATTGTCGTTTCGCGGCTGCCATTTGTATTATCTCCATCGTTTCCGTCTAAGACGTCCACCGCGCCTTCTCCTACGTCTTCCACGCCGTCTACGATATCTTTTCCGATATCTTCCGCGCCCTGCGCCGCGTCATCGATGACATTGTCGCCATCGCCGTCGATCTCACTTCCGCCCGCGCCTTCTCCTGCATCTGTATGATTATCTTTATCGGTGCCATTTGTAACAGAATTGACGTCATCATTCCGGCCATCGTCAGCCATACTGTTTTCTGCCGTGCCGCCAGCCGTTCCGTTATTCTGCACCGCGCTGTTCTGCTCATCCTTTGTCGCTCCTGTGCCACAGCCTGCAGCCACCGTAACAACCAATGCTGCCAGAACGCCTGAAATAAATTTTTTTGCTGTTTTCATACGATTTTCTCCTTTTCATTTTTTCATCTGGATACGCTTATTTTCTCCACACATATAAAATTTATACCCGCTTTTTCTGCATTCTTTTTCCATTTTATTTCCGCATCTTCGGCTCAAAAATAAAAGAAGCCAGATACGCAAGGACAAGCGCGGCGGAAATGCCGACGGCGCTCGCCTTAAAACCGCCCATAAAAAGGCCGATAAAGCCCTGCTGGTCGATCGCCTCTTTCACGCCCTTCCAGAGCACATTTCCAAAACCGAGCAGCGGCACACTCGCGCCCGCCCCGGCAAACTCCATAAAAGGCTCGTAGACTCCGACCGCCCCTAATACGGCTCCCGTACAGACAAGCGTTACCATAATCCTGCCCGGCAGCATTTTTGTTTTTTCCATTAAGATCTGGGCAAGGGCGCAGATTAAGCCGCCCACCCAGAAGGCTGTGATATATTCCATTTTTTCTCCTTTCCTACGCCGACTCAATGACGACGCCATGCGCCATGCCCGGCACGTTCTGTCCCTCATTAAAGCTGACCTGCGAAAGCATGGCCCCGGTCGGCACAAACAAGATCCGCTTCATCTCCCCGGATTCCACCTTCGGCAGAAAACAGGCGCTCAGCGTTGTTGCCGAACAGCCGCAGCCGGAGCCGCCGGACTGTGTCCCCTGCCTGTCCTTATCAAAAATCTCAATGCCGCAGTCCCTGTGAATCCTGCTAATATCATAACCTTCATTTTCCGTCAGCTTCCAGAGGATTTCCTGCCCGACATACCCTAAATCCCCCGTAATAATAGCGTCGTAATCATCCGGCAGGCGGTTAAAATCTTTTAAATGCTGCACGATCAGCCTTGCCGCGGCAGGCGCCATCGCGGCGCCCATATTCATGGAATCGCGCACGCCATAATCTGTGATCACGCCGGTCGTAATGCCCGTAATCTTGGCCTTTCCCTTTGTCGAGGAAATGACAAATGCCCCGCTTCCCGTAACCGTCCATGTCGCCGACAGCGGGCGCTGGTTCGCGTATTCCACCGGAAAACGGAACTGCTTTTCCGCGCTGGCGAAATGGCTGGACGTAAGCGCAAGCGCATGGTCCGCATACCCTGCGGCGACGCACATCGCCGCAAGCGAAAGCGCCTCGCCGCAGGTCGAACACGCGCCGTAGAGTCCGAATAACGGGATCTCATATTCCATCAGCCCGAACGAAGTGGCAATGGTCTGTCCTAACAGATCCCCGGCATACACATAACGGATGTCCTTCGGCTCTAAAGAAGCCTTGCCCATGGCAAGCGCAGCCGCTTCTTTCTGCATGGAGCTTTCGGACTGTTCCCAGGAATCCTCTCCAAACTTATCGCTGTCACATACCATATCAAATAGTTCACCAAGCGGCCCCTCCCCTTCCTTTTTCCCGACAACGGATGCACTGCTTAAAATAAAAGGAGCCTCCGCAAACTGGAGGCTCCAACTTCCGATCTGCTGTGTCATACTGATTCTCCTTTTTCCTGCAAGGTTTTTTCCTTCCAGTTTTTCTTCCTTATCAGTATTGCCAGCGATAAAAAATTTATGAATTTTTATTTGCGCATGCCTTTTGTAAAATTTCCCCAAGCGCGGTCTGACTGCTCGTATGGCTGCGGACGATGTCCGTATGGTTTTTTTCCGCCTCCGCGACGGCGCACTTTACCATCTTATGGGAAACGGTGTTTGTAAAAAGCACGATCAGATCCGGGCTGCCGATCTGTTCCTTCAGATTTCCCGCCATCTGTGTAAAAATTTTGGCCTTACATTGATATTGTCTGCATATTTTTTTATATTGACAGACCATACGGTCATGCCCGCCAATGATCACGACGCTCATATCCCCGCCTGCGCGTTTCCCGTCTGAGACGCAAAAAAGATACTGATTTTATCCACGAAAATCCTCCTCCAAAATTACTTTTTCTAAACAGCTACCAGTTATCACTGCAGACGCAAATGACGTCTGACAGATTGACGCCCTGCGCCAGAAGCCGTATCAGCGCTTCTTTTGCCCGGTCATATTTACGGAACAACTGCTGTTTTTGTTTTTTATTCCGATACACTTTCCAATATCCGGCATATAGATAATTTTTCCCTTTATTTTCCACAAACCCGACCACATCTTCTACCGGATAACCCAAAAACAGCCCCATTTCATGCGGAAACCCCGCCTGTTTGTTCCGGTACGCCGTATAACGCGCCGCAAATGACGCCAGTAAATCCCGTAATCCCAGGGAACGGTATCCTGATTGTCCCAATACCTCGCGGACGTTTGGCTCCGCAAGATATTTTTCCAGGGGACGGGCCCGGTAAAGCAGCAGAACCGCTTTTTCTTCTCCCATGTAAAGGATATAAGAAAAAATATCCGTACCGGCCAGCATCCGCGCCACCTGCTCCAGATACCCTTGCGGCACAATGAGAAGGTTCGACATCTTCAGCCCTGTGAGCAGCGGCGCGCATTGGAGCGCAAGCAGCGTCTCCGGCGCCTTTCCATCCATCCCCTTTACAATTTCAAATACCTCCCGGTCCATACGCCCTCCTCTCTGGTTAGTTTAATCTAACCACTGTCCATATTATTTGATTTTTCCTTTGCCGTCAAGGCGCTTATTGATCGCGTTTCCTCAACAGGCATTTATTGATGTTAATTCTCAATACCGGCCTTTCCTAATATATTTTTTTACGTAAAAGGGATTTCATGCTGTAAAAATATGGTTTGTCCTGTCCGAAGTTCTGCCTGAACGGTTACTGAAAAAATTTTTTTGAGATACTTTATTGAAAAAATAAACAGATTATAATACAATGATTTCAGATATTTTTAACAATAAAAAAGGAGGCGATCATATGGGCATGACAGACAGCCAATTCAAAGCGTTTATCATGTTTTTAATTGACGCTTTAAAGAATGCGATAGACGCCAAAGATCCGGAGGAAAAAACAAAGCGGTTAAATAAGATTCTGGAGAATCTGCAGAGCAGCTTAGAGGACTGAACATAAGAAGAGCGCGGATTTACAGGAACGGCGGGCAGGACGGGAAATCCCCATCCTGCCCGCCGTTTATTTGCATACCCGATTTTATTTCGCTTTCAACGCCCGCATGGAATTTAAAATCGCAATGACCGAAACGCCTACGTCCGCAAACACCGCCTCCCACATGTTCGCCATGCCGAATGCGCCAAGCAGCAGGACAAGCGCCTTCACGCCAAGCGCGAACACGATATTCTGTTTTACGATCGCAAGCGTTTTTTTCGCTATGCGCACGACTGCCGCAATTTTTCGGATATCGTCATCCATCAGCACAATATCCGCCGCTTCAATCGCCGCGTCCGAGCCCATGCTGCCCATTGCGATCCCGATATCCGCGCGCGTCAACACCGGCGCGTCATTGATCCCGTCGCCGACAAACGCCAGCTTTTCTTTTTTATCGTTATGGCTCAGCAGCTCCTCCGCCTTCGCGACCTTATCCGCCGGAAGCAGCTGCGCATGGACTTCATCAATGCCAAGCTCTTTTGCCACATATTCCGCAGTTTCCTTCCGGTCGCCCGTCAGCATGACTGTACGCCGCACGCCGGAACGCCTGATCTCACGCAGCGCTTCTTTTGCGCCCTCTTTTATCGTATCCGAGATCACGACCGCACCCGCAAATGCGCCGTCATACGCCACGTAGACAACCGTTCCCATGCTCCCGCAGGGCTGACAGGCGATATTTTCCCGCTTCATCAGGCGCAGGTTCCCGGCAAGCGCCTGCTTTCCGTCCACAAGCACGCGGACGCCGCAGCCTGCGATCTCCTCCGCCTCAGAAATGCGCGCCATATCAGTTTCCTTTGCATACGCCTCTTTCAGGGACGCCGCGATCGGGTGATTGGAATACCCCTCCGCATACGCCGCCAGTTCCAGCAGTTTTTCCTTCGTATATCCTTCTGCGGGAAGGATTTCCGTCACTTTAAATTCTCCCTTTGTGAGTGTGCCGGTCTTGTCAAACACAATCGCCGTCATATCCGAGACTGCTTCCAGATAATTGCTGCCCTTTACAAGCACGCCGATGCGGGACGCCGCGCCAATCCCGCCGAAAAATCCCATCGGCACCGATATCACCAATGCGCATGGACAGGAAATGACAAGGAAAATACATGCCCGCTGTATCCAGTCGCCCCAGCCGCCGCCGAGGACAAGCGGCGGGATCAGCGCGAGCAGAACCGCGCCGATCGTTACGACAGGCGTATAATAACGCGCAAACCGTGTGATGAAATTTTCCACTTTCGCTTTCTTGCTGCCGGCGTTTTCCACCAGTTCAAGGATCCTTGCCACAGTCGAGTCCTCAAATTCCTTCGTCACGCGCACCCGCAGCGTGCCGCTCCCGTTCACGCAGCCGCTGAAAATCTCATCACCGGCAGACGCTTTCCGCGGCACAGATTCGCCCGTCAGCGCCGCCGTATCGATCAGGGATTCCCCTTCCGTCACAATCCCGTCCAGCGGCACACGCTCTCCCGGCTTGATGATAATGACACTGTCCACTTCCACATCATCCGGGTCCACCTGCACCAGCTTTCCGTCTTCTTCTATATTGGCATATTCCGGACAGATATCCATCATATCCGCGATCGACTGGCGCGATTTCCCGACCGCATAGCTCTGGAACAGCTCGCCTACCTGATAAAAAAGCATGACGGCGACCGCTTCCGAATATTCGCGCACGCCAAACGCGCCGATCGTTGCGACGACCATCAGGAAATTTTCGTCAAACACCTGCCCGTTCCTGATGTTCCGATACGCCTTATAAAGAATGTCATACCCAATGATCAGGTATGGCGCAAGATAGATCAAAAACTCCAGCCATCCGTAAGGAATCCTCTCCAGCATTCCCGTATGCTCGCAGACAAGCAAAACCGCAAACAAAGCAAACGTCACAAGAATGCGGAAAAGCGTTTTTTTCTGTTTATCCGTCATAACATTTCCTCCCGTTTTCAGTGAGCGCCAGAAAATCTGTCACATGAGGATCTTACAATCCGGTTCCACCTTCGCACACGCAGCCACAGCCTGCTGCATGACCTCATCAAACTTTTCATCATCCGCATCGATCGTCAGCTTCTGCATCATAAAGCTGACAGACGCATCGTTCACGCCCGGAATCTTTTTGATCGCATCCTCCATCTTTGCCGCACAATTTGCACAATCCAGATCCTGTAATTTAAATTTCTTTTTCATAATCTTTTCCTTTCTTTTTACCTGTTTTTCTACATACTATTCTTCAATATGCTCCCGCCCCTGTTCAATGACCGTCCGCACATGGCCGTCCGCAAGCGAATAAAATACCGAGCGCCCTTCCCGCCTGCTCTTTACCAGCTTCGCCTGTTTTAAGATACGGAGCTGGTGGGAGATCGCCGACTGCGTCATATGCAGCGCCTCCGCGAGGTCACACACACACACCTCCGCTTCGAGCAGCACAAACAGGATACGGATACGCGTAGAATCTCCAAACACCTTAAACAGCTCCGCCAGGTCATACAACTCTTCTTCCGCCGGAAGTTTTTCCTGCACAGTTTTCAGCAGGTCTTCGTGCACTTCTGTTGTCTCACAGCATTCAAAATCGTCTTCTTTCAACAACACACCTTCTTCCTGAAACTTTTTAAATATTTTCATATGAACAATCATTCATGTATTATATGATACTCCCTTACCGGAGAATTGTCAAGGACATTTTAATGAAAAGATTGTAACCGAACAGGCTCTATGATAAAATAACCAAAAGAACACCATCAGGACAGGCGAGGAAAAAATATGAACAGCAGCGTTCCGGCAAATGGCACAAGAGCCCAAAAAGTAATAAGCGAGATCAAAAAAACCCTGCCCCGGAAATATCCCATGATTTCAGAAATCCGGTTATTTGGCAGCTATGCCCGCGGGACAAATAACTCCCGCAGCGATATTGATATCCTGATCCTGACTCCGGATGTATTAACCGACCGATATCTGAGAGGGGAGATTCGGGATGCGATTACGTGCATCGCAGACAAACAGCGGTTAGATACGGACGTCGTATTTTACTCTATCCCCACATACCAGACCGACGATTCACGTTTCACCAGGGAACTGCGGCAAAGCAAACTGATCTATAAAAAGGAGGATGTCTGTGGATAAAAAATCATATTACGACATAGCTATGGAAGATTACAAATTTTTATTATTTTATTATCAGCATTTAGATGAAGCTCCCAATTATAATGCAATCGTCGTCCAGGAACAACAGGTAGTGGAAAAACTGTTAAAATACATCTTAGATACTAAAATAGATTCCGCCGAAACCATCGACCTGTTAAAATCACACAAGCTGGCAAACCTGCTGCGGGAAATCAACCAATTTATGGACTGTCCTTTAAACGCTTCTGACATGCGTTTTCTAACAGATTTTTATTTCGATGGAAGATATCCCTCCAGAGATTATATTACAGCAGAAAAACAGGATGCGATAACAGGTTTCCAGATCGTGGAAGCGGCAAAGGCATGGGTGGACGCCGTCCGAAAGGAAAACGGATAGGGAATTTTCTCCCTACCCGCTGCACATTTCAGATCTGCTCCACTTCTTTGCGCAGGTTGTCCGCCATGACCTGCACGCTCGTCGTCTGCGCGGCAATCTCCTCTGTATTGGAAGCGATCGTGGCAATGCGCCCGCCCATATGGTTGATGCTCTCGATCAGCTGTTTGATCGCGTCCACGCTCTGGTCGATCTTCGGGATCGTCTCTTCCGCCTGCTGATTGTCCTGCGCAATGAGATTTTTGATTGTCGCGGACAGGTTGCGGATCTCCTCCGCGACAACGGCAAAGCCGCGTCCCTGTTCGCCTGCGCGCGCCGCCTCGATCGACGCATTCAGCGAGAGCAGGTTTGTCTGGTTTGCGATGCCCACGATATTTTCACTCGTATTTTTGTAGATGTCAATAAAATTCAGAATCGTCGTCAGCGATTCCTCGAGGCTGTAACAGAAGCTCGAAATATCCTGCACACGGTTCGCGAGGTCGGACGTCTCTCCGGCTGACGCCTCATTGGCTTCATTCAGTTCTGTAACTGCATTGCTCAGCGTCAAAAATTCATCCCGAATCGCCTCGACACGCTCCACGCGCCGGATATGCTGCGCCTGCTGCTGCTGATGGAGTTCTTCCAGGGACTTCTTTTCAATTTCCGCCAGATCCTTCACATAGTGGATGCAGTTTTCCTTGACATTTACGCCGTTAAAGATCGCATTTGCCATCTCCTCACAGGAACTGTACCCGCATGCGCCGCAGTTAATGGACTGGTTGGCGGCGTCCGTCTTATACATCTCCTGAAAGATCTCATTGAGCTGCGCCGCCGACGGCTTATGTATTTTGATCGCCTTCGTCTTGTCGTACTCGCGCATAAAATCCTTAATGTCAAGCTCCCTGAACGCCTCCATCAGATTTGCAAGCCGCTCCTCATAAGGCAGCCGCACCGACCACGGGCTCTTATTTACCTTTTTAAACAAGCCTTTGTTCTGAATGTCCTCCTTGTCCATAAACCGCATCTTGCTCAGCGTCATAAACACATCATCCGTATTCCGCTCCGGCTCGGTCGCGGTTCCATAAATACAGCCCTGCGCGCAATTCAACGCATCCACCATAAACGGCAGCTCCGCATTTTTCGCAACGCGCTTTGCATATTCCTCCAGATAGCGGTAAACCTCCTGCTCGCCTTCCATCTGGCGCACCACCTGCCGCCTGCCCAGGAAATGCTCGACGTTTTCTTTCAACCCGCCCGGCATTGGATACAGAGAGCCAAGCCCGTATTCCAGCTCGTCGCTGTATTCTTTGCAGTTTTTATAGCTGTTGCCGATATATTCCATCAGTTTTTTAAACGTGACATTATAAGACACATAGCCGTATGTATTTTTATCTGTAATTTCTTTTTTCTTTGCAATGCACGGGCTGATGAATGCGATATCATCCGACAGCTTTAAATATTTCTTCATATAGATCGCCATGCACATCATCGGGCTTTGAATCGGTATGAGCTTCGGAATCAGCTCCGGAATATATTTTTCAATATAATCAACGACCGCCGGACAGGGCTGGCTGATTCCGCCTGTAAAATTATGCTCCGTAATATATTTCAGATATCCCCAGGTCGTAATGTCCGCACCGAACGACACGCTGTAAACATGATTTACGCCGAGCGATTTCAGATATCCGAGAACTTGCTTATATTCCCTCGGATAATTCGCCAGAAATGCCGGCGCGACGATGATGGATATCTTTTTCCCCGCTTTCAGATCTGCAAAAAAACGCTCCGTATCATCATAAAACCCCCTTGCGCCATGCCCGCATGCATCCAGGCAGGCGCCGCATGCAACGCAATTGTCATTATTTACCTTGACTTTTCCCTCCGAAGCCTGATTGGAAATCAAGGTCGGACACGTACGTATGCACTTATTGCAGCCGGCGCAGTCGTCATTCGTATAAACCAGTTTGGCAGTTTCCATTTAACCGTTCCTCCTATAGCGCTTAATTTCCATTTCTTTTTTTATATATTCTAACAGATAACGCTATAAAAAGAAACCGTTTATCGTACATTTTACACAAACAGCCATTTCTTTTTGGTCGTTTCGATATATTGGCAGGAACATTGCCGCTGAAATGCCGCCGTTCCGGTTTGTACCTCATTAATTTCAGGACATTTGCAATAGAAATTGGATCCGGCTATTCTTCCCAGAGCTCCACATCACCGCTTTCGGAAACAACCCGGAGCTTCTTATCCGCCGACGCATCCACGCTCTTATAGACAGCCCCCATTTCTTCCCCGTTGACTGTAATCTCTCCATATTCAACAGACAGTTCCATGTAATAATCCGCAAGCGGCGCCACGCTTCCGATCTCCACGTCCCCGTACTGTGCGGAAATATCCGCATTGGAAAACTGCGCTCCCTCCAGAGAAACGTCGCCGCTGTCGGAATCCAGCGCAATGTCCGCCGTCTCCATCCGCCTTATGGCAATATCCCCGTATTCGTTTTCCGCCGTAAACGTCCCCGCTTTCAGCCCGTCGCAGGAAAGGCTGCCGCTCTCCAGTTTTATGCGCAGGTCGCCGTCCATCGCGATATCCTGCAGCCTGGCCTCTCCATATTCACTTTCTATACTGCAGGAACCGCCGCTCATCTGCCCGACTGACAGTTCCCCGCTGTCAAGCTTCAGCGCGATCGCGTCCGCCTGTGCGCCGCTGATCTCCACATCCCCGTAATCCGACTGTATCTCAAGGGACGCCGCCTGTATCTGCCCGCAGGAGATATCGCCCGTATCCGATACAATCCGGACATCCGAAAGCTTCACGTGCTCCGGCACGTAAAACGTCACAGACTCCTTCTGCTTTCCCATGACGGTAACGTCCATGCCCATCCGAAAAAGCACAAAATCCTTCCTGCCGCTGTTCCGTTTAAAAATCAGCTTCCCGTTTTCCACCCTGCACTCCGGCTTCCTGTCACTGCGCGCCCAAAAGGCGACGCCGTAATGGTCGGAGGCCTCCACGCGGATATCCATGTCCGCCTCCTGCACCGTAACGGCAAGCTCCGAAAACGCCTCTGTTTCCAGCTCCTTTTTTTCATAAGCGTCTTCATTCATCAGCAGCGGCGCGGAAACTGTGAGCCCCCTGCCGCCAAGCTCCATGCCGTAAACGCTGCCGCCAAACGACAGCCCAACGCCCGCCAATACGGCGCCCGCGCCCATCAGCCCGGCGCAGCATAAGATAAATCTCCGTTTTCTTTCCATCTTACCTGTCTCCTCTCCGTTTAATTCCCATTCCGATCAGCTTTACCATCTGATGAATAAACATACGCCAGAGCCCACAGACCGCATAACCGACCAGCAGACCAGCGCCGCAGCAGAAGAGTCCCGCGCCGAGGCATGTCAGAAATACCGGAACGCTTTTTGCCAGAACGGAAAATGACGCGACCGCCGCAAATACGCCCGCGATCACAATGCCCACGTCGGCAAGCGCCGCCGCCAAAAATATCATCGCTATCGCAAGCAGTACGGAAAAGACGACAGCCGCCCCCGCGCAGAGCAGCGGCAGCGCAACCGGCGCGGCAAAGACCGCAAGAACCGCCACCCAAAGCGCGTCCATCCCTTTTTTCATATCCTGCGCAGGCTCTTTCGCATAACCGCAGGCCATATCGCAGATGATCGCGTGCGCCGCCTCCTGCACCGGGCCAAGCTCCTCAATTGCCTTTTCCTCATCCTCCGCTTCCGCAAAATATTCTTCATAATACTCCACCGCACGCTCAAAATCCTCTTTCGGCAGCCGCTTCAGCTTCTTTTTGAGCTGACGCATATATTCCTCTTTCTTCATTCCGTTCCCCTTTCTTTTTCCGTTCCATCTTCTTTTTCACCGGCGCCGTCCAAAATCCCCCGCACCGCGTCGACATGGGCGTCCCACTCCTGCCGCAGACGCTCCGCTTCCTGCCGCCCCGCCTGCGTGATCCGGTAATATTTCCGGTTTCTCCCCTGGAACTGCCTGTCATAAACCTCTACAAAACCGCCGTCCGCAAGCCTGCGCAGAACCGGATACAACGCCGAATCCTTCATCTCCGTCACCCGCTTCATCTGGCGGCTGATCTGATAGCCGTAGCTGTCCTCCCTGCTGACCATGGAAAGGACGAGAAGCTCTAAGAGCGGCGGGCTTACCGGATAAACCATGAAATCCCTCCTTCCTCATTTTATATGTATAATCTTTTTATATACATATATTATTTATATAAATTATTTTTCTATATTATATTTTGTATAATATAAATTGTCAATATGTATTTTAAAAATTTCTATAACAAAAAAGCGCATAGATCTTACTCTATACGCCTTGACAAAATGTTTCTATTTGTTGTAATTGTGGCAGATTGACCGGACAAATTTATCTTATAAACGGATAGCTTTCATTCTAATTCTGACATAATCGGCATACCTCTGCTGCTTCTGCCATTTTCAGACAGGTTTCCTGACAATCCACTTTCCGCTTCTATTAAAGCCCTCTCTTAAAAGCGCCCCTTCTTTCTGCAGTTCTTTTATATCACTCTGAACCTGTTTTCTTTTGGCTCCTTTCTCCGGCTCCTTTTTAGCTCATCCTCTTTCAAAAATGATTCATGAACAAACAATCTCGATATAAAATAGCTATGTTCATCATCTGTTTCAAACTCCGGATCAGGCGAACCATTTTCTTTTTGCTATGGCAGCCGCAGGACAAATGCCGCATACCCTCGCACCGTCCCTGAAAATGCCGTCCCGTCGATCAGGTTTTCCATTCCGGCATACGCCGCAAGCGTCGTCTCGCGCTCCTTCGCCTGAAATCCTATGGCAAGCTTTTCCCCTTCATATGACTTTTCCAGAACAAGCAGCCCGGCGGCGTCATCCGTCAGGACGCGGCAGGTCCGCCCCTGTGTAATGCAGGGATGCGTTTTCCGTATCCGGATCAGCGCACGGTACCACGCATACAGATCCATATCCTGGTATTTCTCATCCCACAGCATCCCGCGCCTGCAGTCCGGGTCAGGCCCGCCCGTCATCCCGTACTCATCGCCATAATAAATAAACGGCATGCCCGGCAGCAGGAGCTGCAATGCCGCGGCAAGCTTTAGCTTCTCCTTCTTTTCCCCGCACAGATGCAGGAAACGCGCGGTATCATGGCTGTCGATGAGATTCCAGAGCAGCGGGTACACATCCGGATGGTAATTGCCGCGCAGATAGCCGAGGTTCTCATAAAAACGGGAAGCCGTAATCGACTCTTTCGCCACAAAATCAAGGACCGAAAAATAAAACGGATAATTCATCACACTGTCCCATTCATCGCCTTCCAGAAAATCCTCCGCACAGTGCCAGATCTCGCCGACCAAAAGCGCGTCCGGCTTCACTTCCCGAATCGCGCTGCGGAAACTCTTCCAGAAACGGTGGCTGATCTCGTCCCCTACGTCCAGCCGCCAGCCGTCGATATCGCACCTCCGGATCCAGTAACGCCCCACATTGATGATGTATGCTTTCGTCTCCGGATTCTGCAGATTCAGCTTCGGCATACCGCCAAAATATGCAAACGATTTAAAATTCGGCTTCTGGCGCTTTTCATGCCGCAGCGGAAAATCTTCTATATAATACCAGTCTTTATACGCAGATTTCTCCTCCTTCTGCCGCACATCGCGGAATGCAAAAAAATCCGGCGACGTATGGTTAAACACGCCGTCTAATACCACCTTCATGCCAAGCGCATGTGCCTTCCGCACAAGGCGGCGCAGATCAGACTCCGTTCCAAACGCCGGATCGATCCGGTAATAATCCACCGTATCATACTTATGCATCGTATTCGCCGCAAAAACCGGCGTCAGATACAGCACGTCCACGCCCAGTTCATGTAGGTGCGCCAGCCTGTCACTTATGCCCTTTAAATCCCCATGCAGGTTTTCCCGCGCGCCGATCGGAGCCTGATACCACGCGGCCTCCTCCACTTTTTCACTTGCGGCAAAACGGGACGGAAAAATCTGATAAACGACCTTGTTTTTCGCCCATGCGGGAACGTCAAACCGCTCCTCCTCACGCAGATTCTGCGGGAAATCAAACATACGGTCGATATCCGCAATGGGCGCGTCCGAAAATTCATGGTTCCCGTAAAAACAGGTCTCCCCTGCCGTATCTGTCAGTTCAAATGTATAGCGCAGGCAGATCACGCTGGCCTGCACAACCGCTTCATAATAATCGCATCTGCCGTCACAGGCTGTTTTTTCCATTTCCGCCGCCTGCCTTGTATCTTCGAACTCCAGCGGGATATATTTATCCTGATAATGCAGCACGATTTTTTCCATATCGTCTTTTTTTACCCGTATGCGGATACAGACGGCGTCCTTTCCGCGCGCAAACGCATACTTTTTCACCGCGTCATGGTAAATTGCAGAATATTCCATATGCCCTCCTTATTTTCCGCGGCGGCAAGCCTGCCAGCCAGTCAATTGCATGAATGTTCCAGAGCCTCCCGCGCCTTTTCAAGGTCTTCGCGTATTTTGATATGCTGCGGGCATTTCGCCTCACATGCGCCGCATTTCACGCAGTTTTGCGGACGCTCCCCTTCCGGCATCCCTTCCCAGCGGTTTTTTACCACCTGATAACTCTGGTATATATTATAATCATTCCAGATTTTAAAATTCGCGGGGATATTGACGCCTGCCGGGCAAGGCATACAGTAGCGGCATCCGGTACAGTTATTCTGCACACGCGCGCGCAATTTCTGCACAACATGCGCCACGACCGCCTGCTCCTCTTCCGATAACGGTTTAAAATCCGCAAAAGTTTTTAAATTGTCCGCAACCTGCTCTTTTGTACTCATGCCGCTTAATACGACATGCACGTTCGGATGGGAAGCCACCCAGCGCAGCGCCCACGATGCGACGCTCCTTTCCGCGTCCCGGCTCTGGAATATTTCATGAATGTCCCCGGAAAAACCTGCCAGCAGCCCGCCGCGCACCGGCTCCATGACCACAAGCGGAATCCCCTTTTCTTCGGTCAGCCGGTATCCCCGGTCGCCCGGCCCTTCTTCCGTATCCATATAATTATACTGTATCTGGCAGAAATCCCAGTTGTAATCATTCAGGATCTCATCAAAGACGGCATACTTATCATGGAAAGAAAAGCCGATATAACGCAGCTTCCCTTCTTTGCGCAGTTCTTCCAAAACTTCTGTCACATGCAGTTTCCGGACTTTTTCAAACCGCTCTTTGTCCAGCGCGTGGATCAGATAAAAATCAATGTAATCCTTATGGAGCCTGCGCAGCTGCTCCTCAAAGATCTCCCGTACCTGCTCCGTCCGCTCCACCTGCCAGATCGGCAGTTTTGTCGCAAGATAATAGCTTTCACGCGGATATTTGTCCAGCACGCGCCCGACAAACGTTTCGCTCGCCCCGTCATGGTACGGATACGCCGTATCATAATACGTCACGCCCTGCGCCATCGCCGTATCGAGCATCTGCTCCGCCGTCGCCTCGTCAATCTTCCCGTTCTCCAGCGTCGGGAAACGCATACAGCCAAAGCCGAGCAGCGACGGAGCCGCCCCTGTTGTTTTCATGACCCTTTTTTCCATGGATGAATCCCCCTTTTTCTTTATTTAAAATCTTCTTTCATTATAGTCAATATCCTTAAAAATATCAAACATTATTAACATGCCGTTTTATCCAGGGCCAATGGAATTTTTCTTTCTTCTCCCGTCACAGTCTTCATCATCTCCGATCCTTTGATACCGGCGGCGCAAAGCCGCCCCTCTCATGCGATGTCTGCGCTCCTTATAATTCCATCTGCCGGCAGCAGACGCCCTTTCGGCGCCGCTGACAGACGGTTGCCGACAGATAAATAACAGGCAAGCCAGCAACCGCAAAGAAGCGCCCCTGACGCCGAGGGGATTTTTGGGCATAAAAAGACCAGTAAATCCGATCGAATCCACTGGTCTGATATATCTCAAAAAACCGTATTCAGTTAAGCTGTTTTGTGTTTCTGTCTTTGTCACAACATATTTTTCCTTAATTATTTTTCTAAAAATAACCGCCATAACGGGCATTCCGTATTTACTGTTGAGCCAGTCCGGGCCCTCTGCCCGAAACAATGCCAGAATATGGTTGAGCGCGCCTTCCTGTCCGAAAAACTTCTGCCAGAAAAACGCTGACGCCGCGGACGGAATGGCTAACGGGAGCAGGAAAATCAGCCCAATCCATTCCGAGCCGCGCTTCCACCCATGCACAATGAGCGCAGCGGCAAGCGATAACGCCATATGCAGCGGGATACAGACAGCGATAAAACACAATGTACTTTTTAATCCGCGCACAAAATAAACGTTCCGAAACAATCCGATATAATTTGCCGCCCCCGCAAACGCCCGGTGTATCGGATCATCTGTGAGCGAATACAAAAAGGAAACGGCAAACGGCGCAAGATAAAATATGCAAAATCCGGCAAAGCTTACCGCCAGCATGAGCCAGGGCAGGATACGCCCACCTCTTTTCTTTTTCATCCGTATGCCCCCTATTCATTCAGATATTGTTCCATCTTCCGCTGCAGGTTCCGCGCAGTCTCATCCAGGCTCTGCTCGCCGCTGAAATAACGGCGGTTTTCTTCCCCCACGATCTGCAGCATGGAAGCGTCCGCTTCCTCGCAGGCCGTCACCTGTTCCATCCAGCGGACCAGGCAGTCCCGGTATTCCTTTTCATCTACGCCGCCCTGCCCGTCATTGCCGTCCTCATAAAACCTGTAATATAATTCCGCCACAGCGTCCATCCCTTTCCGGTTTACGGCAGGCCCCGCCAGGGAAGGCAGCGTCTGCGCCTCATCGGAGAGCAGGTAACGGATAAACGCCCACGCCAGCGCCTTTTTCTCCTCGTCCGCCGCGCTGTTTATTGCCAGAAAGCTCTGCCTGCTGATTGCGACATTCCCGTCCGCATCCGCAACCGGCATTGTATATGCATCGTCCGCATTTCCGGCAAGCCCGTAGTAAGCCGCTTGGACGTCCGTATCCCTCGTCATGGCAAACGCATATTCTTCATTATAAAAATCAACGTCCGAATCAAAATACCCGCCGTCCGAGAGCGTTTTTATATACTGTAACAGTTCCTTATATGCAGGCGTGTCAAACCCCGCCTTTTTTTGCCCGATATCCACAAACTGATGCAGCCGCTCTTTCACCAAAAACTCCATGCAGGAAACTTCATTTTCCTGCGTCATAAACGCATTCTGCATATCCGCGTCATCTGCGCACTGCTTTGCGATCTCCAATGCCCGCGAAAAACGGACCGCCTGCGCGCGTTTCAGCTCTTCTTCAAACTCCGTATGCCCCCGCAGCAGACCGGACGAGAAGCCGACCGCGGAAATCCGCGCCCGGTAAGGGATCGTATATAGTTTTCCATCTTCCGTTTCCGCCGCCTTCAGCACATTCATAAAATAATGCGCGTCGTCAAATTCCGGCGAAGCGGAGACGTACCCGCTCAGATCTTCAAATACGCCCAGCTCACTGTACTTTTCCACCGGCAGATACGCGGTAAATAAAAGATCATCCGCATCGCCGGACATGATTTTTGTATTCAGGTATGTCAGGTAATTTTCCACCGCGTCCGCGCTGTTTTCCGCCTCATAGCTGTCCACCGTTATCGTTACGCCGGGATATTTTTCCATAAACCGCTTCACCGCCGTCTCTAAAAATTCCTCTTCCACAAAGCAGGACACCGTAAGCGCGCCCTCCAAGTCTTCATCCGGCATTTCCGCGCTGCCGGACTCTTTTTCCGCCGCTTCCGCTCCGCCTGTATCCGGCGCATACGCTTCCCGTCCGTTTTCCGCCACAGCCTTTTGCGTCTCCGCCTGCCGCGGCAGACCGGCCCGACCGCCGCAGCCGCATAAGAGCAGCGCGTTTACGCAGAACGCGGCCTGTATCCGTTTTCTTTTCTGCATAAATAAAACACCTCCCTGTCAGAATCCACTTATATCCTAACAGGGAGATGTCCCATACTTTTCAAAAAGATGTGTCAAAACTGTCAATTATACAAAGCATTTACCCATGCGATAAAATTTTCCGAAGAGCCGCCTGTGCGTTCCGCCTCCGTATGGCCTTGCCCCCACACTGTCTCAAAGTCTACGTCTGCGCCATAATTTTCAAGCGCCAGCGCAAGATTGATCTCCGTTGTGAGCGCAGTGTCTCCCTGCTCGATCCCCGTACGGATGCGCCAGTGCTGCGCCACATCCGATGTCTGATAACCATCATAATAGTCACACAGATAATACAGCGGATTATACATCGCCACACGCGTTTCCACCGAAGTCCCGAGCGCATCCGTCTTAGTAAGATCCTCTGTATAGGACGCTCCATACGTCTCATTCTCAGCCAAAAGCCCTGCCATGACAGAATCAAAATGGGCGCCATTGCCGTCGCCGTAACCAAACAGCTCATTTTCCCCCTGCGCAGCGTCCAGATCGTCAAATGCCCCGACGCTTTTGGAAGCCGGTTTCAATGCCTTTACAAAATCTGCAACGCTCGTAATCGAAACCTCTCCGGTCTCATCATCATAAGTTACCCACTCCTGTTCCTGATTTAAGGCCGCGATATAATCCTGCGCCGTCTCGTAAGTCCCTGACAGCGCAATGCCGCTTTGGCTCTCGTTTCTCTGAATATCATCATCAGATGCGTCCGCCCCGTCCGGCCGCATCTGACCGGTTCCCTTGTCAGGCAAACCATTTTCCGCGTTTTCCGGAAGCCCGCCCTCCGGCAATTCTGTCCTGTCCGGGAGTCCGCCTTCCTGCAATTCCGTCCTGTCCGGAAGTTCGCCTTCCTGCAATTCCGTCTTGTCCGGAAGTCCGCCTTCTCCTTCTATCGCGCCATTCTGCGGCATTCCGCCTCCGCCAAATCCGCCCTTTCCATCTGACGACGCCTCGTACGGAAACGAAGTGTCCTCCAGAAAATGCTCCAGCGATTCCTCAATCGTCTCCTTCACATATGCATAATAGCTCCCCGCCTGATAAATCCCCGTTTCCGATTCCTCAAGCGAGAGCGTCGTCCCGTCCTCATCTTTCAAACCAAGCTCATTCACATAGAGCGCAAACGCCTCGGCCATTTGATCGGACAGCGCCTGCATTTCTTCATCCAAATCTGTACGCGTCACGCCAAGATTCCACTCATATGCCTCGTCCGCATAATCCAGATTGGTAATCGGGCACCAGCACATAGAACCGGCCACCGCATCGCTGACGCCTTCCACAGCGCCGATCTCCTCAAGGTACGGCGTATAGAGCGCGCTGTTTCCGGTTGCGCCAAGCAGCGCGCTCTGCGCGCCTCCGCCGCTCATGCCAAATGAAAAGATACGCTCTGTATCCCCCGGGATGTTTCCCTCATTGTAACGCACATAACGGATCGCGGCCTTTAAATCGGTCACGCCTGCCGGAGCGCCGGCGTCCCTTCCGCGGCAGCCCGCGTATACATATACAAACCCCGCATCTGTATACTCCGCCGTCTGGCTCTCATACCCGTCAGGCGCCGCCATCGCAGCGTAACCAGGCGTATTGACCGGGAGAACGATCGGCGCGGTTTCCGCCGTATAGCCCGCAACTGTTCCCTCTTTATTTATCTCACAGGTATATGTCCCGTCGTCATTCTCAGCCGCTGTCATATACGCGCCCGGCACATAGACGCCAAGCGTTTCATACGATGCATCCGCCGGATCCGCACAGTAAGAAATCCCTGTCTGCCAGTAAACATCCGCTTCTTCATTATAATTCCATTTCGTGCCGTCAATCCTGGCAAGCGCCGTACTTACAGCGTCCTCCGCCGTTTCTTCCGCGCCGGTCTTTTTATCCGTCCCCGCCCCTCTGCCGCATGCCGAAAAGACAAGCGCCGCTGCCAAAGAAAAACACACTGTTGCCCGTTTAAACCTCATGATCTTACTCTCCTTCCTTTTTCTTCCTGTGATTTTAACGGGCAAATGTGTCCAATATTTGAAAATACTATGAATCTTCTATTTCCACACCGATTTTCGGCCACGTCCAATATGTTTTATTCGCATATCCGCCCGTCCTCGATCCGGATCACGCGGTCCGCCAGGCTGGCGATCCGCCCGTCATGCGTTACCATGATAATGGTAATGCCATGCTCCGACTGTATGCCCTGTAACAGGGACAATACCTCTTCTCCGGATTTTGTGTCAAGATTGCCGGTAGGCTCATCGCAGAGCAGTATTCCGGGGCGGTTGATCAGCGCGCGCGCAATGGCCGTCCGCTGCTGCTGGCCGCCGGAAAGCTGGGCCGGGTAATGGGAAAGGCGGTCCGCAATGCCGAGCGTCTGCGTAAGGCGCCTGAAATATTCCATGTCCGCTTTCTTTTTCCCTGCCTTCACCGGCACAAGTATATTTTCCTTCGCCGTCAGCTCCGGGATCAGGTTAAAGGACTGGTATACAAACCCGGTCTGTTCCAGACGGTACCGGGACAGCTTTTTGTCATTCAGCGTCAAAAGATTCGTGTTATCGTACAGGATCTCACCGGAATTCGCGCCGGTGAGCCCTCCGAGCAGATGCAAAAGAGTGGACTTGCCGCTTCCTGAAGTTCCGATAATAGCGGTAAACAGCCCCTCCTGAAACGAAACGCTCACATCCCGCAGCGCGCGGACCGCAGCCTCCCCTTTTCCATAGGTCTTTGTCAAATGCTTTACTGTTATGGCATCCATGCGTCATTCCTCCTTTTCCGGTATAATTTCCTGTCTGACGGCCCCTGCGGCGGTCACGTATGAGAATATGCCCATGCATAGCAGGATGGATATGGCAAGAGCCATAAAAGTGTCCCATATCGGAACCTTCCACATCTCATAATCAAGCAGGTAGATCGGGCAGACCTCCGCGTATTTTTCTTGTGCCTTTACATACTTCGGGTCAGTGCTTTCAGTGACGCTCTTAAGCGCATCATGAAATTCTGTTTCGACTTCCTCGTTTTTCTCTTCCAGAAAGCTCTGCAGCCCGGATACGGAGAGCGCGCCGAGTGCGCATGAGAGGACCGGGATCACCATAAGCTTCAGCACAATGGCATTCCTGACCTTTTTCTGCGGAAAGCCGACCGCGCGCAGAGTGGATATCTGTTTCCTGCGCCGGGCCACCTCAAGCCGGATCGCCTGGAGATACCCGGTGAGCGCCAAAACCATGAACAGCCCAAATACAGTGAAAACAATCACATTTTCCTTCAGCTTCATCTCGTTATAGCTTTTCTGCCGCTGGGCGAGCGTGTAAAGGCTAAGCTCCGCCTTTGTGAGGTTCACATCGCCCAGCAGGCGGATGACGTCACTGTCGTGCGCGCCCTCCGAATAGGAAAGGTACGCATTATTGAACTTCCCATTTAACAGGCCCAGGCTTTTGGCCCCTCTCTGTGAAAAAAGGATTATATATTCATTATCAGATAATTTTTCATTCTCATAAATCCGAAACAGCAGATCCGGCGCTTTGCCTGAAAGCTCTTTTATGGATTTTGCGCCGGCAAACGCAAGGGAAAAGGTAGCCTCATGCTTTTCAATATCGAAAAGATTGCCTTCCCCATCAATCACCCCATAACATGAATAACAGGGGATGCCTTCTTTTTGCCCATCAAACGGGACGCGCTTCCCGCTGTACAGCAGGAACGCCTTCCCATCCCTGAGCGCTTCGGCGTCTGCGCCAAGATCCTCTATCATGGAATCATTCACGATCATGATGGACGCGCCGCGGAACCGGTATATGTCGTCGCCGTCCAGCCCATAATACTGCTTCTCCCCTTCTATAAATTCAGAATCCTTTATTTTGGAAAGCCCGCGCGGCGCTTTTTCCCCGCCGCCATAGTGCGCATACAAACTGTACAGCTTTGTCCATGCATAGCAATGCTTCACACTGCCGCTCGCGGAGAGCTTATCTGCGTACGCTTCGTCAAGGCCGCGTTCAGGGGACTGGTTCTGGACCAGGCTCGTCAAGCTCTCCCCGGCAGTGGCGCGGATCACGCAGTCGATGTCATTTTCGTTCATATCAAGCCCCTCGGCTGTCTTAAAGGTCATTCCCTGCCCGTTTTGGAACTGCGGGTTCCACATGTCCTTCCCATCCTTGCCCCGTATGGAAAAAAACATGGCGGCAGCGCAGCCTACGGTCAGAACCAGCACAAGCGCGGCAGCCTGGAGAAGCTGGACGAATGGCTGGCGGAAAATTTTCCAGACATCCGTATGGAAGCCTGCGGACGGGAGCGGCAGGCGCGGCCTTACCCTGTCTTTGTGCGTCATGATGCGTTTCAGCCCAAGGATAATAACGCCAAAAGCAAGGATGGATGTGACAACTGTAAAGGACAGCGTCATGGCCACAGGATCGAATGACACCTGGCGTATCCCCCATTCGCTATTGCAGGCGCGGTATATGTCCAGGCCAAATACATAATGCTGAATCTGGAGCAGCAGCTCATAGCAGCCGACGCCGGCAAGGAATCCGGCGGCTGTCCCTGCAGCTGTAAAGATCACACATTCCAGGATCAATAAGCGCCGGAGCCTCCGGTAGGTATACCCGATATTCCGCAGCACATGCATGGACATGATTTTTTCCGGCATGGCGGTAAACAGGGAACAGAGGAGCGAAAGCGCCATAACGATGGCAGCGGCGATGCACGCGTATTGATAGAACCTGCTTTTTCCGTAGATCAGGGATCCGCTGTAGGTTTCTGTAGTAGTTGCGGTAAAATAAGAGCTGTCATAGCATCCTCTCCCCAGCCCGTATGTACATTTGTCGGCGTATTGACCAAACACAGCATATTCCGCATCTAATTCTTCCTCAGAAAGCTCCCACGCACCCTGCTTAAAGCGAAACATGACAGACAGCAGGGAATTTCCGGTATCCATATCTGCGGGGGAAAGAAGAATAACCGGCTCATAAGCCCGCAATTCATACAGAGGGACCGTTTGCGTCTCCCATGAGCATCTTTCTCCGGAATCCTTGAAAATGCCTGCAAGCGTGAAAGCGCGCTCCCCGACGGCGTGGCCGGCGTCGTCATATTCTGTGAGCGTAATGGAATCGCCGGGCTCCGCCTCGATCCCCATATGAAATAACGCCATCTCTGAGACAGCGACCTCGCCTGTTTTTTGCGGAAACCCGCCGGAGAGCATCTTAATCCCGGACAGCTCACAGGCTGCGTCGTCCATGTATGCCCCGTAGGTATACTGACTGGCGTCATTGCCCATATAGCATCCGGTATACAGCCTGCCTGTCATGCCGATACAGTCCTCTTTTGCCAGAGAAGCCGCCGCATCTTCATCCTCCAGGCCTTTCAGGATATAATCGTATGCGCCGGACCATTGGTCTGTTATAAAATCATTTTCCACCTGGATCGTTGCATTGAACGCGTCAAAATACTGGCGCCGCAGTTCTGTCCGCACCATACTAAAGGACGTAAAAACAAAAACGGACAACAGCATATAGGCCGATAAAATCGTCAGCGCCTTACGCCAGTGGACGCGCCAGTAATTAAGCGTAAAATATAAATCATACCGCAAATGTAACACCCCCCCCCTTTTTTATGGGCAATATGTACCCAAAATACATCCTCTCCATACTTAACTTAATGAGTTTTAAATATAAAGTGTGTATTTAGGGTACATATTATGGATTGTTTAATTAATCCTCATAATAAACTTCAAAATATCCTTTTGCCGATCTGTAGCCTGCGGACAAATCCGGAGCGACTGAATAAGAGACGGACGATCCTTCTGGCGCCGAAATATAATTCGTTTTCCATATTGAATCAGACTTTGGAATTGTATATATGTGATTTCCATTTACAGTATAAATTACAAGTCTTGCCTGTCCATCTGTACAATTTCCAAAGCATATTTTTATCCCTCCATTGCTGCCAACGGTGCAAAGAGATTTTGGAGACTGGACTTCACCATTGCTAAGATTAAAGTCAATTTTCTCCATTCTTTGAGCCTCTAAAGACGTTTCGCTATTGATGCTGTAGTCAGTTTCATAGTTTTCTTCATACGCCGTATCAATATTTACTGTGTCTGCCCAAACAGCATTTCCAGACATGCCTGTTACAACTGCGGTGGCTGCAGCGATTGCTGCAAATCTTTTGATTTTGTTCTTTTTCATGTTTCTTCCTTTCCGGCTGTTTTCAGCCTTAAAATTTGTGTGTTCTGACAATTTTTCTTACTCCATATTCCGCCCGGGCTTTAAATCTTTAATATAGAATAATCAATATGTCAGGGGTTTCTGTGCCAGATGGCAAATCTGCAGTCTTTCCCATCTGCTATGTAAATAATGTGAGACATTATTACATACTTTTTCTTAATCATTCTCCTCATAATCAATTACAAACCAGCCTTTTCCTGATGACCCATCAACGGAATACCTGACAGGCGTGCCCGCAGGCGCGGAAATATAATACGTTTTCCATATCAGGTCGGATTTTGTAATCGTATAGGCATAATTTTTATTTTCCGTATAAATCGTCAGTTTCACCGGGCCATCCATACAGTTCCCGAAACCTACCTTTATCCCTCCATTGTTTCCAACGGTGCAAAGAAATTTTTTTTGCGGCTTTTCTTTATCTTTTACATTATATTTACATTTCTTAATCCTTTGTGTGCGTGACAACATTTTTCCGGCAGAGCCGCTGTCTGCATGGTCGCCTTCTTTATGCGCTGCGGTATGATTTACCGCGCCTGCCCGGACTGTATTGCCGGACATGCCTGCCGCAATGACGGCCGCCGCAGCGATTGCGGCAAACCTTCTGATTTTTTCCTTTTTCATATTTTTCCTTTCCGGCTGCTTTCAGCCATAAGCGATCCGATATGCTCCCCTTTTCCATTTCAGGATGCTTTAATCCTTATAACAAACTTCAAAATATCCTTTTGTCGATTGCCAGCCTGCTAAAAAATCCGGAGCGACTGAATAATAAACGGTTGATCCTTTCGGCGCCGGGATATAATAGGTTTTCCATATAGAATCAGATTCCGGAACGGTAAAGGTATACTTTTTATTTTCTGTATAAATCATTATTTTTGCCTGGCCATCCAGACAGCTCCCAATACATAATTTTACCCCGCCACTGCCGCCGACCTTACATAGTTCAGAATCTTTATCGGGCGGCGTAGCAGTTATCCCGCCACGTTTTAAGTTAAAAGGTATCCTCTTTCTGGCGTCATGGCCTTCTTTGTACACTGCGGTATGATTTACCGCGCCTGCCCGGACTGCATTGCCGGACATGCCTGCCGCAATGGCAGCCGCCACAGCGATTGCGGCAAATCTTCTGATTTTATTCGTTTTCATATTGCCTCCTTTCCGGCAAAAGCTTTTTCCGTTGTTTTGATGCTCTGCCGCCTGAGTACATTGTTGCAAAAAAATTATGAAGATTCAAGCAGGGAAACCTTTAAGAATTTCTTAAGATTCGGCCTGTATCCGTTTTCTTTTCCGCATAAAAATATCCCCCTGTCAGAATCTACTTATATCCTGACAGGGGGGATATATCCCATACTTTTCAAAAACTTTCGTTTTATAACATCTCCAATCTTTTCATCATTTGCTCATAATCTGTAAACCTGCGGCATTCCTTAAACAGAATACTTATGCTGCCAATACTTTCCTTCAATATCTCTATATCCTCCCAAATACTCTCATATATTTTCATTCCCTTTAATATCTTCAATGTTTCCGCAAATGTAACGCCTGTCGGCAGCAATTCAAAAGCCACGATCCCATACCGTTCGTCAAATACTACATTATTCTTGTACCTTAATATCATACAATCTTTTCACCACCTCATCTTTCACCTGCCACCAGCTATCCCCCAGGATATCATATACCGTTTTAAAAATATCCTCTTTCATATCCTCAAGAATCAAAGCCGGCTGCAAAGCCTCAATCCTGCTTTTCAATTCCTCAAAAGTGATATCCATATCCTCAAAAACATAACCTCTGTTGTCCAGCATATGCCGCTACCTCCTTTTGCTTTTTCTTTATTCAGTATAACCGCCCTGCCGACTATTTTCAATAAATTTTAAACAAATGCAAAATAGCAGAAACGCATATTATCACTTGAAATCGTTCGCAGCATATGATATAACAAAGTCAAAGGAAGCAACCGACCAAAAGCGGTTAGCCTCCAGATTTGGTTTTTAAGCCTGCCTGGCTAAGTACAAGGCAGGCTTATTTATTTTCGCCTGTTCTTCCTATCTATGCAGGCAAAAAATACTCTAATGCAGCAGGAAAAAATAAGCAAGCAGCGCAATGCCGCCCAATACAAGCAATGCGACCGGAACAAATACCAGAAACGCCGAGATCACCAACGCCAGAAAATCATATTTTTCCAGAGGAAGCTCCTCTTCCCCGGATTCCGCGCGCGCCTTTTCCTGAAAAGACGCGCTTTCTTCATGCAGCCTGTCCAACGCGCGGTCCACTTTTCTCTGAAACAGCATCGCCCCACCTACTTCACATTCTGCGGAAGGTTCCGCTTGTGGTGGCAGGCCACGAAATGGCCCGGCGCCACCTCTTCAAACGATGGCGGCGTCTCTCTGCAGACGTCTGTACAGTAACGGCATCTGGTGTTAAACTTACAGCCCTTCGGCGGGTTGATCGGGCTTGGGATATCCCCCTCTAAAACGATCGTTTCCGACTTTCTCTCTATGTCCGTAGTAGGGATCGCGGACAACAGTGCCTCTGTGTACGGATGGAACGGGCGCTCAAAAAGCTCTTTCGTCTCACACAGCTCCACCAGATTTCCCAGGTACATAACGCCGATCCGGTCGCTGATATATTTGATGACGCTCAGGTCATGCGAAATAAACAAGTACGTCAGATGGTTCTGCTCTTTTAAATCCAGCAGAAGGTTAATGATCTGGGACTGGATCGAAACATCCAGCGCAGACACCGCCTCGTCGCATACCACAAACTTTGGATTTACCGCCAGCGAGCGGGCGATCCCGATACGCTGTCTCTGCCCGCCGGAAAACTGATGCGGGTAACGGTGGATAAAATAAGATGCAAGCCCGCATTTTTCCATGACTTCCATGATGTATTCCTGCATCTTCCCATCGCCCTTTTTAAACAGCCTGTGCGCCTGTAAGCCCTCACCGATGATCTGCCCCACAGTCATCCTCGGATTCAGCGAGGAGTACGGATCCTGAAAAATCAGCTGAAGATCCCGCCTTAAATAACGCATCTCGGCATCCGTAAGGTCGGCCAGGTTGATCCCGCTGTCCATATAAGACTCATAAAGGGCAAAATCTTTTTTATTTTTATTCTGTTTTTTCAGGTTCTGGATCTTGGCCGCCTCTTCCGCAATGATCTTCTCTTCCTGCTCCGCCTGGTCCCGCAGAGACTGCAGCTTCCCTTCCAGCCCCCTGACCGCCGCCTGGATCTCGCCGCCGCTTTTTTTCTTCTCCTGCAGGGCGGACGTCTTATTGGAAATTTCCGCATGCAGCGCCGTCATCTGCTCATGGAGCTTCCTGCGGTTTAAGGTGGCGCGGTATTCCCTGCTGTAAATCTGGGAAATCTCCCGCAGATCCTCCGCCGCATACAGGCCGCCGACCAGCGCCGTAATGTCCAAAAGTTCATTCTGCGCAAGCGTCTCCGCCTCATCAAGTTTTTGTCGCGCAATATTTTTTTCACTGCCTTCCGGCATTTTTTCATATTCCTGACGGAGCTTTTCCGCCTTCTGGCGGTCTTCCTCACATTTTTTCTTCTTTTCCGGAAGATGGCTGAAAATATCCTCCACATATTTCGGCGCAAGCTCCTCAATCGTGCGCCCGTAATAAATGGAACGCCCACCGGTCTGACGGTAAAGCTGGAGCAGTGTGCGCCCAAACGTGGATTTGCCGCAGCCGCTCTCGCCCACCAGCCCAAACGTCTCGCCCTCGTATATATCCAGAGAAATCCCGTCGTTCGCCTTTACAAACATCTGCTCTTTTCCAATCTGCTTTTTTCCAACCGGGAAATACTGTTTCAGATCGGTTATATGCAGTAAAACCTTTTTCTTTTCACTCATGCCTGTCGTTCCCCCTTCTTTGGATAAAAGCAGCGAACCCTGTGCCCCGGCTCCACTTCTTCTAACACCGGCTCTTCCTGCCTGCATCTGTCCGTCGCATATTTACAGCGCGGGGCGAATTTGCAGCCTTTTGGAAGGTTCAAAGGATGCGGCACTGCGCCCGGAATCGCTTCCAGACGCACACCCGCAGGCGTATCCAGACGCGGAATCGAAAACAGCAGCCCTTCCGTATACGGATGCAGGAAAACATTCGAACCAAAAATCTGGCGCACCGGAGCCTGCTCCACGACCTGCCCGCAGTACATGACCGCCACGTCGTCCGCCATTTCATTGATCACGCCGAGGTCATGTGTGATAAATAAGATCGACGTCCCCTTTTCCCGCTTTAATTCATTCATCAGCTTTAAGATCTGCGCCTGAATGGTAACGTCCAGAGCCGTCGTCGGCTCATCCGCGATCAGCAGTTTTGGCTGGCAGGCAAGCGCCATCGCGATCATGATGCGCTGGCGCATTCCGCCGGAAAGCTGATGGGGATACTGCTTCGCCACCGCTTCCGGATTCGGGATCCGCACGTCCTTTAACATCTCGACTACCATTTTTGCCGCCTGTTTTTTATTCATATGCTGATGGATCAAAAACGGCTCGCTCACCTGCCGTTCGATCGTAAAAATCGGGTTCAGGCTGGTCATCGGCTCCTGGAAAATAACAGAAATCTCGTTCCCGCGGATTTTGCACATATCCTTTACGGATACGTCCGCCAGGTTCCTGCCGTCAAAAATAATCTCGCCGCTGTCAATATAACCGTTTCCATCCAGCAGCTTGATAATGCTCATGGCGGAAACGGATTTCCCGCTCCCGCTCTCCCCTACGATTCCAAGCGTCTTGCCCGGCTCCACCGAATAGGAGACGCCATTTACCGCTTTCACCGTACCCTTCTTCGTCCGAAAGAAGGTATGCAGGTCATTGATCTCCAACAAAGCCATTGTAATTTCCTCCTTCTAACGTTCGTTTGATTTCGGGTCGATCGCATCGCGCAGGCCGTCTCCGACCATATTGATACAGATCACGCAGATGCTCAGCATGATCGCCGGGAACACCCATCTCCACCAGTAACTCTGAATCACGACGGAGCTGACGCAGCCGTTTAACATATTGCCCCAGGTAGGACGCGGCAGCTTCACGCCAAAACCCAAAAAGGACAGCGTCGATTCCGTCAGCATACAGCTTGCAAAATCCAGCGTCGCGGAGACGATGATCACAGAGATCACATTCGGTATGATATGTTTGAACACGATCGTGGAACGCTTCACGCCCATCGCATTTGCCGCCATGACAAATTCCTTTTCACGCTCCGCCAGCACCTGCGCGCGGATCAGGCGCGCCAGCGACGGCCAGCTCAAAATCCCGAGGATCACCATGATCAGCGAGATCCTGGCGTTCTCCGAAATGCTGTTTCCGATAATTGAGGTCAGTATCATCGCCATCGGCAAAAACGGCAGCGAAGAGACAATCTCCGTAATGCGCTGCAGGATAATTTCCACCCAGCCGCCGAAAAATCCGGAGACGCCGCCGATGATAATGCCGATGATCGTCGAGATAATGACTGAGATCGCGCCAATGGTCATCGTCATGCGCCCGCCGTTCAGCATTCTGGAAAATATATCCCTGCCCAGCTCGTCGCTTCCCAGCAGATAGCCTTTCAGCCCCCATGTCACCACTTTGCCGGAATCCGTAACGGCATAGTTCTGGTAATAGCCGGAAAAAATATCAGAAACCTTCGTCGCCGCTGAAGGAACCTCCGTCTGCTTTTTATCATCGTCTCCCCAGCAGTACACCTGCCCGTCTTCCGTCAAAACCGTAAAATGGCTTTTCCCGCCCGCCATCTTTACGATCTTTCCTTTTATTTCCGGGATATCCTGCACGCTTGCGCTCTTCTTGCCCCAGATGCGCAGGCTGCCGTCGTCCAAAAGCACAAGCGCGTTATCCGCCGTCGTTGCGATATCCACGACTGTCCCAAGATCATCCGGAACATTATCAATATCCGAGCTCTGGCTTCCCATATGGACTGCTTCCCCGTCCTCTGTGACCGCCATGAGCGTTGTATTCGCTACGGAGATCTTTGCGATATGCCCGTCGCCCTTGCGCCTCGTGATGCGGATATCATTCAGATTGTCATTGCCCCAGTATAAGATCTCGCCGCCGTCGGTCAGCGCAAAGGAAACCTGATAGCCCGCCGCGATCTGTACAATGTCCTTGCGGCTGACCTCCCTGGGAACCTTCGTCTGGCTCATCCGGTTGCTCCCCCAGCAGATGACCTCACCCTCGTCATTTAACGCCATGATATGGTCAAATCCGGCGGAAACCGCCACGACATTGCCCAGCTCTTTCTGTGACGGCATATCTTTTTTCACGTCGATTTTTTTGCTGATCTTTGTGCGTCCCCAGACGTATACTTTCCCGTCATTGTCCACGCCTGCGCTGAACGTGGAGCCTGTGGAAATATCCCTGACGTTCCCCTGCAGCGCTTTTGGGACTTTCATCATATCCAATCCCGGCGACACATTTGTCTGCGTCTCTTCCTTTTCACTCAATTCAATCGGATAGAAAAGCGGGCCGACCAGCACCACAAGAAAAATAAGCAGAAAGAGCAAAAGCCCTCCCATTGCCAGCTTATTATCCATAAAATTTTTTACGACGGTTCGCAGAGGGCTCTGTATCGCTTCCTCCTGCATTGCGTCCAGCTCTTCCCGCTGCCTCTTTCCCCCGAACAGCCTTTTCATAAGAGAAAAAGAAGGTTTTTTCCCATTATTTTTTTCCCTGCCCATATCCTTTTCCTCCTATTTATCAATCCGTACCCGAGGGTCTACAATGCCATAGCTCAAATCTGTGATCAGGTTCGTCAAAAGCGTCACGACACAGTAAAGCATCTGAATTGCCAGAGCCACGTCAAAATCCTGGTTCATCAGCCCGGTGTAATACATCTTGCCGATGCCATTGAGCTGAAAGATCTGCTCCACAATGATCGACCCCATAAAGACGCTCATAAACCAGCTGATGATCAGCGTTACGACAGAAAGCAGCGCGTTCCTCCACGCATGGGAATAAATGACCACCTTTTCCCGCAGGCCCTTCGCCCTTGCCGTCCGGACATAGTCCATGCGCAGCGCGTCAATCATAGCCGCGCGCACATAGCGCGTCATCCCGCCCAGAGACGCGACCGTCATTACAATGATCGGCAGGGCCAGATAATACATCCGGTCCAAAACCGCCGCAAGGCCCGTACCATGGAAGTCCGGCGAATTCATGCCGCTGATCGGGAACCAGCCGAGCCGCACTGCAAATATGTAGATACAGACCAGACCGATAATATAAACAGGCACACTGTAACCGACGATCGTCAGCACCTGCACCGCATTGTCAAATTTAGAAAACTTTTTCACCGCGCAGAAAATACCAAGCGGTATCGTAATCGCCAGCGCCACGAACGTGGCGATCAGATTAATAATCAGCGTATTTTTCAGCGGCGTTCCGATCACTGCCGCCACATCATCTTTATAAAAAGTCGAATATCCCAGATCCCCGCTCAGCAGATTGCCCATCCACTTTACATAACGAACCGGGATCGGGTCGTCCAGGCCGAGCTTTTCCCTCGCCTGCTGATAACGCAGTTCAAACTGCTCCGCCGACACCTTGCCCCGCAGGCTCTGCACCTGATTCAGCGCGCGGTCGCCGGGCGTATTATTAAACAGGATAAACATGATAATGGATACGATAAAAAAAACCCCCACCATGTATACCAGCCTTTTTCCAACATACTTTAACATCGTTCATCCAACCCTCTCATGATCAATTGACAGGAAAGAACAGGATATGAACTGCGCATCCGCCGCAATTTCATATCCCATTCCCATTACAGCTTTCCTTCTGTATTTTTCAGCAAAAGCTTATTCTATATTCGCATACAGGATCGCTGCCGATACATCCCAGTTATATCCGTCTTCCTCATAATCATGGAGCTTTGTCGTAAAGAAGTCATGATAATCATTGGAGTACAGCGGGATCTCAGGCACCAGTTCATTCCATTTCTGCATAAATTTCAGCCAGTTCTGCCCATACGCTTCATCATCGCCCTCTTCGGTCTGGTTCATGGCGACTGCCAGGTCATAAAGTTCCGTCCCCTCCGGATCTTTAAGAACATTGGTATTGGAATCCGAGCCCGGCTCGTACATATACGCGACGTCATAAGGGTTGCCAAAGCCGTTCGCCAGGTTAAACATCTGGTACGGGTTTTCTTCGCTTGAGTCATAATAATACGTCAGCAGTTCAGAGAATGTCACAACCGTCTGGTTGATCTGCATACCCGCCGCCGCAAGATCCGGATTCTGCTGAAGGCTTGTCACCAGCAGGTCGGATACTGAGTTATCCTCTGAGGAACACCACTCAATAACGCATGGCATCAGTGTGCCGTCGTCCAGTTTCTTGTAACGGATCCCCTCGCCGGAATAATCCGAGCCGTCCTCATTATATACCCAGCCGCCTTCTTCCAGAAGCTTTACGGCAGTTTCCGGGCTGTACGCATAAGAATTTAACGCGTCCACTTCCTCCGCGTATTCATTTACCATCCACTGCTGCAGGCCGTACGGGCCGTTTACGACTACGCCATGCCCGCCGGTAAAGGTCTGCGCGAACGCATTTCTGTCAAGCAGGTAGCAGAGCGCCTGGCGCACTTCTTCAAACTGCGTCGGCCCCTGGTTGCACTTAAAGCTTACCATGCCGTAGCCTGCGCGCGCATAATTGATATAATCAAAGCCGCCCTCGTCCACCAGGTCAAGCCCCGCTTCAATGTCTGTGCCGTCCGCGCACTGCAGCAGCAGATCAATCGCGCCGGTCTTTAACTGGTCGATCATCGTATCCTGTTTTACATATTTATAAATGACCGTTTCAATATTTGCCGTCTGCCCCTCAAAATTGCCCGGAAATTCCGGATTCTTTTTCAGCGTATAAGAATACGCATTCTCGTCATAAGACTCAAACATATAAGGCCCGGAGCATGCCGTCGGGTGGTAACGGAACTCATTGACCGTATCGCCGATATACTCCGATGTATAGTTATCCGAGAACTTTGCCCCGTCCTCTGTCTCTTCAATCGTCACGTCCTCCGGCACCCAGCCTTTTATATATTCCGGCGTTATGCTCACCAGCGCGGAGCCATAGTAATAAGGCAGATAAGACGCGTCTACCGTAATGGAGAAAGACAAATCGTCGATCAGATGCACGCCTTCAAAGGTATCGCTCTCCCCGCTGGAATACGCCGCATAGCCTTTGGCATAGCGCGGATTGCTCGCGGACGCCTCTGACGCCTCCAGATCGGTCAGGACTTCATTGCTGCCCCAGAACAGATAGAAAAATACATAGTTTTCCGCTTTGACCGGATCGCCGTTGCTGAATTTCAGCCCGTCCTTGATCTTGAACGTCCATGTCTTGCTGCCGTCGTCATTCTCCGTTTCTTCCATCGAATCTACGACCGTATCATTTGTAACCCACTTTCCATCCTGATCTACGGATACCGTCTCCAATCCGTTGATCAGCTTGTACGCATTATAATCCGACGCGGCGTTCGTCCACATCGGGGTAATGTCCCCGCTCGTCTCGCTGCTGTCCCCGATGATTACCTGCTTGTTGCTGTAATCGCCGGAGTCGTCGCTGTCGCTGTCCCCATCATCGCTGCCGCTGTCTCCGGCGTCGTCGCTGCCGCTGTCCGCTTCACCGCCGTCCGTTTCCTCCGTATCCGCGGAGCCGTCCGATGTGTCTTTTTTCTCACCGCATCCTGCAAGCATACTCACAGAAAGCGCCCCGACAAGAAACAATGATAAAAATTTCTTTTTCATGGTTTTTTTCCTCCTTCTTTCGATTGAAATATTATAAGAACCGCCCTGCGGAACCTTATAACCGTTTTGCCGCATCAATTGCGCCCAAAACATACGGGACTGTCACCGTAAGTTTTGATTGCGCACAGGCATCAAAAGAAACATGTCCCCTTTGACACCTTTATTCCACAACAAAACTTCATGACAGTCCCTTTACTCTTTACATAGAAAAGCTGTTGTTAATTATATCATATCTCTTTACTGCTGGCAAGAAAAAAGCTGATTTTTGTACAAATTTTGTACAAAGAATACCTATTTCAGAAATATATTTCCGGCTACCTGCACAATTTCCGGATACATCCGTCCGCAAAAGGGCTTTCCAGACCGGCCTCCTGCAGCATAGGCACGTAAAATTTCTTTGCCGACAGACGGCACAGCTTCAGATAACTCTGCCACGCCTTATCATAATCAGCGTCCATCATCCGCTTATACTGCAGCGCGCAGACCGTAGACAGGCAGTAATCAATATAATAAAACGGCGTCTGGAAAATATGCCCCTGCCGCTGCCACCAGCCGCCCTCCCCAAAGAACGGATCGCCTTCAAAATCAATATGCGGACGGTATTCCCGCTCCAGGTCCTTCCATACGCCTTTGCGCTCCTTTGGCGTCAGCTCCGGCTTCTCATATATGATATGCTGAAATTCATCCACCATACAGCCGTACGGCACAAAGCTGATCCCGTCCTCCAAATGCATTTTCCGGTAATCGTCCGCGCGCGCCCCAAAAAATTTCTCCATCGCAGGCTCGGTAAAATATTCCATCGCCATGGAGTGGATCTCCGCCGTCTCCATCGTAATGTCCGCGTACTCACGTATTTCCTCGTCGCGCATCAGATACCCCTGGAACGCATGGCCGCACTCGTGCGTGATCACATCCACGTCCCCGCTCGTCCCGTTGAAATTTGCAAAAATAAACGGGAAACGGTATTCCGGAAGATAATCCATATAACCGCCCTGCCGCTTCGTCTTCCTGCCCAGCACGTCCAATAGCCCATGCTCCATCATAAAATCAAAAAATTCCTTTGTCTCCGGCGAAAGCTCCGCATACATCCGCTTTCCCGCTTCGAGGATCTCCTCCGGCGCGCCGACGGGCTTCGGATTCCCCTCCGCAAAATACATATCCTGATCCACATAAGAAAGCGTTTCCACGCCGAGGCGTTTCCTCCGCTCTTCCTGAAGCCCCGCCACATAAGGAACGATAAATTCTTTCACCTGACGGCGGAAGCTCTCCACTTCCGCTCTCCCATAGCTGTTTCGGTTCATGCGGCAGTAGCCAAGCTCGATATAATTTTCATATCCCATCTTCCGCGCCTGTTCGGTACGGTTTTTCACCATAGCGTCAAAGATCTCGTCGATCTCGTCCGTAACGCCCATAAAATAGCCGCTCACCGCCTGCCATGCCCGCCTGCGCACACTCCGGTCAGAATCCGTCATAAATCTGCGCATCAGGGAAAGATTATACACCCCGCCTTCAAACGGGATCTTTGCCGTCGCGATCAGCTTGGTGTACCGGCTGGTCAGGGCGTTCTCCTCCTGGCAGAGCGGGATCAGCTTTTCGTCCATTGCCCGGAGCGCAAGCTCCATATTTTTAAACGTCACTTTCCCTATCTTTTCTTCCATATAAGGGCGGAACGGGGATTCAAACAATACTTTATGATAGGCATTATCCAGATTTTTAAGCTCCGGCTCCAGCCTGTCATAATACTCCCGTTCTTTTTCGTAAAACGCATCCGTCATATCCATGTCATAACGGATCATCGCCAGTTCGCGGCAGGTCATGATATGGTTGCTCAGCTGATAATATTCCTTATGGATCGCAAACTGCTCCTCGCCGCTTGCCGCCTGCTTCTGCCTTTGGATCAGTTCATGGAATTTCTCCGCCGCCGCATCCCCGTCCAGTCTCTCATATGGTATTTCTGAAAATTTCATTTATCTGCATCCTTTCTTTAAATAAATAAAAAAAACTCCATGCTCCGCCTTCAAACAGACGATTCCGCATCGTTATTACATTCCATCAGATAATCCGCCGTTTCTCCCAGCGTATCAAATACAACCGCACCCGCTTCTTCCAGCTCTTCCCGCGTCCCGAACCCGTAGGTAATGCCGATCACCGCGATTCCGGCCGATTTCCCGCCAAGCGCGTCAAAGCGCGTATCGCCGACCAGAACCGTTTCTTCCCGTTTTGCCTCCGGCAGCCTGCGGAACGTTTCCTCCAAAACCTGTATCTTGCTGTCGATCCTGCCGTCCCGCGTTGCGCCAACAACTTCGTCAAAATATCCGTCCAGCCCAAAATGCGCCAGCAATTTACGGCACATATCCTCCGGCTTGGAAGACGCGAGCGCGACACAAAACCCATGCTCCTTTAAAAACCTTAAAAACGGCTCCACGCCCGCATACAATTCGCTTTCAAAAATGCCGACCGGCTCATAACGCTCCCTGTATTTTGCGATCGCCCGGTCAATCTGCTCCCCGGACAAATGATAGTATTCCGCCAGCGAATAGCGGAGCGGCGGCCCGATAAAACGGCGCAGCATATCCTTATCTGTCTCCGCAATGCCGACCGCTGAAAGCGCGTAACTGACACACGCCGTAATCCCCGGCTCCGAATTTACGATCGTCCCGTCTAAGTCCAATAACACTGTCTTTATCATGGTATCTGCCTGTCCTTTTGCGTTTATCCCATTAATTCTTCGTATAACTGCCGGATCGTCTTATGCAGCGCCGGATGCCGGTAAGACGGCGCAAGCTCACACAGCGGCTCTAAGACAAATTTACGGTTTTGCATATCCTGATGCGGAACAGTCAGCTCCGGCCTGCGGATCACATCATTATCATACAGCAGAAGATCCAGATCGAGGGTGCGCGGCCCCCAGTGGACGTCGCGCGTCCGTCCCGCATGCGCCTCAATCTCCAGCAGTTCCTGCAGCAGCCGTTCCGGTTTTAAGACGGTTTCCAGACACAGGACGCCGTTTAAAAATTTATCCTGCTGCGTATTCCCATAAGGCTCCGTCTCCCTGATCTGCGATATGCGCCTGACCTTGCAGGAATCCAGCGCGTCCAGCTCTTTTACGGCCTGATCGATATAAGCTCTCCGGTCGCCCATATTTGAGCCGAGCCCGATATAAGCGACATGGCGTGTGCGCTCTACCACGATCGAGATCGTTTTGATCGGCAGGCCGATCGGCGCCCATGGTTTTTTCACCTTTACTTTTATTTTCCTGATCATATCATATTGCAGCAGAATCTCTTCCGCAAGATGCTCCGCTACGGATTCAATCAGCTTATAGGTATGCCGGTGCATATATTTTGTGACAAAATGGCACAAAGAGCCGTAATCGATCGTGCTTTCCAGATCGTCCGACTGCCCCGCCTCAGATAAATCCGCATCAATCGTAATCGAGATCAAAAACTGCTGCCCTAAAATATTTTCCTCCGCATAAACGCCATGTTTTGCATACACATTCAAATCCTGTATAATAATCTGATCCATGATACCGCCCTCCCTGTCAACCTCTTATTTTTATCCCAGATCTCTGTGCATTAAAATCTCCTCCGCCATCCTGACCGCGCGCACATTTTCCTTCACATCATGCACACGCACAAAGCTGCAACGTCCGAGTACGGCAAAAACGGTCGTCACAAGCGTCCCCTCCAGGCGTTCCTGCACCGGAAGCCCCAATGCGTTCCCGATCACTGACTTTCTGGACGCGCCGAGCAGCAGCGGACAGCCAAGCTCCCCAAACTGTGCAAGCGAGCGGATCACTTCCAGATTATGGCCATACGTCTTCCCAAACCCGACGCCGGGATCCAGGATAATCTTATCCTCTTTTATGCCCGCATCCCTCGCCAGCTGTAAAGTTTCCGCCAGATCCTGTTTCACTTCCGTCAAAAAATGCCCATACTCCGCTTTTTTGCGGTTATGCATGAGACAGCAGGCCACGCCTGTCCGCGCGATCAGCCCCGCCATTTTTTCATCGTATTTCAGTCCCCAGACGTCATTGACCAGGTCGGCCCCCGCATCGACCGCCGCCTGCGCCACGCGGCTTTTATAAGTATCAATCGAAATCGGGACGTCAAACCGCTCCCTGATCTTTTCAATGACGGGGGCTACGCGCCCGATCTCCTCCTCGTCCGAGATCTGCGTATAACCCGGCCTTGTGGACTCGCCGCCCACATCAATGACCGACGCGCCCTCGTCTATCATCTGCTCCGCGCGGTACAGGGCGGCGTCCTGCGCATTCCATCTCCCGCCATCGGAAAAGGAGTCCGGCGTCAGGTTTAAAATGCCCATCACATATGTTTTCTGTTGAACGTCAAATTCTTTTTTCCCAATCTTCATCTTATATGACCACCGTCCGGTTCCGCCGCCCGGCGTCCCAATTACAGGACGCGCCCGCCCGGCAGCAAAAACAGTTCCGTGAAAGCCCGTCCGCCCGGCGGAGCAGTTTTGCGAGCGGCGTATCCGTTTTTTGTTTTTCCTGATTACTGCCCCGGTGCGACGCGATCGCCGCCAAAACTTCCTGCATATCCGCCTCCGGATATCCGACAGCGCACAGGATATCTTTCGCCAGCATGACGGAAGCCTCCTCATGCGGCACGCCCTCCCGGTATTCCATGCCGCGCCCGATATCATGCAGCAGGGCCGCGGCATAGATCAGGCCGCGCCTGATATGCAGCCCCTCATCTTCTGACAGCAGCGAAGCGATCCTTGCCACCGCAAGCAGATGCTCTATATCGTGCCTGCAGTAAATGCGCTTTTCTTCCGCCCGGCCAAGAAACTCCATTTCCCGGCAAAATCTTTCATTTTGCAGGATCCGTTCCACATACTGCAAGCCGCCCGCCTCCCTTTTTACCTTTATTTTATCTTAATTTTTAGCGCACCATCCGCAAAAAACGCTCCTGCAGCCGGTCGTCCTCTGTAAAAACGCCCCTTGCCGCAACCGTCACCGTATGGCTGCCCGGTTTTTTAATGCCGCGCATGGTCATGCACAGATGTTCCGCCTCCAGCATGACCATCACGCCCTTCGGGCGCAGCCGCTCCGTCACAGCCTCCGCGATCTGCACCGTCATCCGCTCCTGCAGCTGCGGCCTGCGCGCGCACAATTCCACCGTACGCGCCAGCTTGCTCAGGCCAACCACTTTCCCGTCCGGAATATATGCCACATGCGCCTTTCCGTAAAACGGCAGCAGATGATGTTCGCAAATAGAATAAAATGTAATATCCTTTTCCAATACCATATCCGTATCCTGCGCATGGAACGTTTTTTCCAGCGGCGCGCCCGCGTCCTGCCCCAGCCCCGCAAACAGTTCCTCATACATCCGCGCCATACGGTCGGGCGTTTCGATCAGCCCCTCCCGTTCGGGATCCTCCCCGATTCCTTCCAAAATTAATCTGACGCCTTCTTTGATTTTCTCCTGATCCATTCCGTCTGTCTCCATTCCGCCATTGCGGCGCGTTTCAAATCCCCCAGATACGAAAGCGAGCCAAAAGCAAGCACAACGCCATGCTCTCCCGCCTCTTTCCCGGCGCGCCGTACGGCATCTTCCATATCCCCTGCCGCCGCTGCCGGTACGCCGTACCCGCGTACGATTTCCGCCAGCCGCGCGCCGTCCAGCGCGCGCGGGTTCTGCGGCGTCACCGTAACGGCATATGCCGCATACGGCAGCAGGGTCTCCAAAACCTTTTCATATGCTTTATCTGCAAGTACCCCTATTATATATACTATTTTCCTGTTTGTAAAACAGTTTTGCACCGTTTTTTCCAAAAAATGCGCGGCGCCCTCATTATGCGCCCCGTCTATGTAGCATTCCGGCCTCATCGCGATTTGTTCCATGCGCCCGGCAAGCCTTACCCGGGAAAACCCTTCCAGCAGCGCGTCCACAGAAATCGCAATGCCCTGTCCGCGCAATACATTTACTGCCGTCAATACACACGCGATATTTTCCTCCTGATACGCTCCCGCCAGCGGCGTATATCCGCAGATTGCCGGACGCCCTTTTTCCTGCGATTTTTCACATACGTCCGCATTTTCCGCAAACCAAAATCTGCTTCCCGATACGTCATACTCAAAATCCAGCAGCGTATCCGCCCTTACGGGATACAGCGGGCTGTTTTTGGACATGGCGGCTTTTTTTATGACGGCGGACGCCTCCGGCTCCTGCCGCGCTGTGACGCAGGGGCGGCCTTTTTTTATGATCCCGGCCTTTGCCGCCGCGATCTTTTCCAGCGTATTCCCAAGAACCGCCATGTGGTCAGGGCTGATGGAAGTCAGTACGCTTATAACCGGCTTTTTGATCAGGTTTGTCGCGTCCGCCGCGCCGCCCATGCCCGTTTCCAAAACAACGTAATCACATTGCTCTTCATAAAAATAACAGAACGCCGCCGCCGTCTCGATTTCAAACACTGTCGGATGCGTAAGTCCGTCAGACGCCATTTTTTCACACGCCGCCTTTACCTCTGAAAAAACCTCCGCCAGCCGCTCTTTTGGAATGTCCGCGCCGTTGATCTGATAAATCTCCTCGTACGCAAACACTGCTGGGGACGCATATTTTCCGGTCCTATATCCGGCGGCCGCCAAAATGGACGCCAGCATCGCGCAGACAGAGCCTTTGCCGTTTGTCCCCGCCACATGGATCACGCGCAGGCGCTCCTGCACGTTCCCCAGATATCCCATCAGGTTTCTGATATTGGATAGCCCCAAAATAACGCCCCGCGCCCTTGCCGCATCCAGAAATGCAAATGTTTCCTCTCTGTCCATCCTTCCCATTGCTCCCTGTCCGAACAGCGCTCAGCGCTTCGTGCCTTTCGTATCCCTGCCGCCAATGCGCAGGCGGTTCAATACAACTTCTCCGCCGTCATAATCCGCAAGCGTTGGTTCCGCATCGTCCGCGAGCAGATACATTCTGGCAAGCCTGTCATTTTCCGCAAGGCGTATGCCGCGCACGCCGACCGCCGTCTTTTTCTTTTCCGGCACTGTATCCGCTTCAATCCTGAGGAACATGCCCTTTTCCGACTGCATGACGACCGTCTCATGCTCCGTCCCTTCGAGTTCTTTTACAAAAATAACCGCTTCGCCCTCCGGCAGCTTTGTCGCCGCCGTCGTCCGTTTTGACACGTCAAATTCGCTGCCCGCCACCTGCTTGACCATGCCGGCCGTCGTCCCGAACAGAAGTTTTTTATCTATAATATGGCTCAGCGCCGTCAGGTACACCGTCTGTTCGCGGCTGCTGTCATAGTTGCTCAGATTATCAATCGGCTGCCCTTTATCCCGGAATTTTCCGTAGGGCAAATCCAGCGCCTTCATCAGATGCAGCTGCCCCGTATCCGTAAAAATGCAGATCCGGTCGGTATTTTTACACTGCAGGACGACTTTATTTTCCGCGTCCGCCGCCTCCCGGTTCCGCTCATACACAGAAACATCGATTGTCTTTGCGTAGCCAAAACGGTCCATCAAAAATACGACGTCTTTTTCCTCGATTTTATTTTCTTCATAAACCGCTTCCGCCACATCATCGATCACTGTGCGCCTTGGCCTTGCATACGCTTTCTTAAACGCCTTTAACTCTTTGATAATGACTTTCGACATGGCATTGCGGTCTGATAAGATCTCCTCATACTGCGCGATCTTTTTCAGCGTTTCCTCATGCTCCTTCATCAACGCTTCGATCTCCAGCCCGATCAGGCGGTAGAGGCGCATTTCCAAAATCGCGCCTGCCTGACGCTCGGTAAACCGCAGCTTAGCGGCCTGTTTTTCCGACGTCTTATGCCGGAATGTAATCGGCTCCGTCACGCCGTTTACCAGACAGTTTTTGGCGTCCCGGATATTTTTACTGCCGCGCAGGATCTCAATGATCAGATCGATCACATCACATGCCTTGATCAGCCCCTCCTGCACTTCCTTTTTTTCCAGTTCCTTCGTCAGCAGCGTGCGGTATTTGCGCGTTGCAAGCTCATACTGGAAATTTACATGATGGCGGATCAGGGGCACAATGCCCATCGTCTCCGGCCTGCCGTCCGCCACCGCAAGCATATTCACGCCGAACGTGTCTTCAAGCTTTGTCTTTTTATAGAGCAGATTGCACAGATTTTCCACGTCCGCGCCGCGCCGCAGCTCCAGCACGATACGGATGCCCTCTTTTGAGGACTGGTTGGAAATATCCACAATGTCATTCGTCTTTTTCGTCTCCACAAGCGCGCAGACGTCATTTAAAAACTTCCCGATATTCGCCCCGATCATCGTATAGGGGATCTCCGTCACGACAAGACGCTCCTTCCCGCCTTTGCCCTTTTCCATCTCCACTTTGCCGCGCACCTTGATCTTGCCCGTCCCGGTGGAATAAATGGCCGCCAGCTCGCTTTTGTTCGTCACAATGCCGCCTGTCGGGAAATCCGGCCCCTTGATATATTCCATCATCTGCGCCGTATTGATCTCAGGGTTTTTCATGTATGCGATCACGCCGTCTATGACCTCGCCAAAATTATGCGGCGGAATGCTCGTCGCCATGCCGACCGCGATCCCCTCCGCGCCGTTGATCAGGATATTCGGCACCTTTACCGGAAGCACCTCCGGCTCCTTTTCCGTCTCGTCAAAATTCGGCACAAAATCCACGACGTCCTTATCCAGATCCGCCAGATACGCTTCCTGCGTCACTTTTTCCAGGCGCGCTTCCGTATAACGCATGGCGGCGGCCCCGTCGCCCTCGATCGAGCCGAAATTCCCATGCCCGTCCACAAGCGGCAGCCCTTTTTTAAAATCCTGCGCCATGACGACCAGCGCCTCGTATATGGAGCTGTCCCCATGCGGATGGTACTTGCCCATCGTATCCCCGACAATACGCGCGCACTTCCGGTACGGCCGGTCATAGCGCACGCCAAGCTCATGCATATCATACAGCGTGCGCCGCTGCACCGGCTTTAAGCCGTCCCGCACGTCCGGCAGCGCGCGCGCTATGATCACGCTCATCGCATAGTCGATATATGATTTCTGCATTACTTCGGAATATTCTGTCCGAATCAGACGTTCCTCTGCCTCCATCCTTAAAACCTCTCATTTTCCATTAAATTTACTGCTGTCAAACATCCAGCTGCGCGTCCGTCGCATGGCTGTAAATAAACGCGCGTCTCGGCGGGACGTCCGTCCCCATCAGCATCTCCGTCACGTCAGACGCCATGCGCCCGTCCTCGATCTCCACTTTCTTTAAAAGCCGCGTCTCGGGGTTTAACGTCGTCTCCCAAAGCTGCTCCGCGTCCATTTCCCCCAGCCCTTTATACCGCTGGAGCGTAAACGGCCCTTTATGCCGCCTGCGGTATTTTTCCAGCGCCTCGTCGTCATAAAGATATTCTTCCGCGCCCTTTGCGGGCATCGCCTTATATAACGGCGGCATCGCGATATACACATGCCCCTCAAAGATCAGCTCCGGCATAAACCGGTAAAACAGCGTCAAAAGCAGCGTGGAAATGTGCGCGCCGTCCACATCCGCGTCCGCCATGATAATGATCTTATCGTACCGCAGCTTACTGATATCAAAATCATTCCCGTACCCTTCGGAAAACCCGCAGCCGAACGCATTGATCATCGTCTTGATCTCCGCATTCGCAAGCACTTTGTCTATGGACGCTTTTTCTACATTCAGGATCTTCCCGCGGATCGGCATGATCGCCTGGTACATCCGGTTCCTCGCCATCTTCGCGGATCCGCCCGCCGAGTCCCCCTCCACGATAAAGATCTCGCATTTATCCGCGTCCCTTGATTCGCAATTTGCCAGCTTGCCATTGGAGTCAAACGAATATTTCTGCTTTGACAGCAGGTTTGTTTTTGCCTTTTCCTCTGTCTTACGGATCTTCGCAGCCTTTTCCGCACAGCCGATGACAGCCTTTAACGCCTCCAGATTCCGGTCAAAATAAAGCTGGATCTCGTCGCCTGTGATTTTTCCCGTCGCGCGCGCCGCATCCTGGTTATCCAGCTTCGTCTTTGTCTGCCCCTCAAACCGCGGATCCGGGTGCTTAATGGAAACAACCGCCGTCATCCCGTTGCGGACGTCCGCCCCTGTAAAATTGGCGTCCTTTTCCTTTAATATCCCAAGTTCGCGGGCATACTGGTTGATCACATTCGTAAACGTCGATTTAAAGCCCGTAATGTGCGCGCCGCCCTCCGCATTGTAAATATTGTTGCAAAACCCCATGATATTTTCATGAAATTCATTCGTATACTGGAACGCGGCCTCCACCGTAATGCCGTCTGATTCGCCGCTGAAATAAACAACATCATGCACCGTCTCATGGTTCCGGTTGATATCCTTCACAAACCCCGTAATCCCGTCCGGCTCATGGAACACGATCTGCTCCGCCTGCTCCCCGCGCCGGTCTTCATAGACGATCGTAAGCTCCGGATTCAGGTACGCCGTCTCGTGCATCCTGCTCTTTACTTCATCTTCTTTAAATTTTGTCTTTTCAAAAATCAGCGGATCCGGCAGGAAATTGATTTTTGTGCCCGTCTTTTTCGTCTTCCCGAGCTTTGGCAGCAGGCCGTTCTCCAGCTCCACGACCGGATTCCCGCGCTCATAGCGGTCATGGTGTACATAACCCTCCCGGCTGATCTCCACGTCCAGATACGCAGACAGCGCGTTTACGACAGATGAACCGACCCCATGCAGCCCGCCGCTCGTTTTATAAACGTTGTTGTCAAATTTGCCGCCCGCGTGGAGCGTGGAAAACACAACGCGCGCCGCAGAAACGCCCTTCTGGTGCATCCCGACCGGAATGCCGCGCCCGTTATCCTCCACCGTACAGGAACCGTCCTTTTCAAGCGTAACCCATATCGTATCACACGCGCCCGCCAAATGCTCATCAACCGCGTTATCCACAATCTCATATATCAAATGGTTCAGCCCCTTGCGGGAAACGCTCCCGATGTACATGCCGGGCCTTTTGCGGACAGCTTCCAGCCCTTCCAGAACGGAAATGCTGCCCTCATCATAAACTGCATTTTTTGCCATTTCTCCTACCTCACTGTCTTGTCCCATCCAATGCCATGCCGCCGATGGCATTTCAGAATATTGGTAGTATATCACATTTTCCAAAAAATTGTAAAGAATTTTTTCGAATACACGTTCGATTATTGATATCTTTTTAACGGCGGGCTATAATAAAAAACGGGGAGGCGGTTGGAATGAACGCGTTAGAATCGGTAACTGCGGCTTTTGTCTCAGAAAGCAGAGAAATCTCAGGTGAAAATCTGGCAGGCGTGTATCTGCATGGCTCCGCCGTAATGGGGCGCTTTAACAGAGAATTTTCTTCTGCTCATTTAGGCTGGTACAGGAAAAATCCCTCAGACTATATCGGCAGGATGCATGGAACAGATAAAGACCTGGCAGCCCATTTTATGATTCTTTATCACAGGGGTAAATGCCTTTACGGGAAAGAAATTCCGGATATTTTTGAACACGTAAAAGAGGAAATCTATCTTGACAGTATCTGGAATGATGTGGCAGACGCAGAGAACGAGATCATGGCAAATCCCACCTATATCATCCTGAATTTATGCAGGGCGCTGGCCTATGCGACGGACCGGCTGATTTTATCAAAAAAAGAGGGCGGCATTTGGGGAATTGCGAATCTTCCCGAAAAATACCATGGCCTGATATTATCTGCATTGGATGATTATGGGTCCGAAATAACGCTCCATTTGGATATGGACTGCGCATATGAGTATGCTGCGTATATGAAAGGCCGGATTCAGAGTTTTCTGTAAAAGGCCTGAATGAAAGAGAGCAGGAGGCAGTTGACATGATGATGACATTGTTTGATGACGAATACATTTTGAAAACGTACACAAAGGATATTGAAAATAAAAAAGACAGAGAAACAGCCGAAAGAATGATAAAGGCCGGAAAATTAACCATTGAGGAGATTGCCGGCTATGTTCCCACATTATCACTTGACGAATTAAAGAAACTTAAATCTGACATTATGCAGACGACATAATCATTGCATCGAAAAAATTGAATGAAACACCAACAGGCGCAGAGCGTACAGAAACCGTAAACCGGTCGTCTATACGCTCTGTTTTTTTGCCCCGAAAAAAGAAATACATGACGTCAAACCGCCAAAAATTTATGACTCCCCTTCTTCTTTACTGCGCTGCAGCAATAACTCATGCAGTTTCTGTTCAGTATGGAATTCCGCAAGCAGTTCCTCCGTCTCCCGCAGCATTTTTTCTTTATAGCCCTTTGGCATGACCGGCCTGCGCACCGCGCGGATCAAAAGATTTTTCGGCGTATGCGACAGATCTACAAATTCCAGCAGCTGCACCTTATAGCCCGCATATTCCAGCATATTCGCGTGCACCGCGTCCGTCGCCAGCGCGCTGAACCGCTCTTTTACAATGCCGTACCTCGTAAGTAGCTGCAGACGCTCTGTCCGGATCTGCCCGTTCAGCTCGTGCTGGCAGCATGGTACGGAAAAGATCATTTTCGCATTCCAGCAGACCGCATGATAAAGCGCATAATCCGTCGCCGTATCACACGCATGAAGCGTGACGACCATGTCCACCGGCCCGCTGCACTGATAGCCGCTGATATCGCCCAGTTCAAAATGCAGCTGCGAATATCCGTATTTTACCGCCGCCGCTTCGCACTCCGCGATCACATCCGCTTTCAGATCCAGACCTGTCATGTCCACCGAAATCCCGCGCACCTGCGTCAGATAATAATACAGGATAAACGTCAGATATGATTTTCCGCAGCCGAAATCAATAATGCGCAGATGCTTTACATCCTGCTTTCGCAGCTCGTCTTCCACCAGCTCTAAAAAACGGTTGATCTGTTTAAACTTATCATACATGGAGCGGACGATTTTGCCTTCCTTTGTAAATATGCCCATATCCACAAGCGGCGGTATGACCATCCCCTCCGGCAAAAGATATTTCTTTTGCTTATTGTGCGCCGTTTCTATGCGGGGCGCTCCGGACTGCGCGCCCGTTTTTTTCCGTATCACAGAAACCTTGCCCTTTTTGGAGACCATAAGCTGGTACTCATATTGCGCGCTCCACGCATTCATCTGAAAAAAATCCACGCCCAGATACTGCCCGGCCATATCCGCCAGCGCCGTTTTTTCCAGATTTTCATGGAACGCCTGCGTTTCGGTATATTTTGTCAGCTGATAAAAGCGCTCGTTTTTCTGTATTTCCAGCCTGCGGTACGCCGCCCGCTTTTTATCCGGCTTGCTGATAACCGCCTTATATATATCATCCGATAAAATCTGTTCCAGCTCTTTTTCGATTTCCATACACATTTCTTTCTATTTGCCAAAGTCACGAATGACTTCCAAAGCCGGGAGCGCATTGCCGTCATAGTCAAACAGCGCCTGGTTTGCCCATTCGTTGCCGCCCTTCCCCGGCTCGTTGATATATGCGCGCGCCGCTTCTGTCGCCCATTCCGAGCCCGGCACCGGAATCCACGCGGGCTCCCAGTAAAAGAACCCTTTGCCGCGCCCTTCCGGGACATTTTGAATCCGCGTTAAGATATCGCGCATGAAGTCCGCCTGCCCCTGCTTTGTCATCGGGTAATCGAGCGCGTCGATCAAAGACGCCCTTGTCGCATAGCCTTTGCGTTCGTCGTCGCTTAACTTTTCGTATTCTTTATAATCCTCCATCGTAAAGCCCATGGATACCTCTGCAATGATCAGATCCTTGCCGTATCGCACCGCGATGTCATTTAAGTTCGCCTCCAGCGCCGCAAGACTGCCATGCCAGAACGGATAATACGACAGCCCGATATACTGGAAATCCGCGCCGCCGTTTGCAAAATAATTGTCAAACCATGTGCGGTACAGCTCATTGTTGCCCCCATTGTCCAAGTGTATCATGACAGGGACTTCCGCATCCACTTCACGCACGCCGCGGATGCCCGCGCTGACAAAACGCGCGATCACATCATAATGCGGCGTCTTCCCGTAAGGCCACAAAAGGCCGTTGCTCAGTTCATTGCCGACTGCAACCATCGTAGGCGCAGCCCCCTGCGCGTGGAATTTTTCCATCGTTTCTCTGGTAAACGCATAAACCGCCTGCTCCAGCCCGTCCGCATCCAGCCCGCGCCATGCCTTCGGCACCGTCTGTTTCCCCGGATCCGCCCAGAAATCGCTGTAATGGAAATCAAGCAAAAAGCCCAGATCCTGCGACAATGCGCGCTTTGCGAGTTTTAACGTCGCCTCATAATCGCTGTTTCCCGCGCCATACGGGCTCCCGTCTTCCGCGTACGGATCGTTCCAGAGCCTCAGCCGCACATAATCCGCGCCATACGATTTCAGGATTTCCAGTGCATCTTTTTGTGTCCCATGGTCATAAAATTTCCCGCCGCAAGCTTCCACTTCCGCCAGTGACGAAATATCCATTCCTTTTATCATACAATCATCCTCTCTCTTTCTTGAATCCCGCGCCCTTACGCATAAAAACCCGCATGGAACCGGCATGATTCCATGCGGATTTTACATACGCTTAACTAAAAGCTAAAATCTTCAAAATCCGTAATCCTTTTTGCCATATATTTATAACGGCCGCGGATATCCTCATTCATCTTTAAAATATCCTCTTCCGTCCCCACATACTGGCAGCGGATGCAATGATACAGCTTCGTATCTTTATCATAAAACATATCAATGTCCAGATCTCTGAAGAAGCAGGACGGGCATCTGTAATTTAATTTGCCTTTTCCAAGTTGAGCCATGTCGTAAATACCTCCTTATCCGTAATTTCCGCTTTGTAGCCCAATGTAAACATTGGTGAGAATGCATAACCTTCTTTAAAGTAGCCTGTCGCATCCTTATGGTCGCAGGTCAGCGAAACCTTTGTCTCAATCGGCGGAATGACTGCCGAAACGCTGTCCGCGCCTTCCACATATTCTTCCCTGCACTTATATTCATAAGGAAGCTCGGTAACATCGCCGCCTTTCGCCGCCGACAAAGTAATGCTTGACATATCTTCTGTATATTCCGTCGTGCCATAGCATGCAACGATATATTCATTCAATTCTACTTTTGCATCCGGATTGCTCATTTCAAGCACATTGCGTTCTATGCGGATATTCGACGCGCCTTCCTCAAAGAAAATGCGGGTCTGCAGCTTCATGGTCAGGTCGGAAAATTCAATATCAACCGGATCCAATGTCAGGATACGCGTATTGCCTTCCTGTGAGAAATGCGCCTTGGTCGGACACAGGCACAGATCCACTTCCTCCCCATTATATGTAAGCTTCGCGCTCCTTACGGTGCCTTCACCCGCATAATGCGTAAAGTAACCCGCGCGATATTTCTCCTGGATCAGGAACGGATAAGACGCATCCTGAATATGGTCTGTCCCGATCCCGACTTTCCATTCCAGCTTTGCCACATACGGACGCAGATCCACGATCGCGCCGCCCTGGTCCATGTTGACGCAGGCGCGCAGGAACGGATCACAATACCAGAACAGTTGCTTCTTAGAACCATATAAAATATCTCTCCAAAGCGCGCACTCCGGCTCTGTGTAATGCTTCTTTTCTCTATAATAATCAGCAAACTCCGACATTGTCATATCAATGAGCTTGCCCTCTTTTTTCAGTTTGCCATAGTAAGCGCAGCCGTCCTCATAGGATTTCAGCAGCAGCTCATACGGAGCTTCCCATCTCCCCATCTTGTTCATCCAGCCCGGCCCTACAAACATCATGTTGTAAGCATAACCGTTATTGAATTTCGCCAGATAACGGAACTGGTCGATCAGGTTGTACAGATACGGATAATCCCATGTCTTGCTGTCATAGATCATGCCGCGCAGCACGTTCTGCGGATGTGTGCCAAAATTAGAGCCGTTCCCATCATAACATGCGATCAGATCGCGGGAAAGATGCGGAATGGCGACAATGCCGCTGTCCTCCGCTTCATTTGCGGCAGGCGCATGCGTGTTCTGTTTTGACGGAATCCAGGGAGCCCATGGGCCGCCGTCCATAAACGTATACCAGGAGTTATTACAGGTATGGTACGCTTTCGGGCCTTCCTCCCAGCAGGTTGCAACCGCGCATTTCACAGACGGGTATTTCTCCTTGATATAATTGATGAGATCCGCATCCATATAATAAGAGCCCGTCGATTCCGGATAAAAGCCAAACGTATCATGGAATTTTTCAAACACATCGTTTACGATGGACTTTTTATCTTCCATGGAAAACATCCAGATACAGAAATCCTTCGTCTTATATTTCTCACGAAACTCCTTACATGGAAGGCCAAGAAGCGTCAGGCCGATCTCGTCCCCATATTTTTCATGATGTTCCTTTGCAAGCGAAACCGCTTCTTCATTAAACAGGCTGGCATACGTCATTTCAATGGTCGTCTTGAGCCCGTTTTTGTGCGCGCATTCCTGCTGCGTCTTAAAGATATCCAGCGATTCCGTAAGAAGCGCTTTTCTCCCGATATCCTCTGTTTTACCCTGGCCGGTCACTTTTTCAGCATATTCCGGCACCATTTCCGGGCGATGGATGATATTTACAATAAACTGATCCATGGCTACTCTCCTTTTCATTTATTCCCTTATATAACTGTGGTTCAGGTATCAAAACGCATACGCATATGCAGCTTTGATACCAGAACCCGCCGTCCTTCAAAACATACGCCATGCGGCGTCCTGCCAGACGGCAGGAACGCACACGCATGGCCATTGCTTTAACCTTTTACAGCGCCGCCCGTAATGCCTTCTACATAGAACTTCTGCATGATGACGAACAATACAGAGATCGGGATGGCGATGATCACGCCGCCGGCGCAGAACACGCCGAAGTAATTACCGATCAGGTTCTTCTGCAGCAGGTTGAACAGGCCGATCGCAACCGTCCAGTCAGACGGGTTTTTGGATTTGATCATCAACCTTGCCATAACGAAATCCATCCATGGATTCAGGAAAGAATTGATGACCGTATAAACGATGATCGGCTTTGACAGCGGAATAACAACCTTTGTAAATATCGTAAACTCCGAAGCGCCTTCGAGCTTTGCGGATTCACGCAGCGACATCGGGATCGTGTCAAAGAACCCCTTACAGATCAGGAACCCAAGCCCGGAGCCCGCCGAATATACAATAATCAGGCCAAGCAGGCTGTCGGAAAGCCCGAGCAGTTTTAATACGAAATAAATCGCGATCATGGACAAAACGCCCGGGAACATACCCAAAATAATCGAAAAACTCATCAACGGCTTACGTGCCGGGAAACGCATACAGCTGAATGCATACGAAACCATCAGGACAAACAGCGTTGAGATAATACAGCAGGCAACACCGATAATCAGTGAATTTTTAAACCATGCCGGGAAATTTGCCGCTGTGTCAGGGCGCAGGAACAATTGCGCAAAATTATCTATCGACCATTTCTCCGGAAAGAAATGCGACGTGTCAATACCTTTATTTGCACTCAGCGCAGTCACTACCAGCCAGAGGATCGGCAGCAGCCAGAAAATCGCCAAAAGCGCCAAAACGATATGACGGCCTACTATTTTTACTTTTTTCTTCATTATTGGAATTCCTCCTCTTTATCACCACTGATCATTCGCGTATAACTCAGCAGCGTAATCACTGCACAGATAAGGAATGTCACGATACCGATCACAGAAGCCATCTTATAGTTTGAATTATCGTTCGTCAACGTAAACAGCCATGTGATCAGAAGATCCGTTTCCTTTGCATTTGAATTTGCAAATGCCATATTCGTCGTCGTATACGCATTCGTCAACAGGTATATGACGTTAAAGTTATTGATATTGGCAATTACGGATGTTACAAGGCTCGGCCCTGTGATAAAAAGCATATACGGCATTGTGATCTTCCAGAAGATCTGGAACTCCGTCGCGCCGTCGATCCGCGCACTCTCCAGCTGCTCGCCCGGAATGTTCATCAGGATACCGGTTGCGATCAGCATCTGATACGGAACGCCGATCCAGATATTGATCAGGATGATCATGACATGCGCCCAGCCCGGTTTTGACAAAAACGGGATAAACGCCGCGCCGCTGCTGAGGATACCCGCATCCCGCAGGAAGGAAGTGATCCCCACCCGGTTGCAGATGCCATTGATGATCCCATAGTCGCCAAACATCTTGCTGATCAAAAGCAGCGTGACAAACTGCGGGATCGCGATCGTAACGATAAATGCCGTCCTCCAGAACTTCTTGCCTTTCGTGTTCTCGTGATTGATAAATTTTGCAAGCAGGATGCCGCCAATATAAGTCGTAAACGTAGCAAGCACCGCCCAGACAAGCGTCCAGAGAAGAATGCGGGCAAATGCATAGCCAAACGTGATCGTCGTTGAAGTCGTAAACAGCGCTTTAAAGTTTGAAAGCCCCACCCATGTAAACAGGTACGTCGGCGGCTGATGGTCCACGTCATAGTTTGTAAACGCGATACATACCATGAACAGGATCGGAATGACATTGATCAGCAACACACCGATGCTCGGAAGCGTCAGCAATGTCACATGGAACTTTTCATTCAGCAACAGCTTCAGGTCCTCGCCAAGCGTATTGATATGCTTGCCCTGCTCCGCCATCTTCTGAATGCGGTAAACCGTTCCCATATTGCTCAGCCACAGAGCAATAAATGCAATTATGATCAAAACCCCCATAATACCGACCAGCAGGATCAAAAGCGAGTTATCGCCTTTCGTCTCAACCGTCGTCATCGTAAGCGGGTCAAAGGAAGATTCCCGCTGTACCGTACCGAGCGTTCCCAGTTTTGCCATATATGGCCCTGTCACCATAAACGTAAACACAAAGAACCCAATCTCTATCAGCGTCATCAGGACGCCCTTGGCGATCTGGCCTCTGCCGATATAGCCCGCGCCCATGATGATCAGCGACAGCTTTGTCCAGATATCGCCTTTTGAGACGCCGGCGCCAAAATCTTTAAAAATATTTCTTGACTCTTCCATTACAATCCCTCTCCAAGCGTTTTTTTGCAAACATACGCTGCATTTAAAACATAACCCACATACCCAAAGGCATGTGGGTTATGAAAATTCCCAAATGCAGTTAAAATTTAGTTTACAGCCTGTGTAATACCTGCCACTGCATCATCCAGAAGCTTCTGCACATCGCCGGTCCCGTCCACAAGGCTTTGGCCAAGGGATGCGGTCGGATCCCAGAACTTATCGCCAACGATCTGGCGGTCAGCAAATTCAGCCTGTGCAGCAAGCGCGTCCAATGCCGGGGAAGAAACCTGGCTGAATGCATTTGCGTTTGCCGGGCCTTCGCCTGTCGCCTGGCCGTATTTCAGCTGGCTCGCTTCATTTGTAAGGTATTCCGCAAGAAGCATCGCCCAGCCCATCTGATCGGAATAAGCGTTTACGCCTACCAGCTTGCTGCCGGAGAAGGAACCCATCTGTACGTCCTTGCCGCCCGCGTTAAAGGTAGGGAGCTTTGCAGCGCCGTAATCTTCGCCGTAACCTTTTACAATATCATCTAATGCCCATGTACCGTTTACATAAGCGATCAGATCCTGTCCATACATTGCACGCGAATCCGTATCGCCAACAGAGATGAACGCGCTGTTGGAAGCGATCTTTTCAATTGCCTCCGCAACTTCCGCGCCTGTCGGTGAATTTGTCGTAGAGTTCCAGTCGCAGCTGTTGGAACCGTCGTCATTCTTTGAAAGCGTCATGCCTGTCTGTCCGAAGAAGGAATACAGATACCATGCATTGGAGAGATCCATGCCGACTTTCTTGCCCGCGTCAGCGGCCTTCTGGAGCATCGTATCCCAGGAAGCCACATCCTCTTCCGACAGGTACTCCTTATTGTAATACAGGAAATATCCGTTTGATGCGCTCATCGGATATGCATAAAGCTTACCGTCTACCGAAGCTGCCTCTACAACGAAATCCTGGTTTGCCGTCTTTACATCATACGTGTAATTTGCCGTTATCTCCTGAAGCGCGCCCGCTTTTACCAGATCCTCGATCTGGTCGTCCGCGAAGAAATATACGTCCGCCGCCGCTTCAACGTCCTCAAGCACGCGGTCTTTCGCTTCACTCTCGGATACCGCGCCGATATTAATCTGGAAATCAATGTCCGAATACTCTTTCTTGAAATCCTCTACGATCTCAGCGATAACCTTCTGGTAATTCTCCTGCTCAGAGCACCACAGGTCAAGCGTTACCGTACCCTCGGTGGCGTCTTTTAAGTTCTGGATCGCCGCCGCGCCGTCTGTCGCGCCGCTGTCCGCAGCCGCCGTATCCTCGCCGCCTGCAGCCGTATCCGCCGCTGCCGTATCTGCCGCCGCGTCATCTCCGCTGCCCGCGTCATCTCCTGCAGCCGTATCCGCCGCATCATTTCCGCCGTCTGCCGCCGCATCGCCGCTGTCACTGCCGCCGCAGCCTGCTGTCAGGGCAGCCACCATGCTTACACAGAGCAATGCGCTCACTAATTTCTTTTTCATCAGAAAATCCTCCCTTGCTTTTTATTATTGAAACTGACAACGCCGCAGAATCCCTGCGCAATCGGTTGTCCATCGGACTTAGTATATAACTTGTGCCAATTTCTGTCAATAGGTTTCATTTAAAAATTATAAAAGCAGGGGAAAATTTCCCCTACTCTTCCTTTGTAAGCGGTTTTGTAATTTCCGAAACCGTCTCGTCCAGCGCCTGCTGCAGATCCCTGCCTTCCGGATTCCCTTCCACGCAGAGCGTCCCGAGCGCCTCCATCGGCTCCCAGTAATTTTCCGATTCGCAGCCGTCCAGCGTCGCATATTGATTCTGCTCCGTAACGGCGGCCATCGTAACGTCCGTCTTTACCTTTTCCGAAGACGCCGCCTCCACATTCGTCGGGCTGGCGGAACGCTCCTCAAACCGCTTTTCCTGATTTTCCTGATTCGTGACCCAGTCCGCCAGCAGCATCGCATACCCCACATAATCGCTGTAAGGGTTTACGCCAACCATTTTATACCCTGCGAAGGAACCCATCTGCAGCTCCTTTTCCACGCACGTATACGCCGGGAGCTTGCATGCGCCGTACTGATCGCCCCACGCTTCCTTTACATCCGCCGCCGCCCATGTGCCGTCTACGCCCGCGATCACCGTACCGTCTTTTACGCCTTCGCGGAACTCCTCGTCATCCATGCTCGCGAAACCCTCATGCGCGCAGATCGCAAGGATCGACTGCAGTACGTCCGCGCCGCGTATGCCCCTCGGCGATTCTCCGTTAAAATCGCAGGCGTTTGTCATATCGTCCTTTTTTACAAGACTGAATCCCGCGTCCCCGCCAAAAAACGCATACAGATACCAGCCATTTTTCATATCCATCGCCACTTTTTTATGGAAATCCTCCGCCACATCGAGCATCTGTTCGATCGTTTCCAGATCCGCGTCTTTAAAATATTCTTTATTATAGTACATAAAATATCCGTTATCCGCCGCCATCGGGCACCCGTAAAGCCTGCCCTCCACAGTCGCCGCGCGGACGGCCGCCGATTCGCTCCCGCCGTTTGCCCGGATGATCTCGTCCGTATTGATCGTAATTTCCTGCAATGCGCCCTGCTGCACCAGCTCTTCGATCTGGTCGCCCGCGAATGCGTAGACGTCCGGCGCCGCCGGGATATCCGCAGTCACATTGTCAAGCGCGTCCGACTCCGAACACACGCCGACCTGAATGTCAAATTTCGCCGTCTCCTTATATTCTTCCACGAATGCGTCCGCCATCTCCCGCAGCATTTCCTGATCCTCTTTCGCTCCCCACATCGAAAGTGTTACGGACTGCAGTTTTTTCGTTTCCTTATCCGGATCCTCCCCTTTTTGGCCGCAGCCTGCAAACCCAAAGGTAAACATTGCCATTACAAGTATTCCCGCAATTTTTCTTTCCATACACGCTCCTTATCATTTTCAGAACCCGCCGTCATCTCGTTGACCCGCGCAGCACGACCTCATACGGCAGGCGCGTTACATATGGCACCGCCTCCCCCTGCATACGGCGCAGCAGCATCCTGCACGTCTCACGCCCCAGTTCCGCGACGTCAAATTTCAGGGACGTCACGCCAACCCCGGACGCCAGGTAACGGCTGTCAAAAAAGGATGCCACGCGCATCTCCTCCGGAATGCAGATATCCTCCTCCTGCAGCTTTTCCACAATCCTGCCCGCGATCAGGTCGTCCGCCCCGATAATGCAGTTGACCTCCTGCATCAGGAGCGCATCCACCGCCCGGTCGATCATCATGATCGACGTCATATCCGTATAGACCAGCGCCCTGTCCGGCAGCACGCCCATCATGTCCCAGTGCGCCCGCCGGAATCCGTCCAGCCGCTCGCGGTTTATGATAAAATTCATATCCCCCGCGACAATCGCTATTTTTTTCAGCCCTTTCATCAATAAGATCGACGTCAGCTCCCGACACGCGCCCACATGGTCATTGTCAATCTGGCAGACCTCCGCTTCATCCGAAAGCCCGATCGTCACAAACGGAATATCGCTTTGCTTTAACATCTGCACCGGCGTGTCATTAAAGAGCGTGCGCATCAGAATAATGCCGTCCACCTTCTGGTTTTCCAGCACGCGCTCAAGCCTTGAATGGTCCGCGTCCCCCGCCATCGTAAGGATCACGTCATAATCCTCTTCCGCCGCGACCTCGCTGATCCCCGATAAGGTGCGCGGGAAAAAGGACATCTCATCCGACACCAGATCCCATGGCAAAAGCAGCCCGATATTGTTTGTCCGGCTTTTGGCAAGCCCCTGCGCGACCGCGCTCGGTTTATAATTATGCTCCTCAATATATTCCTGCACACGCCTTTTCGTCTTTTCACCGATCCGCCCTTTTCCCGACATGACGCGCGATACCGTCGTCTTAGACACGCCAAGCTCTTTTGCGATATCATCGATCGTTAATTTTTTCCCTATATGCTCCTGCATGGTTTTTCCCCATTTCATCTGCAGCCATCCGGCCGCGCCATTCTATCGTATCCGCCCATCCCGCGCGCAACAGCCCATCCGTCAGCAGTCCGCAAAACCGCGCAACTATATAGACATTCTATGTATCCTGTGTTATAATCCATACAGCCCGGCGCGGCGGATTGCGCAAACAATGCGCAACCGATTGTTCATAACCAATTTTACATACTATTGCTGACCGCGTCAAGTGTTTTCGTTTCGTTTGTTATACAAATTGTACAATTTCAATGCTTAGAATTTATAATTTTCAGGAGGAAGTATGAAAACAGAAAAATTATACTATGGCGCGGCATACTATGATGAGTATATGCCGCACGACCGGTTGCTCAAAGACATGGAGATGATGAAAAAAGCCGGCCTGAACCTGATCCGGATCGCCGAATCGACCTGGAGCACCTGGGAGCCGGAAGACGGCGTATTTGATTTTACCCACCTGCACCGCATGTTAAAGGCTTCGCAGGAAGCAGGAATCAGCGTCATTGTCGGCACGCCGACGTATGCCATCCCGGCATGGCTCGTGCGCAAATACCCGGATATCCTTGCGCTCACGCACAACGGGCAGGAGCTTTACGGGCGCCGCCAGAACATGGACATCACACATCCCGGCTATCTGAAACATGCGGAACGCATAATCCGCCGCCTGATGGAAGAGGTAAAGCCTTATCCACATATCATCGGCTTCCAGATCGACAACGAGACAAAGCCCTACGACGCCTGCGGCCCGCGCGTACAGGCAATGTTCGTCGAATACTTAAAAAAACAGTATCCGGACATCAATGATTTCAATGATGAATACGGCTTAAACTACTGGTCAAACCGCGTCCAGAACTGGGACGACATGCCGGATGTGCGCGGCACGATCAACGGCAGCCTCGCCGCGGAGTTTGCGCATTTCCAGCGCGGGCTTGTCACCGGATTTTTCCGCTGGCAGGCGGACATCATCAACGAATACCGCAGGCCGGACCAGTTTTTAACGCACAACTTTGATTACAGCTGGCGCGGCTATTCGTTCGGATTCCAGCCCGACGCGAACCAGTATGACGCCGCGGAGGCGCTCGATGTGGCGGGCGCGGACATCTACCATTTATCCGAGGAGCGCCTGACAGGGGCGGAAATATCTTTTGGCGGCGACGTCGCGCGTTCTTTAAAAAAGGGAAATTATTTTGTCCTGGAGACCGAGGCGCAGGGCAACCATGGCTGGCTGGCATATCCGGGGCAGCTGCGCCTGCAGGCGTTTTCCCATCTGGCAAGCGGCGCAAACTGCGTGGAATACTGGCACTGGCATTCCATCCACAACTCGCTTGAGAGCTACTGGAAAGGCATTTTAAGCCATAACCTGAAAGAAAACGCCACCTACCGCGAATGCATGACGATCGGCGCGGATTTTGCCAGATTGTCCGATACGTTAAAGAACCTGAAAAAAGAAAATAAGATCGCCATGATGATGAGCAACCGCTCGAATACGGCATTCCGCCAATTTCCGGCGGGCGAAATCAGCGACCATAACGAAATTGTGCGCTGGCTGTATGACGCGTGCTATCACTTAAATCTGGAAATGGATATGATAAACGACGCCGAAACGGATTTAAGCCAATACCGGCTCATCATCCTGCCCTCGCTCTACGCGCTGTCAAAAGAAAAGATCGAACGCCTGAACGCATACGTAAAGAACGGCGGCTGCCTGATCGCCTCTTTCCGGACGGCGTTTGCGGATACGCAGCTTAAAATCTATGCGGACGACCAGCCTTTTGGCATGACGGAATGTTTTGGCATGACTTACGACCAGTTCACCCTCCCGGGCAAAACCTCTTTAACCGGCAATGCCGTCGCTTTTCCGGAAAAACCGCGGCTGTCGGAATGGATGGAGCTTTTGATCCCGAAAGAAGGTACGGAAGTGATCGCGGGTTATGACAACCCGTTCTGGAAAGACTATGCAGCCGTCACCTGCCATAAATACGGCGCGGGCATGGCGGCCTATATCGGCTGTTACTTTGACGGCGGTTCTCTGGAGCGGCTTTTGGCTGTCTTGCTGGAACGCTTTGGGATTGCGCTGCCAGAGGAGCGTTTCCCGCTGATCCGCAAGACGGGGATCAATGATGACGGGGAACAGATTACGTATTTCTTTAATTATTCGGGAGAAGCGATCCGCTATGAAATACCTGCGGACAGCACAGAGCTGATTTCCGGCGAAGCATTTCCGGCGGGGGAGACAAAGACACTGGAGCCATGGGGGTTCCATATATTAAAATGGTAAGTATATAAATACAAAAGACTGCCGTAAAAACAAATGGAATTTTGCAAAACGGCAGTCTTTTCTTTAAAATAATCCGAACATATAAACTTTGTTCTATATCACCTATGCATTTTTGTACTATATTTATATTTAAATATATTCTAAAATAAACTCAAATCAAATTATATCGTTTCATTTCATCTCTACATTTGGCACATAATTTCCCGGTAATCTTATTTGTATACCCTGGTAAGGGTTCTATCTTACACCGATAACATGAAGTATTCCACATTCTAAGTACAGGAATCTCTTTACCATTTATAAAGAAAAATATTTTTCTATCAATTCGTTTTGCCTCCAAATATTTAATATGCAAGTCCATATCGTATGTTTTTGCACTTAACCATACTACTACATCTGGGTTTATTATTTTAATTTCTTTCTTAATAAAATCCTCGTAATATCTACAGTATTCTTCAATATGTGATGCATTTCCAACATCATGACATCCACCTCTTTTGTTTAAATCCATAACTGCATAATGACATGTTGCATCTGAATCAGACATTTCATCTATTCCAATTTCTGCAACAATTTTATATATGGCAGATGTCCGTTCTCTCATCTTCCCTTTCCAATCATCAAAACCCGTTTTATAATATCTTAGATAATCATCTATATTGCTTGGTTTAGAATTAAACTTAGCTGAATAATCATCATCATTAGCCTCGTTTGAAATAAACAACACTTTTCTTTTTTCCTTAGAAAAAACATCTTCATCAATAATCCCATCTCTTCGAAAATGACTTTTTGTAATATTTTTTCCACTACATGTCAGTTTCCACGAAGAATCCGGTTCATTTTCTTGAGCATACTCCCAATCAATAAAAAGTTTTTCTAATTGTTCTGATTTCGATGCCATTCCTCGCTCTCCTTTTTGAATTGTAATTATAATCAAATTCATCTACGCCATACCAATATTAATTTTATACTTGACAAAACTGCCGTATGCCTTTAAAATATATCTCAGAAAGAAATGAGTTTTTCGACCGTACAGCTATTGCTCAAGCGGCTTGCTCGTTTCTTTTTTTGTTCTCAAAACATCATACAGATATAATTTCCCATCTTTTGCATGACGCACCAGTATTCTTGCCTTAAATACATTGTACCTTGTCAGCTCGCCCGCATCATTATAAACGGGTATTGCAAAACGTGTGTCATACCTGTACCAGCCAAATTTTGCATCTGTGTTGTGCTTTCTGGCATAATTCTCTGCAAAAGTTTTATTCGTGGCAATCTCAATCATCTCTTTAATCACACTCGAAGAATTTGCCTTTGCATACATATTTGCACCCCTTAGCTCCTTTGTATCTTTAGAATGCGCAAACTCGTCCGGAAAATCCGTACCTATGTATACTACATCCGAAGTTTCTGTAATCTCTGCGCACTCCCCGATATATTCTTTCAGGCAATCCTCAACAATATTCCAGTCCACGCTCCGCCTTCCCTTAAAACGCAGATCGTTGATGACCACAATGCTTTTACCATCTGCATCCTCTATAATATCAACTTTCTTATCCATCACAGCCACTCCTTATAAAATCTTGTCAAAATTTCCGACAGCTACATTGTACCACGCCTGTTTATATAATTCCATTAGAAAATCCATAAAAATCTACATCCTGCAAGTGACTTCCGAAAAACCCGGAATTTCCCATAACGCAAAAAAGAGCCGTCCCCCGGCGCCCTCTCATTCTCTGAATGGCTGGCGGCGCCGAAAACGGCTCTTCTTTTCATTTTTCATACTTTCTGCTTTTTCTTCCGGATGATTATTTTAATTTACTGATATCCGTCGATTCCATAAACTGCATATCATTATACAAAATCAGGATATCGTCCGCAGGATATGCCTGCAAGAGCTTTCCCACCGGAATATTTACATTCCGCATATCCAGCACGACCGTCCGCGCATAATGCATTGCCGCAAACGGCACAAAACAATTGCCGAAAGAATCCTTGACGAGCAGCAAGGTTTTTCCGTTTTCCTGCGCGTCCGACCGGATATCGACCAGCGCCTGATTGCCGCCCAAAAATACGCTGTAAGGATCGGCCCCCGAAAGGCAGTCCATGTCATACAGGCTGTCCGACTGGAACTCGCCCATATTATAATCAATGGCATACGCCGGGCGGTTCTTTGCCTCATATAACGAAATGCTGTCGGCGCGCCCGCCTGTGCGCACTTTTGCATAAGTCGTGCCCAAAAATGAATCGCTCACCTGCGTTACGGTAAACTGCTCCGGCTGCAGCGGCGCGATTCCCATTTTTTCCGCCCATGCGGTATAGGCATAATACGCGCCGAGCGTCGTCCAGTGATGGTCGGTGCGGTAATAAATGTATTCGCTGTCATGCGCGCGTAAGATATCCGCCACGTCAATCCGCTGTTCCGGGGCTATATAAGCCTCCGCCATCTCCCAAAAACGCGCTTCAGCCCCCGTCCCCGCAAAGGGCGGCAGCTTTTCTGATAAGACGTCGCTTTTCGTCGGCACAAACATGACCTGCGCCTGCGGATACGCCGCGAGAAATTTTGAGAGCCGCTTCAGGTTCCGCTTCGCCTGTTTCCAGTCAATCTCCTGCTCCGTATATTTTTCCAGCAGATAACCGTCCGCGCCGAAATATACACCGTTCGCTTCCCGCTTTCCCATCAGCTGCTCTAATTTCGTCTGCGCCGTCACCCAATGCGCCCGCGCCGGAAACTGCTCCGCAAGAAACGTCTCGCCGGCCTCCTGAAAGCTGCCGTCTGCCAGCGCTTCCATATCCGGCGAAGGGCGTTCCGTCAGCATACGCCGCTCCGCGGCCGAATACGTCTCATCCGGCGGCAGGAGCAGCGTCAGCCCGACGCCGCCCAAAAACAGCAGGACGCCCGCGTAAAAAATAAAAAAACGCCACTTAAAAGACTTTATTTTTTCCATCATACGCAGCCAGGATCCTACTTAACTTTCTTTTTGATCGCGTTGACCGCTTTATGGTTCTGGCTCTGATAAGCCTTGATGATCTTTGCATCATCCCCGCTTTCCAGTACGCTGTCGCTGACTGTCCCAAGCATGATAAAGCAGACATATTTCCCGTTCGTATACACTTTGCTCGCCTGTATCTTGGTCAGATTTGCCGGGTACTGGCAGGTATTTTCTTTTAATTTTTTCTGATAGGCGCGGATCGCCTTTAAGGTCTTCTTTTTTGCGCTGGCATTTTTCGTCTTAATGATCACCAGCTCGTCCACATGCGCGCTGATCATCGGCACTTCCGCAAACGCCGACGTATACCACGCGGAAGACACCCCGTAGCGTTCCCTGATATCCGCCTTTTCCAGACGGTAATTCGGCAGATAATCGCTGCCATACGCCTGTTTTACCGCCGACGCAACCGCGGACGCTGACGGTTTTGCCGCCGCTTCCACAGAAGCGATCTCTGTCTCCGTCTCCACGTAACCCCCCGCGGCAATGCCGCCGATTCCCAATGCCGCCGCTAAAAGCAGGCTCAATACTTTTTTCCTCATATGCGCTTCTCCTTTCTTTCCATCCAAAAACCGTTTTCCGGACAATCTGTTTTTGCTCCTGTGCCCTCATTATATCGGATATGCGCACGAAACGCAACCTCACATTTTTTCCAGCCTGCGTTTACAGCAGCAGTTTCACCAGATTGCGGTCGTTAATAAAATTGCTCATCTCATAACAGAACAGCGTCTCGTCCCACCCCTCGGACATCAGATCCGAAATTGTTTCATTATAATAACGCAGATCGATCATCGTAATCTGCGCGTAAGCATCCAGCAGATACGGAACCATGCTGTTCGCATAAGAATCCTTAAAAATCAGCAGCCGCCCGTTCGCCTGCGCAGACGGATTTTTTATCGTCAGCCGCCCGTAATTCCCGCCGAAATAAACCGCATACTGATCTTTCATGGAAAGCCTGCTTTCATCATAAATGCCATTCAGCTCCGGCATGATCCTTGCGCCGTCCATGCCGCGCGCATCCGCAGGCGGGCCATCGGTTTCTATCACAAGCCCCTGCGGAAGCGCACATGGCGCCGCAAGCTCCTCCGGCTTTACCGGCCAAAGCCCCGCCACCTTTGAATACACTGTGCCATAGAAATCCCGGCTCACTGTCCGCACGTCAAATGCGGCCTGCGGCGCGATCGTTTTCCCCTTTGAATACAGATATACGCCCGCGCCAATATACGCCCCGTCTGTCGTCCAGTGATGATCCGTATAAAAATACAGCTTTTCCTTTTTTCTCAAATGCCGCTCCATTTCCGGCCCCACCTGTAAAAAACGCACATTGCCCGCGCCGCACAATGCTTCGCCCGCCGCCTCATACGGCGCGCTGTCGTAGATGACAGCATGCTTCGGCAGCTTATCCTTTTGTAGCGTCGCCGGGCTCGGAATAAGCATCACAGATACGTCCGCCCCGGTCTGTGCCGCCAGCTCCGCAATATAGCCCAGATTATTCCGGTAATTTTTCATGGACAGATCGCTGTCCGTCACCTTATGAAACAGCGCATAATCTTCTCCGATATAAACATCATTCACTTCTCTTTGAAAAAGCAAAAACTGCGTCATGCCCGCAAGCTGCACCCACTTATCCCGCAGCGCAAACTGGTCGCCCGCCGCCTCCGTCAGATCCCGCTGCGCCTCGCCGGATAAAATCCGATCCGCCGTAATCTCCGGCCGTTTCGCCAGATACCGGTTTTCAAGCGGAGAATACTCTTTTTGCGGCAGCGCCAGAAGCAGGATTCCGCCAAGCGACAATGCGCCGATGATAAGCCCGACATAGATACACGCCGGAAGCGCCGGTTGATGATGTTTTTGTTCCATAATAGTAACTCCTGTCTCAGAATCGAAAATACAAAAACGGGTTATAGCTTCCGCTTACCAAAAATGCGAGAGAAAGCGCCAGAAGCGCCGCCGTATACGCCATCAAAAGCGGCTGCCGCAGCGGTTTTTTGAAAAGCTTTTTTGCGGCCTTCACCGGAAACGCCGTCGACGCAAACAGCAGCACACATAAAAACGGCGCATAGATTTCCCACTCATAAAGCGCCAGCCTGTTCCCATAAGCCGCGCCCATGCCAAACATTGTTTTCAGATAACCGGCTGACGCCTGTATGTCGTCACACGCAAAGACCACCCAGCCCACCGTTACAAAAAACATCGTATAAAGATGGCAAAACAGCTTTGGCGCCCGCTCCAAAACCCGCCAGAGCACACATTTTTCCAGTGCCAGCAGCACAAAGTAATACATGCCCCACAAAATAAAATTCCATCCCGCTCCATGCCACAGCCCGGTCAGGAACCACACAATCCATAAATTGCATATTTGCCCCGGCAGTCCCTTCCGGCTGCCTCCCAGAGGAATATAAAGGTATTCCCGAAACCATGCGCCGAGCGTCATATGCCACCGCCGCCAAAATTCCGTAATGCTTCCCGCCTCATACGGGTGGTCAAAGTTTTCCGGAAAATGAAAGCCGAACATCTCCCCTAATCCGATCGCCATATCGGAATAACCGGAAAAGTCAAAATAAATCTGGAACGTAAACGCCGCGGCGCCAAGCCACGCCATCGCCATACTCATGTCCGCGCCCGTAAGCTTCCGGATCCCATCCCAGAGCGCCCCGATCTGATTTGCAAGCAGCGCCTTTTTTGCAAGCCCGATCAAAAAACGCTGCAGGCCGCGCGCCGTCTGTTCCGCGGACAGTTCCCGCCTGTCCACGTCCCTTTGGATATCTTTATAGCGCACGATCGGGCCGGCAATAAGCTGTGGGAACAGGCATACATACATGCCAAACGAAATCAGGTTATGCTGCGCCTTTATTTCACCCCGGTAAACGTCAATCGTATATGACATCGTCTGAAACGTGTAAAACGATATGCCGATCGGAAGCGTCAGCCCCAGCAGCCCAAGCTGCGTCCCCGCAAGCGCATTGACCGTATTTATCACAAAATCCGTATATTTAAAGAAACATAAAACCGCCAGGTTTCCGGCCACAGAAATGATCAGCGCCGCCCGCCCAAGCGTATTGCGCCTGCCCTTTTTTCCGGCAAATTCAATCAGCCGCCCGTTGCAGTAATCAAAAACAGTTGAAAAAAGCATGATCAGGATATAACGCGGCTCGCCCCATGCGTAGAAAAACAGGCTCGCCAAAAGCAGCCACAGATTCCGCAGCCGCTTCGGTGCCAGAAAATATACGAGCAGGACAGCCGGCAAAAAACCGCACAGAAAAACGATACTGCTAAATACCATTGCCTCTTATCCTCATCTTTCCAGCAGCTCCGCAAGCGCCTGCTGCACAAGTCCGCTCTTTTCTGAAATGATCAGCGCAACATATTTCCCGTACTGCTTTAAGACCGCATGTTCCGCCATCGCAAGCTGATCCGGCGCGTACGCGCCGAGCGCGCCTTTGCGAAGCTCGATATGGTCTTTTAACGTATTCATGAGCGCGGCCGCATCTCCCGCCTCCTTCAGTTCCACTACCGCAATCTCCTGCGGGCCGCCCTCCGCCGCATAAGCATAAAAGTAAGCCTGCACCCGGCTGTAATCAAAATCGGAAAATACCGTAAAATTCAGCTCGCCCTTTTCATCCTCACTGGATGCGAGCTTCATCTCGGGCAGCGTCGTATCCGCCGCCAGCATAGCCTCCCGCAGCTGATTCATGTCAACCGCCGCCTCGTCTGACGGTTCATGCCCCTCTGGCCGATCCGGATTTTTTTCGCTGCCGCAGCCTGACGTAACTGCAAGCGCAAACGCGCACAATAAAGCAACTGTTTTTTTATATAACCGCTTCATATGATTCCTCCAACATCCACAACTTCGCCATGCCGCCTGTCATGGCTCTTGCGCCACCGCGTCCGATCCTCCGGTCACTGTCCCGTCCGCCATGGCGTCAGCCCCGGCAGAACGGATTCTTTTTATTCCCAGTATGATGTAAATACATCCGTCCCGTCCGCCATGGCGTTAACCCCGGCAGAACTGTCTTCCGTAACCGGCATTTCCTCCATGCCCGCCGTCCCCATGTCATTCGGATCCGGAACCATCGTCCCGAAGGTTTCATTGATCCGTTTTACAAGTTCTGACATCTGCTCCGGCGGCAGGCTGCTCACATTATTTGAGTAATCATTAATATAGATTGCCAGAATATAATTATCATCTACGCCATTGGGAACCCACATACCGCTGATATCCAGGTTGGCCCCCTCCGGCAGCATGACAACCGCCTGCCTGATCAGGTTTATCGTCTGGTCCGCAAGCGCTAATTCTTCCTCGCCGGGCGCCTCCGGGAACTTAAAAAACAGACAGCGCTGCCTTTTATCAATTGCCTGCCTGATTTTTTCCGGAAGGCTGTTCATGCTTTTCAGCGGCTTCGCATTCTGCACCGCATAAGAATACTTCGTGCCCTTTGCTTCCGGCAGCGAGGAACCGTCCCAGTCATGCCCGCTTTTGGCTGCATCATCCGTCATATTAAAATTACGGTACTTTATACTGCCCGAATCAGAATATACATCCACATGGTACCATTCGCCGTCATCAAGCTGCACCAGATCCCAGGAATGATAATCGTTATGCACAATATGCACGTCAAGCCCCGCCATATTTGCAAGCAGCCGGAACGTCGTTGCATAACCCACACATACCGCATTTTTATTGATAAACACATCATGCGGCGTAAAACACTCCGTATTCTGGCCCGGCAGGGTAATCACATGCCCGCTCCCGGTACTGATATTTTCCACCATCCAGTCATAGATTGCCAGTTCTTTTTCATAACACGACATCTGGTCTTTGATTATTTGGCCCATCAGCTTTTTCGCCATATCATAAGTTTCCCGGTCCTCCGCTCCGAGGCCGGACGGGTCGTTTTTTAAATAGGCGTCGGAAATCTGCTTCGTGCTGCGGATTTCGTACTTATCCATGACTTTGTACCCATCCTCCTGGTAAACATTTTCCTGCTCCGCCTCTTTTGCCTGCCGCTCCCGCTCATCATCAACAAACTGAATCACCTTTTTTCCCTGTTCTTCCTGCGCGCGCATTTCCTTCATCAGGCGCACATTCATGCCGATCAATGTTCCCACGCCGCCAAGCAAGGCTGCCGCCGCAAGCGCGGCCGCCGCGCCGTATGCCCATAGCTTTTTCTTCTTTTTCATCGCCCTTTCCCTCCCCATGAAAAGAATATGACTGGTTTTTAGTGTTATCTACAATATAACCTATTTCCTTCATTTTTTCAATATGGTTTGCCGCCCTCCTTCCGGTAATGTCTTGACAGCTTATCCGTATTGTTCTAACATAAAAGATAGAAAAAATTCAGCAAAAGGAGCGCTTTTTATGTTAAATGAAAAAATGACCGCTCTCGGCACACAGCGTTCTGTCATCCGGGAGCTGTTTGAATTTGGGAAACAGGAGGCCGCCAGAATCGGCGCGGAAAACGTATTTGATTTTTCGATCGGGAACCCGAGCGTCCCTGCTCCGGCATGTGTCAATGAAACAGCGATAAAAATCATAAAAGAAACCGATCCGGTCGCACTGCATGGTTACACGAGCGCACAGGGCGACGCAGAGGCGCGCTCCGCGATCGCAGCTTCCATCAACCGCAGGTTCGGGACGGATTATACAGCGAATAATCTCTATCTCACCGTCGGAGCCGCCGCCGCTTTGTGCTGCTGTTTCCATGGGCTCTGCAACGCAGACGATGAAGTCATTATCTTTGCCCCGTATTTTCCGGAATATACCGTATTTGTGGAAGGCGCGGGCGCAAAACCCGTTATCGTGCCCGCCGATACATCCGCGTTCCAGATTGATTTTGACGCTTTTTTACGCGCGCTGTCGCCTGCCACAAAAGCCGTCATTGTCAACTCTCCGAACAATCCGTCCGGCGTTGTCTATTCCGAGGAAACCGTATGCCGGCTTGCGGACATTCTCCGCGAAAAATCAGCAGAATACGGGCATCCGATTTATTTAATTGCCGACGAGCCGTATCGTGAAATTGTGTTTTCCGGCACAACCGTCCCGTTTTTGCCAGATTATTATGAGAATACGCTCGTCTGCTACTCCTGGTCTAAGTCGCTCTCCCTGCCGGGGGAACGGCTCGGCTACGTGCTGGTTCCGTCAAAAGCCAAAGATGCTCCGCTCGTTTACGCTGCGATTGCAGGCGCCGGACGGTCTTTAGGCTATGTTAATGCGCCGGGCCTGTTCCAGCGCGTCTGCGCCGCCTGCGCGGACCAGACTGCGGATATTTCCATATATGAAACAAATAAGAATCTGCTGCTGCATGGGCTGCGCGATATGGGATACCAGGTCGTTGAGCCAAACGGCACATTTTATATGTTCCCGCAATCCTTAGAGCCGGATGATGAGGCGTTCTGCGAACGCGCCAAAGCGCACCATCTGCTCATTGTGCCGGGATGCGGCTTCGGCTGCGCGGGGCATGTTCGGATTTCCTATTGCGTGCCGACGGAACGGATTGAAAAAGCGCTGCCTGCATTTCAGAAGCTGGCGGAGGAATACCGCGCATAAGTCACGGGCAGCCGCAATCAGAAATTATGCGGCAACCCCATTTTTACTGTGACACAAAAGAAACCCGGGCGGGAATCTTTTCAAAAATCCCACCCGGCAGTTATCTCATAATGATAAAATCCTTCCTTAAGCCAGCGCCGCCGTAATGATCGCCATCGAGTACACTTCCGAACCGTTGCAGCCTCTGGAAAGGTCATTGATCGGCGCATTTAATCCGAGCAGGATCGGCCCGTACGCTTCAAAATTGCCGAGCCGCTGCGCGATCTTATAGCCGATGTTCCCCGCATTGATATCCGGGAAAATAAACGTATTGGCATGTCCCGCCACTTTGGAATCCGGGCACTTCGTGCGCGCAACACGCATGGAAACCGCCGCGTCAAACTGCAGCTCGCCCTCTACCGGAAGCGAAGGCTCCCTTTCCTTTGTCTTCCTCGCCGCATTGCGCATTTTATCCACATCCTCGCCCGCGCCGGAACCCAGGGTAGAATAACTTAAAAATGCAACCTGCGGGTCGATGCCAAAAATCTTTGCGCATTCCGCCGTCTCCAATGCGATCTCAACCAGCTCGTCTTCGTTCGGCTTGATATTGATCGCACAGTCTCCCATAGCAAGCACTTCGTTCTCGCCTGTCGCGGACGGACGCACCAGAATAAAGCAGGACGATACAATGCTGTTTCCCGGCTTTGTCTTTATCAGCTGCAGCGCCGGACGGACGGTATCCGCCGTCGAATACGTCGCGCCGCCAAGCAGGGCGTCCGCAACGCCCATTTTCACGAGCATTGTCCCGAAATAATTGGCCTGCTTTAAGATCTCCCTCGCCTGTTCCTTTGTCACGCCTTTGGACTTGCGCAGCTCACAGAACAGATCGACCATCGCTTCCATATCGTCGTACTTTGTCGGGTCGATCACGCTTGCCCCGCGGATATTAAATCCGTTTTCCTCTGCGGATTCAAAAATTTCGTCCTCGTCCCCAACTAAAATCGGAGAAAGGAAATTGCTCGCAAGCATACGGGACGCCGCTTCCAGAATACGCGGATCGCTGCCTTCTGTAAAAACAATTTTTTTCGGATTCTTTTTCAGAATCTGGATCATCTGCCCAAAACCATACATATATAAAACCTCTCCTTCATATTTATTATAGCGCTACTATTATTTAAGCACTAACAAATGCAGAAATCAATCCCATTTTTCAGATGTTTTTGATTCAAAACAAACCTTATTCCCGGTCAGCCGCCGTTTCTGTCGCCGGGGACAACTGCAAATGATATGCCTTTTTTTCCATCTCCGCCAGCAAACGGTTTTTTTTCTTTTCAAACGCAAGCTTCCCGTCCGCATTTGCGGTTCCATCCAGAACCTTCCACCCCTCCGGCAAAACCAGCGACAGCGCCGCATGGCGGATATGCAGGCGGTCGGCCCCGTCCGGCAGGAAATCATAGCCATACGCCTCCTCCGGAAAGACCGTACTTTCCTCAAATGCATAAGAAAGCTGCGGCTCCCGTTTTTGCAGGTTTGCCGTAATCCGTATGGAACCGCCTGCAGGCACCGTCGCCATCGCCATCGCATACACCACGCGCGTTTCCGCCAGAAGCTGTGTGTACGCCTCCTGGATATTTACCGTATGGTACTGCTGCGCCACCGTATCATAAAACGCCTCCTCCCCACAAAACGAAGTCAGCGCCTGATACATCATATCATCATCCAGATACGGCGGCAGCGCGCCCTGATAGGCACCCTGCCCGTACTCCTCCCGCAACTGCTTTAACATCGCTTTTCCGCAAAGGCGCAGGGCTTCCCCATAAGTCATCGTCTGCTTTTCCATCTCGCAGCTGATCCCCGAAATCTCTTCCTCACAGTCCAGATTCGCGTAATACCCAAGCTGCGGCTCCCGCTCCTGATTGCCCGTCACGATCAGCATAAGCGTCCGCTCCGACTCATCCGCAAAAAAACAGTGCTGCCAAACGCCGTCTTCCCGCCCGCTGCTGTAATCAAATCCATACGTCAGGATATCCGCGTCTTCCTCCGCGGCAACGCCCACCACCGGGACGTCCCATGCGCTATGTTCCTCCGAGATCTCAATATCAGAAAACGTATAAACGCTGACCTCCCGATACCAGTCCTCCGCCTTTTCCAGCGCATCCATCTGGTAATCCGCCTCTTCATCCTCCAAAAGCTCCTTATAGTCCTCCACCGTCAGCTCAGCGCGCAGATCCTTGCGCACAGCCATGCCGACGCCCGCGCCTGCGCTGTAACGCACCGACGTCTCCTGCCCTTCAATGTCCAGGATATCCCGGCCTGCTCCATCTGCAAGATTTAAGGTCGTGACAAACGGATATACGAGCTGTACCGTCTTATCTTCTTCTGACGTATTTTTTATGCGGTACGTATCCGCGATCTGCAAAAGCGGCGACTCCCCTTCCGCCGTAACCGCACAGGCAAGGCTCCTGCTGCTGCGCAGGTTCTGGTCGTCTCCCGTTACCGTCATGGCAAATACCGGCCCTTCATATGGATCATACCGCGCCGGAAGCTGCGATCCGCCGTCGTATGCGCCCGAACCGGCGTCACCGGCTCCTGCCGTCTCTCCGCTCTCTTCCTGCATGGAATCCTGTGCGGACTCCTCCGCCGCCCCGTTGTCCATACTGACGCCTTCCTGCACAGCGGACGATGCGGCGTCGCCCGCGCTCCTTTTCTGGAAAAAAGCGCCGCTCACGACATACCAGCCTGCGCCCGCCACAAGGCAGATGCAGACAGCCACCGGCAGATACTTTAATATGCCGCCCAGCTGCTTTTTGCTGAAAATACGCTTTTTTTCCACCGCCGTATTTTTTTTCTCCGTTCCCTCTTCGCCGCCATGCAGCTTTATCCCGCTCTCCGCCGCTTCTGCTTCCGTTTCCTGCAGGCCGTCCCGCTCCGCTGTCAGGAGCATCTCCTCCGGTATGTCCCCCAGCGCGTCAAACAGCCGTTCTCCCGGACGTTTTTGTGTCATATCACAATCCCCTCCTTTTCCAGAAACTCCTTTAACCTGTTTCGGCTGCGCATCAGCGCGGACTTGACCTTTGCCGTACTCATGCCATAACGTTTCGCGATTTCCTCTATGCTGTCCGCATACCAGTAACGCCTGATGAAAATAATCCTGGCGTCATGGGATAATTCCTCCAAAAAATGACGGAGCGCCTCTGTGACCACAAGCGACTCCGTCTGTTTTTCCATGCCATCATATGCGCCAATGCATTCTTCCAGCTCCTCATAGACCAATTCGAGCGCGCCGTTTCCCCGTTTTGCCGCCTTGCTCCTACGGTAGCGGTCCAAAGACAGGTTTCTCGTGATCTTCCCCAGAAACGCCTGAAAAAACGCCGGACGTTCCGGGGGAATCGACATCCACGCCTTAAACCACGTATCGTTGACGCATTCCCTCGAATCTTCCCCGTCCTTTAAAATATTGTGCGCGATATGATAACAAAATGCCCCATACTTCTGGCTTGTCTGCGCCAATGCTTCCTCATTGCGCTGCCAGTACAGTTCTATAATTTTTTCATCCTCCATGTAAGATCCTCCCCGCCCGGCCGTATGCATATCGGTTAAGGCAGCTTATAAACTTCCCGGTAATGCTTATACCGCTTTTTGTACTCCGCATTTTCCCCCTGCTTCATCTGCCCGAGATACTCGTGCGTCTCAAAGCCATCCTCTTTTACCTGGATCAGGCAAACTGCGATATTGGAGCAGTGATCCGCGATCCGCTCATAATCCGCGATCAGATCCGAGAGCGAAAAACCGGAAGCGATCGTACATTTTCCTTTCCGCAGGCGTTTCACATGCTTCTTTTTTATTTCATCATTTAAAGCGTCAATGACCTCCTCTAACGGCTCCACTTTTGTCGCCTCAGACGCATCCTCCGTATCAAACACGCGGTACGCCATTGTCACGATATCCTGCACCGCGTTTCCATACACGCGCAGCTCCTCTTTCGCTTTCTCTGAAAAAGACTCCTTCTTATCATTCATCTTTTTCGCGATGTGCATGATATTTACCGCATGGTCGGAAATACGCTCAAAATCCCCGATGCAATGGAGCATCATCGTCACCGCCATCGAATCCTTATGATTCAGTTCCCGGCTGCTGATCTTCATCAGATACGTGCCGAGCTCGTCCTCATAGCGGTCTACCTGGTCTTCCAGCGCAAGGATCTCCCGTATGCTGTGCTTGTCGTACTTTTCAACCAGCCGCATCGCAAGAAACAGATCCTCCCGCGACGCCTGCGCCATTAAAACCGCCGCTTTCTTTGCCTGTGCGACGGCAAATGCAGGCTTCTCCAGAAAACGTTCGTCCAGAAGCTTAAATCCATCCTGCGCCGCCTCCTCATCTTTGTCCGTATCGCGGATTGTCATGCAGGCCAGTTTCACAAGCGCATCCTTAAACGGGAGCAGCGCGCAGGTCGCAAGGATATTAAACACCGTATGCACGAGCGCGATCCCCGCTTTATCCACCGGCGCGTTCATAAAAGAAAAATGAATCGCTGCATTTAACGAATAAAACAGCGCCATAAACAACGCCGTCCCGATCACATTAAAATATAAATGCACAAGCGCCGCGCGTTTTGCATTTTTACTCGCCCCGACCGCAGAGAGCAGCGCGGTCACGCACGTGCCAATATTCTGCCCCATAATGATCGGAATCGCATTTGAAAAATTAACGGCTCCCGTCACGCATAACGCCTGCAGGATGCCGACCGACGCGGAAGAACTCTGGATAACCGCCGTCAAAATCAGTCCCGCGATCATGCCGAGAACCGGATTGCGGAATCTCATCAGGATCCCTGTAAACTCCGGCACGTCCGCTAACGGCTCCACCGCCGCGCTCATCGTCTCCATGCCCGTCATCAGCACCGCAAAGCCGACCAGAATCGTCCCGATGTCCTTCTTCCGCCCGCTTTTTGCAAACATGATCAGGCATACGCCGACCAGAGCAAGCGCCGGGGAAAACGACGTCGGTTTTAATAACCGCATAAAAAAGCTTTCGCCCTGTATCCCCGTAAGGCTGAGCAGCCACGACGTAACCGTCGTCCCGATATTTGCGCCCATAATGACCCCGACCGCCTGCTGCAGCTTCATAATGCCGGAATTAACAAAGCCGACGACCATAACCGTTGTCGCGGAAGACGACTGGATCACAGCCGTCACGCAGCAGCCGAGCAGAACCGCCATAAACGTATTCGCCGTCAGCTTTTCCAGTATCTGCTCCAGCTTGCCGCCCGCCGTTTTTGCCAGCCCGTCCCCCATGATATTCATGCCATACATAAACAGCGCCAGCCCGCCCGCCATGGTCAATACGCCAAAGAAATCCATTTCTGTTCTCCTCGCATAATAATTTTTCTTATGAACCCTGTGTAAATACGATCTGAAGAATATCGCAGACCGTCTGCAGATTTTCCTCCGTATACGTGTCATGCCCCGGCACACAGCCCGCCTCTTCCAGACGATCCGCCATCGCTTCCCGGTCCGTCAGGATCATCTGCGCGTCTGCCTGCACTGCCGCAAGCGCCTGCAGCATATCGTCATCGGTATAAACGCCGTCTTCCGCTTCCTGCATTCCCTGTCTCCACTGGCCGGCCGCTTCCTGCAAAGCCGCAGGCTCTGCCGTTTTCGCATAATCCTCCGACCAGTCCAACAATCTGCAGGCTGCGGTCACGCTCTTTAAAGCGCCGCCCGCCGTACCCGGCACAGCGGCAAAGACAGAATCCAACACCTCTTTTATCTGCTCGGTTCCGTCTGTCTGCGCTGCGTCTGTCTGTGTTTCTTCCTCTGTTTTCGTTTCTTCCTCCGCCTTGCCATCGGCTGCATATGTCTGCGCGTCCTCTTTTGTTTCCGTCTCCGCATTCCCCTGCGGCGCCGCATCATCCGCGTTTCCACAGCCCGCCGCAAGGAGCAGGATAAGAAATGCCGCCGCCAGTTTCTTTTTTTTCATAATTTTTTTCTCCTTCTTTTTTCTGCCTTTTGCTCTGGCTCAAATTCCATACGCAGCCCTGCGCATATAAGAAAAACTTCCGGACATGCCGGCGCAGACCGCCATATCAGAAGTTTCCCCCCTACTCTTACCTTTCATCCATCATGTATTTAAAGCCCCAGTGACTCCATCAGCATACAGACTGTCTTTTCATCCGGCAGCATGGCAATCTGCCCGGCGTCCTGCGTCCTGCCGCCGTTATTGTCCAGCAGCATAAAGCTCGTCTCAATACTGATCGCCTGTTCCGTCACGCTTTCCAGCTCCGCCATCATATCCCGCAGGAAATAAGGCTCTTTATTTAAAAATACCATCCGGGGCGACATATAAATGCGCAGCCCCGTATAAGAACTGATCGCTTTCATATAAGCGGCCGAGAGCATACTGGTAAACTCCCTTAACGCGGAAGATGCGATCTCATCTTCGTAAAAAGCGTCTTTTTCATATTTCTCGCCCGTCATCTTTTCCAGCACGTCTCCGATAAAACTCCGATTCATGGAAAACAATACCGCTCCCCGCATCGGCTCGCTGAACATCATGAGCAGCTCCACCATTTCTTCCCTGATATCCGGCCGCAGATATTTATCCACCACCATGTCCGCCGGAACCAGGTTTGGCGTGACAAGTTCCACGCGGACGCCCAGAATCTTTCCGATTGTAACGCTCGCCATGCCAACGCCTACATTTCCAAGCTCATATAATGCATCCTGCACATCGGAATCCAACCGTCCATTCCGATCATATAATTCCATACCATTTCTCCCCTTCCCCATTTTTCCATACAGGGTCTCGCCGGTTTCAGCTTTCAAGCGTTTTATTTACTATTTTAATAAACTCTTTTTCATCAAACGGCTTTACAATAAAATCTTTTGCTCCCGCTTTTAATGCGTCCATAATGATCAGGTCCTGCCCGATCGCTGAATTGATAATAATCTTCGCTTCCGGATCTTCCTCCAGCAATTTTTTCAGCAGCGTCAGATCCGTATTGTCCGGAAGCGTAATGTCCAAAAGCACCAGATCCGGTTTCCGTTCCCGAAACAGCCGCAGCGTATCTTCCGCCGTCGTCGCCTCGATAATATTATCATAGCCGCCATTCTGCAATGCTTTTTTTGTCACAACTCTGGCAAACTTCGCATCATCCACTACCAGAATCAGGTTTTCCATAACGCTACTCCTCCTACTATTTACGCTTTTTTTCCTGTTTCACTTTTCTGCATCCCCACGCCGGACATCGCCGGTTCTTTTTCCAGGCACTGTTCATAATCAGAGACCGGCATCGGGCGGTAAAAATAAAAGCCCTGTGCATTTCTGCACCCGATCGACAATAAAAATTTCGCCTGCTCAACCGTTTCCACACCCTCTACGACTGTTTCCAGGCCAAGCCGGTTCGCCATTTCCACAACGGAACGCAGAATCACGTTTCCGCGCTCATCATCCGGCGACGGCGGCAGGAATTTCAGGTCAATCTTTAATACATCCACCGGTATTTCCCGCAAAGAATTCAGGGAGGAATACCCGCTCCCGAAATCATCCATCAATACATGGAAATTATTTTCCTGCAGCAGCTTCGCCAGATTATACAGCTGCATATTATCGGATACAAACGCGCTCTCCGTCAGCTCAAACGCGATCAGATCATGCGGCACGTCATATCTGCCCACGCACTCCTGAATCTGCTTTAAAAGATTCGGATTATATAAATCCGTCCTTGATACGTTGACCGAGATCGGATAGACTTTGCGCCCCTCATCCAGCCATCTGCGGATCATAGCGCAAGTCGTTTCCAGCACGAAATAATCCAGTTCCGAGATAAATCCGTTCTTTTCAAACACCGGCACAAATTCACCCGGCGAAATAATGCCCTGTTTCGGATGGATCCAGCGGACAAGCGCCTCCGAACCGATGATCTTTCCGGTATCCATCTCACATTTCGGCTGCAGATAAACCTGAAACTGATTCGTCTCCAGCGCGCTCTTCATTTCCGAAACAATGACCTGCTCCGCGATTTCCTTTTTCCGGATGCCGCTGTCATAATACGCCACATGGTTCACGTAACTGTTTTTGATCGTGCGCTGCGCAGCCGCCGCGCGATCCATCAGGATGGAAACGCTCACGCGCTCCTGCCTGTCCTCTTCCGATGTAATATAAATGCCAAAAGACATCACCATATCAAAATGAATCGGATAGCTTTTCAACGCCTGCTGCAGAAAGCTGATCAGCTTTTCAATCTGCTCTGCGTCCGACGGCATACATACGCCAAACATATCCGAAGCGATCCTGCAATATGTAACATCTTCCGAAAGCGACTCCATCCACTCCTGCAGCCGGACGCCTAAAAACCGCAGGATATTATCCCCTTCCGTCGTCCCGTACATCTGGTTTACAATGCGGAACTTATCAATATCCATACGGATGATCGCAAAGCTGCGTTCCGGATATTTCTGGATCAGGTCTGACGTCATGCGCGTGAACGTGTCCAGATTCGGGATGTGCGTCAGGGAATCCCTTGCCAGCAAAAACTGCAGCTTCTGCACCGTCTCCAGCTCTTTTTCCGCATTGGTAAATGTAATCAGCACGCGCTCTTTCTCTCCCTGCGTATTTCCGTAACAGACAAGCGTCACGCGGAACCACTCATATGCGTGCGCCTCTACATAAAACCGCACGTCAACGCTGCGTGAATCTCCCGCCTGGAGCGTATCAAAATCAAAAAAATTCTGCAGTACGGGAATATCCTCCCGCAATACGATATGGCGGTAATCTTTTTTTATGTTCAGCCCTTCTGCGTTCCAGTCGCCATATACATATTTCCGCTGCGCCGGATCAATATAACACTGCCCGTCCTTTAAATTATATTCTACGATAAATGAATGCGTATGCTCCAAAATCCTGCTGTCCCGCAGGATCTCCGCCTCACTCCACCGGTCATTCGACTGCGCGTTTAAATTTGCCACCTGTTCCATTCCCATACCGTATCTCCTTACATCCATCCAGACTATGCATTTTTACCAAAATCTGTATCTTTCAGCCCGTTATTTCCGTAATTGTATATTATAAAATAATACCATTTGCCCCCGCTATTGTCAATACGTCCGGAACATTGGCGCGTTATCGGTTCAAATGCAGCCGACATTGCCGCCCGCTTCCTGCGAGACTACACATCGGTTTCCAACGGATGCGCCCGCATATATTCCTCCATCAGCCGCGCCGCCGTCCCGATCATTTCCTCACAGGGGCGTTTTTTATAATATTCCTCTGTCCGCTCACTCGGAACCGGGCTGTTATCTTTCCCCGCTTTTCCCAATAATTCCCGGCAGACGATCGAGCCGTTTTTTTCCTTAAACCGCGCCGCCAGCTCCTGTATCCTCGCATAATGCTCTTTCTTGGCCTGCATATCCTTCGGCGCGCTGTAACCATACAGGCATCCCGCCGCCATAAACATACCGCTGACCGCCCCGCACACCTCCCGCAGCCTGCCCATGCCGCCGCCAAACGAAGATGAGAGCCGAAGCGCCAGTTCCCGCTCTATGCCCGCCTCTTCGCAAAACGCAAGCATCACCGACTGGGAACAATTATAGCCTTCCCGGAAAAACGCCCTTGCCATTTCTTCTTTTTCTGTCATGCCGCCTCCCATATCAAAATATTCCAAATAGCATATGTCTGTCCGTTCCCATCACCGGATCAATCGCGCTTCTCGCATCAATCCCACCAGAAGAACCAGATCTTTGACACGGCAACGCTTGCGGCCACCTCGCTCAGCGTCCCCGTCTGCGTTCCCTGGTCTACCCGGTCGGGCGTAAAGGCGTAATGCTCTTTCGCAGCCTCCAAAGCCCGCGCTTCGCCGACCGGCGCAGGAACAGACATTTCCAATACATCACTTGAAATTGTAACCGGAACCGCTCCATATTCCTCATACCAGTATTTACAGATTGCCGCCATCTCCCCCGGATCCGGGCATTCATTCCACCCGCCAAACGGGATATATGCCACCGCTTCCCATGGATTTTTGGTCGGAGCTTCCACTAAAATCACTTCTGCCGTCTCCCCTGTATTATAATCATATAGGGAAGAAAAATCCGCCATCTCATCCGGTTCGCCGTCATATTCCCCGATAAATTCATCCATATCCATGTCAAAATCTTCTTCATTCTGACCGGAATACTCCGCAAACCTTTCCTGTAAAATCTCTTTTCCGGACCGCGTTTCTTCTTTTAACACATTTTCAGCCGAATAGCCGTCATCCGCAAGATAACCCAAAAAATCCTCCAACGTATCATCCACCGGAACCAGCACAGGCGTAAATCCTTCTTTTTTTCCTCTTTCAACCGCCGCATGATACGCATTTACGATATCCTCATACGGCGTCTTTTCCGCAAAAACCCGGCATGGATACCCCAGTTTCCGCACGATGCTTTTTGCCGTTTCACTCATTTCTCCCATAATCTTTTCCTCCCGCTTCCTGATCTCCTATTTACGGACCGCCGCCGGGCCGCCTTCGCCAATTATTCACATTATACCACTTAACGGAAAACACAGCAATGTGCTTTCCGCATATTCTCATGGCAAAATCTGATAAATTGAACAAATGGCCATAGTTGGAATCTGCCCAGTAGCATCCGCTCCCCTGATTCGTGTACCAAGCCCAAGCCGTCATATAATCCTGGTTCTTCGCCTGACCATCAACTTTATGGTCGATAAGTGGGGACAAGTATACTGTAAAGCGATCTTTCTCAATTTTACTAACTTTATCTTGCAATACTGTAGAACTGTAATAAAACAACGTTTCTGTCTGACTGGAATCACATGGAATCCCAGTCTGTGACGGAGTAACAGTTTTCTTGCCAGATTTATCATCTTGTTTATCATTGGAAGTATTCATATAGGCTAAAAGATTGTTATTATGCGCTTCCAGTCCACTTACATTGTAATTGCTGACAGGATTCTCATGCAAATACACTTTTTTCGTATACCATGTATTTGTGCTGGATGCTCGCTTGTCTACATTCACCCACACCAGATACAGTTGTTTCGCATCTACCTTGGAACAACCCAACTTTTCTTTCAGGTACTTGCCTCTCATCTGTGCCATACGATAGGTTGTATCCCCAACAGTGACTGTCTTAAAGCTTGTCATATCGGCTTCAAGCGTTATCTTCGCAGCTGTTTCCTCTGCTCTCACCGATATTCGCTGACTACACAAAATCGGTATGGCTAAAAGCAATGCTAAAAACAGTGTCGCCAAACTTCTTAGTCTAATGCCTGATACTCTCAACTTATCAAGCCCCCTTTCATTCTTTTTGTTCATTACTTGAAGGTTCTAAAATACAGAAAAGGAGCTGCTTGCTTCAACTTCTAAATGTTGAAGCAGCAACTCCGAAAAGTTCTGTATTTTAAGAACCTAACAGGCTGTTACACCTGATTGATTCTATCATTTCTTTGTAATCTTCATATCGAATGCGAATGTATCTATTACCTCATTTGCGCTATACCAACTGCCAAAACCATCAAGGCTAATAATCAAGTGATCACTTTTTTTCAATTTACAGTTAATCGTTGCACTTTTCACATGATCTTTCTTGCCATATATTCTTTGATACTCTGCATAATAATTCTTATCGCACAGTGTAATGCTGTTGTAATTCTTCAATCCAGTAAAATAGTATGTCCGATCAGCAACACAATAGTCCTTATCCACAGTCCACATACAAACATCTACGTAATTGCCCTCTTTATTCTTCGCACAGTGCAGATTGCTCATCTTGATCTGATACACACCAGCTTTTGGTGCTTTGAAATCAATAAAAGATCCTGCCTGACCATTCTTTACCTTTTTAGAAATCTTTACATTGTAGTTACCAGTTTTTGTAACTGTCTTCTTAGAACTTTTAGCGGCAAAAAAAGTATCATTTGCTGCGTTCATTCTTAAAGTAGTCGTAGCTGCCTGAGCTTCCGTTGCCGGTGCCATCGCTAAAGTCAGCGCCAATACCAGCGCTAAAACTTTTACTAATTTTTTCATAATGATTACCTCCAATTTTCATTTGTCCGGATACTTTTTGTATCCTTTTGTTGTCTTTATCTTATCACTTATGTATATTTTACCGCAACACTTTTATGGGTTTTTAAATCGCTTTTTATTTTTAAATTTCTCAATAAAATTATCTCTTTTCAAAGTATTTTCTTTGACAACAAATAATTTTATTGTGATCTTGAAACTGTTTTATCCTCTCTTGCTGCCGGAAAAGGTTCTAAAATGCAGAGAAAAAGCTGCTTGCTTCAACTTCTAAATGTCGAAGCAGCAACTCCAAAAAGTTCTGCACTTAAAACCTGCAGGCTGTTACACTTAATGCAACAGCCATTCCTTATTTTCTTCTCTACCGGTCACTAAAATGTGGTCTTTCTTCTGATTGCGGAGCTGTTTTCTTCAAAAAATTCACTTTCATAATTACCACACCACAGCTCTCCGCATATATTTCCCCCAAGCCAAAATAAGTACCTGCTTCCCTAATGGTAAGCAGATACTTATCCTATTTCAGTTTGTTGGTTGACGCCGCTTTATGCGCAGCTGCCATCCCGTACCGCGCTTTGTTCTCAATCCTCATACACCACACTCGCATGCCGTCTCCTGATCTCCTGCATCATCGCCTCGGTCGGCTCGACCTGCAGCTCCATAATGGCGCCCTGCCATGGAAGTATCATGCTGTAAATCCTGTGTTCCGGATTACCCGAAGAATAATTCCGCACCTTAAGGTTCGGATTATGGCGATACCCGTCCAGCCGTTTCGACGAGATCGGCGCCATGCACTGCAATTCCACCAGCGGATAAACGCCCTGTTTCTTGCGCTTCTTCCGGTTCTTGATCAGCGTCACTTCCAGTTCCTCCGACACGAGCAGGTACTCATATTCCCTGCACCTGTTTTTAAACAAAATAAAATCAACCGGGATCATAAGAATCCCAAGCGTCAGAATAAACATATCGAACCTTGCGCCGATGAGCAGGATAACAAGCGTCAGAAAAATCATGCCAGCCTTAAACTGGATCCCTTTCACATCTTTTTCATCACGCACGATCGCCTCTGCATATGAATCTCCCATAAACTCCTCCTTATCTTCCGCTTAACCGCGCATCATAATGCGCGGGCCGCCCTTTCCGTCTACATAATCTCCTGTAATGACCACTACGCCGATATTATCGTCCTTTGGGACTTCATACATAATATCCAGCATAAATTCCTCGAGAATCGCCCGCAGCGCGCGCGCGCCGACTTTTTTCTCCTTTGCCCTGCGCGCGATCGAATGGAGCGCGGCGTCCTCAAACTCCAGCTTCACTTCATCATATTCCAAAAGTTTCTGGTACTGGCGGATGATCGCATTTTTCGGCTCCTTTAAGATGCGGACAAGCATATCCTCCGTCAGCGCCTCTAACGCAAATAAAATCGGAAGCCGCCCGATAAACTCCGGTATCATGCCAAACTTCCGGACGTCCTCGACCGTAACCTTCGTCAAAAGATTTTCCTCTTTATCGTATTTATCCTTTAAATCCGCATGGAAACCAATGGACGCTTCTTTATTCAGGCGTTCCTTTATAATCTCATCCAGATCCGGAAAAGCCCCGCCGCAGATGAACAAAATATCCTTTGTGTTCACCGTCACCATCGGCACCATCGCATTCTTGCTGCTCGCCCCGACCGGCACCTCGACCTCCGCGCCCTCTAAGAGCCGGAGCATCCCCTGCTGCACCGATTCGCCGCTGACGTCGCGCTGGTTCGTATTGCGCTTCTTCGCGATCTTGTCGATCTCATCAATAAAAATAATCCCATGCTCGGCGCGCTCGACGTCATTGTCCGCATTTGCCAGAAGCTTTGACACCACGCTCTCAATATCATCGCCGATGTACCCCGCCTCTGTCAGGGACGTGGCGTCCGTAATCGCAAGCGGCACATCCAAAAGCCTTGCCAGCGTCCTCACCAGATACGTCTTGCCCGAACCGGTCGGCCCGACCATCAGCATATTGGACTTTTCAATCTCAACATCGTCCTTTGCGCCGTCCGTAATCCGTTTATAATGATTATATACGGCAACCGACATCACTTTTTTCGCGTGTTCCTGCCCGACCACATATTCGTCCAGCTTTGCCTTGATTTTATGCGGCGCGGGGATCGCGCTGATATCAAATACAGGCGGCGCCTGATTTTCTTTCGGCTTTTTCTTCCTGATCTTCTGCGGCTGCGGAATCTGCGACAGCATATTCTGCAGATCGCCAAAATGGATCATGCTGATATTCGGCGTCTTCCCGGATGACGCCCGCGACGGGTCAGCCCCAAACATATCATCAATGCTGAACCCCGACTGGTTCATACTGTCAAACGTCCGCTGCATACAATCCTGGCAGATACAGATATTATTCGGTATCCTGATCATTTTTCCCGCCTTGCTCTCCGGCCTGCGGCAGATATAGCAGACGTCTTCGTAATCCCTGTTATCTTCTGCGGCGTCCGCGCCGACCGCCGTTTTTTTCCCATCGCCGACGCTGTCCACCTCTCTGAAATCCTGTTCTGACATTTTACACTCCATTCTGCTCCAAACTGTACCTGACTCTATTATAAAGAAGCATTCCCTTTTTGGCAACCCAAAAATCAAATCTATGACAATCCCGTACCATCAAACTGCGGGATAAAACTCTCCTTTGCCGTCCCGCCTTCCTGTATAAACCCGTTTTCAATGCCAAGCCCCGCCGCGTAATCTACCAGCGCCCGATACTCGCTGCGCCGTAATGTGCGGTTCAATTCCGGATACTGCGGCAATATGTTTACCGGCGTATACTGGCTTAAAATACTGTAATAAATAGTATTCTGATAAGCCGTAAATAAATATTTCAACACGTTTTTTGCATCCGTCAGTCCGCCCGGGAGCAGCAGATGGCGCACAATCACGCCCTGTTTCATCAGGACCTGCCCCTGGCCCGCATAAGTTTCCTCCAGCGCCGCAAAGGGCTCCTCCGACGCGATATCCTCCCTGCCGCCGTCCGCCCTGCGGAGATAAAACCGCGCGCGCCCCGCCTGCCGCGCCATCTCTTCTACCGCGGCGCAGGCAGCCTCAAAGTAATCCGGCGCGTGGGAATAGCGCATACTCCTTTTGGGGCTGTAATATTTCACGTCCGGCAGATAAATGTCAATCAGCCCTTCCAGCCGCTTTAACGTATCCACGCATACATAAGAAGACGTATTGTACACAACCGGAAGCTCCAGTCCATGCCGCCTTGCCAGTTCCAGCGCCGGAACAATCTGTGGCGCATAAATGTCCGGCGTTACAAGGTTGATGTTATTCGCGCCCTGTTCCTGCAGGCGCAGGAACAGATCGCAGAGCTGCTGCCCGGACACCGTCCAGCCCACAGAGCCATTTGCAATCCCGTCATTCTGGCAATACACACAGTGCAGCTGGCACCCGCTGAAAAAAACCGCGCCGGAACCGCTGCTTCCGGAAATGCATGGCTCCTCCCACATATGGAGCGCGGCGCGCGCCGCGCGCAGGGCGTCCGGCTGCCCGCATACGCCGCGCGCATTTGCCCGGTCAACGCCGCAGTTTCGCGGACAGAGACGGCATACCTGATCCGCGCCCGTCTCCATCAGTTTTCCGCCCCATTTCCGTCTTCGGTATGCAGATAAATGTCCTCCTCTTCCTGCGCGCTCAGGTTCTCCTGCCGCATCCGGTCCAGCACATGCAAAAAGCGGCGCGCTTCTTCCCATGCCCGCTTCGACTCCGGCAGCATCAGCTCCGCCATCTGGAATACATGGAACATTTCTTCATAAATGCTGAGCCGCACCTTTACGCCCGCCTCTTTCGCCTTCTGCGCAAGCGAAGTCGAATCGCTGAGGAGCATCTCAATCGATCCGACCTGCACCAGCATCGGCGGAAACCCTTCGTATTCGCCAAAAAGCGGCGAGATATACGGATTGCGCGGATCGTCGTCCCCGACGTAATACAGGTTATAAATCATGCTGTCCCGCGTATTTCCAAACAGCGGGTCCTTCGTATAATTCGCTTCATAAGATTCCCCGCCCGCCGTCAGGTCTGTCCATGGCGACATCAGGATCAGCCCTTCCGGCAGCGCCATCCCATGATCTTTCAGATACAGGCAGAGCGCAAGCGCAAGCCCGCCGCCCGCGGAATCCCCGGCGACAACGATCCGGTCTGCCGCAAATCCTGCCGCAAGCAGCCACTCATAAGCGGCAAGCGCATCCTCCAAAGCCGCCGGGTACGGATCCTCCGGTGCAACGCGGTAATCCGGCGTCAGCACATCGATCCCCCGGCCAAGCTCATTATAAAGCCCCGCAAACGAACGGTATTTATTGCGCATCGCGCCGATATAACCGCCGCCATGGAGCTGCAGAATGGCGCGTTCCGTATTCCTGCCTTCCTTTAAACGCAGCAGCTCCGCCCTGCAATGCTCCAGTGAAATCTCCTCCATCGTAAAGCATTCCGGACATTTCCAGGCCGGCTCCACCATATTTTTGCGCAGCTCGCCTTTTTGTATTTTCGGCCCCAAAATACGGTCCGCCGTCATGCGCGCAATCGTATCCCGCACAATCGCGGCGCGGATACTGCTTTTTTTATCATCCTGTTTTTCTGTCTTTTCTTCCGTTTTCATATGCTTCCTTTTCCATCCTGTCTCCTGTCAGACATGAAACCTGCGCTTCAGCTCATTCCCGGCCCGTTTCCCGCCGATAATAAACGTCGCGAGAAACATCGTAAGCGAACACCCAAACGCAATATAACTCATGGCCGGTACGGTAATGACTCCCGCAAAATACAGCAGTACGCATACGCCGCTGCACAGCGTCATAAAAATCTGAAATAACAGATAGCTCTGCCAGCTGCGCATATTGACAAACATCAATACAATGATCATCAGATCCGTCGCGAGCAATGCGCCCGGAACCGCAAAATTTAACGACCACCTCGTAAACCCGAACACATAATCTACCATGATCAGGTACGCGATCCCGCATGCCGTACCGATAATGATCTTGCTGCGGTAGCCCGCATGGTCATTTTCGATCATGAAAAATACGATCAGCTGGATATAGGCCAGCGCCCCGACGACCGCCGCGCTCCACCATGGCCCCGACCGGTCGCGCATATCTAAGATCACGCAGCACGCCCCGACCACGATCGACAAAAATAAAATGATCCGGCTGATCAGTTCTATCTTCCGACCGATCAGACGCACATCCGGATAGCGGTCGCTGACCGTACCCGCCTCGTCCGCCTCGACGACACAATGGCACAGCGGGCAGATCTCCGCATCATCCATGATCAGCACATTACAAGTCTGACATCTATTCATAATACACCCCATTCGTCTCAATCGTCACGTCCAGCCCTTCCTTTGCCAGCGTCCGGAAAAATACCTTCTGCACGACAGGCTCCGCCAGTACGGAACTAAATGTAAATACAAGCGTATCCTGATAAGAGCAGATCGTCCCTTTCAAAAGCTGCCCCTTGCTCATGGCAAGGAAAGAATGGAACATATTGATATATGGCTCATAAACGTCCTTTACTTTAATATTCCCGATATTCGTCACCGTAGAAGTATTGGCAAGCGCAGATTTTGTATAAACCGAGCGGATCGCCAGATTTTTGATGAGCAGCGGAACGGCGCGCATGACAATATTTTTCTCATTCGATACATTATAAGAAAAAATGTCCTCTAAATTTTCCCGGTTGATCTGGCTGCGCAGGCTCTCCTTTACGGTCTCAAGCACTTCCTCAAACGTATAGCTTTCCTTTTCCGGCAAAAACTCCGCGGAGACCATGACAAAAAAATTCCGCGTCGTCACCGAGTCAAAATACGGCCGCAGGTTTACCGGCACCGCCGTCCGGATCGGATGGGACGCAGGCGCGCCATGCAGGCAGGCCCGGTACACGCTCCAGATAAACACTGCCACGAGATACTCGTTAATGCTCATCCCATGGCTTTTACAGACCTCTTTTAACTGCGGGATATGCAGATATCCATGCATAACGCCAAATTCCGGCGAGCGCAGTTTTTGCGCTTTGATAATATACGCGCGCCCGGAACGGTAATTCTTCGCATGGCTTTTTTTATAATTCTGCAAAAAACTGTCCTCTAAATTCAGCGACGTATCGCTGCTTAACCGGTCGCCCTCCTGCTCGCGCAGCTTTGGATGCGACAGGCGCAGGTACTGGTACGTCAGCTCCTTTAAAAAATTAATGCCGCCCATGCCGTCCGCAAGCACATGGAACACTTCCAGATTGATCCGGTTTTTATAATACGTCACGCGGAACATATAACTATTGTTGCGGTTCTGCAGAATATAGCGGCATGGATATGTATTTTCCTCGCGCACTTCCGGCGCCGGTTTCCCGTTTTCCTCAAAATAATACCAGAACACGCCCTGCCGCAGCCGGACATTGAACCCGTCAAATTTCGGCAGCACCATGTCCAGCGCCTTCTGCAGCCGGTTCCCAATGACCGGTTCGTTCAGCGTGACGCTGATCCGGTAAACGTTCGTCATGTTTTCACCCGCAATGACCGGAAACAGATGCGCCGTATTATCCAGCTTATCCCATTTTGGCTCGCGTGTGCGCCGTACGGCCTTCCGCTTTTCTTTTTTTATCGTTGTTTTCTTTAAATCTTCCTGTTGATCCTTCACTTTTTTGCCCATTCCTGTGACTAAAAAACGCATGCCTGCTTTTTATCACAGGAAACCGTTCTTATCTCAGTCCCCCATGATAAGTCAAAACAGGCACACGCCCTATTCTTTTTATCCTGATTCTTTTTTATCCTGATTCTTTCTATCTTGATCCTCTCAGCTCTCAGGCGATCTCAACGATCCAGCCCTCCGGCGCCTCGATATGCCCCATCTGGATACCGGTCAGGGTGTCATACAGCTTCTGCGTGATCGGTCCCATCTTGTCCATGCCGCTTGGCAGGCAGATTTCCTCTCCATGGTTTACGATCTTTCCAACCGGGGAGATGACAGCCGCCGTCCCGCACAGGCCGCATTCCGCAAAATCCTTCACCTCATCGAACCGCACTTTCCTGTGTTCCACTTTCAGCCCCAGATATTTTTCCGCAACCACCATCAGCGAACGCCTCGTGATCGACGGCAGGATACTGTCGGAGAGCGGAGTCACGATCGTATTGTCCTTTGTGACAAATAAGAAATTCGCGCCGCCCGTTTCTTCTACGTATGTCCTCGAACCCGGATCGAGATACATATTTTCATCAAAGCCCTCTTCATGCGCCGTCACGATCGGGTAGAGGCTCATCGCATAGTTGAGCCCCGCTTTGATATTTCCCGTCCCATGAGGCGCCGCCCGGTCGTAGTCGCTGACTTTGATCGTCAGCGGTTTTACGCCGCCCTTAAAATACGGGCCGACCGGCGTCGTAAATACGCGGAACTGATATTCGTCCGCCGGTTTTACGCCGATCACCTCATTTATGCCAAACATATACGGGCGGATATAAAGCGTTGCGCCCGAGCCATACGGCGGCACATAAGCCGCGTTCGCCTCGACCGTCTTTGCAACCGCCTCCACGAATTTATCCTGCGGGTATACCGGCATGATCAGACGCCTGCACGAATCTTCCATGCGCGCCGCATTCAGATCCGGACGGAACATAACGATCCTGCCCGCCTCCGTCGTATACGCCTTTAATCCCTCAAAACAGGTCTGCGCATACTGCAGCACAGCCGCGCACTCGCTCATCGTGATCATTGCGTCCTCCGTCAATACGCCGTCGTCCCACGCGCCGTTTTTATAGTTTGCCACAAAACGCTTATCCGTTTTCTGATAGGCAAATCCCAGATTTTCCCAGTCAATGTTTTTTTTCTCCATGTTCAAATGACCTTCCTTCATCTCATCCTTTTGGTTTCTAATCCCCTAAGATTCTTCTTTTAGTTTACCGCGCGTTGTTTGCGCTGTCAAGCGTCAATTACTTTTCAGCGCTGCAGCCGCAGGCCTTTCGGGTAATGGTTTTTGAGCAAGCCGTTTGACGCCTTCCCCCAGCCGAGCGGGCAGCCCTCGTACGTCACAAGCGTCCATCCGCTCTTCCCCTCCGCAGGCAGCGTCTCGCCGCGCAGATAACGCATCGGATCCGGCGTTTCAAGGACACGTTCCGCCATGGCGGCCGGCAGAGCCATGGCAAGCGCATGGGACGGCTCAAACCGGTCTTTTTTATAACTGCCAAGCCACAACCCCGCGCGCTCGGTCTTTAAGCCGTCAAAGATATCCGCTCCGCAGGGCGGCAGATAGACCTGATCCCCGAATGAAACCGCCCGTCCCGCCCGGATCTGTCCGAGGATCTCTCCCGCCGCCGGTTCTTTCAGGTTCTCCCTGCAAAAATCAAGAATCGTCTGTTCCCTTTTCTCCTTATGGCCGCTCTTTTTCTCTTCTATCTTTTTCCCGCGGCATTCATCCGCCGTCCGCGTCCCTTCTTTCCGGAAACGCGCGGCATAATGCCCTTCCCCTCTGTGCAGATGCGGCCAGAGGCGCAGCTCCTTTTCCAGCGTAAGCTGCGGGCAGTATTCCGCAAGCCACGCCGCGACCTCCTCATCCTCCTGCGGCGAGAACGTGCAGGTCGAATACACCAGCACGCCGCCCGGCTTTAACATCGCGGCCGCATAAGATAAAATATCCTTCTGCCTTGCCGCGCAGGCTTCCACCTGACGCAGGCTCCACTCCGCGCATGCGCGTTCATCTTTCCGGAACATCCCCTCGCCGGAGCATGGCGCGTCCACTAATATCCGGTCAAAATATAACGGGAAACGCTCCGCGAGACGCTCCGCAGTTTCGTTGCACACGACCGCGTTCGCCACGCCCATGCGCTCGATATTGCGCGCGAGTGTTTTCGCGCGGGAAGGGACGGTTTCATTTGCCAGAAGCAGTCCCTTTCCGCCCATGCGCCCCGCGATCTGCGTAGTTTTCCCGCCCGGCGCGGCGCACAGATCCAGTATCGTTTCCCCCGCCTGCGGATCCAGCAGCGGCGCCACCGCCATTGCGCTCGGCTCCTGTATGTAATAGGCTCCGGCTTCATGCAGGGGCAGTTTGCCCGGCTGCGCCGCGCCCGGATAATAAAATCCTTCCTCCGCCCAGGGCACAGGCTCCAGGGCGACGCCCTCTTTTTCCATCATACGGATCAGCGTTTCCCTCTGCACCTTCAGCGGATTATACCGCAACCCAAAGACGCGCCCCTTTTCATAGGACGCCAGAAACGCCGCATACGCTTCCTGCCCGAGCTGCGCCCGCATACGCTTTTTAAAATCCTCCGGCAGCTTCATTTTGCTCCTCCCCGTCGCCCTCAAACACTTTTCGTATTAAATAATCAAGCTCCTTCCATGCGTCCGTATCCGAAAATTCCATCAGCCGGTCGGCGACGCTGCGGTAATACCACGCATGCATCTCTTTGCGTTTTTCATTAAACCGCTCCCAGAAATTTTCGCTGTTTTTCCGATAACCCTGATAGGTCGCGCGCATATTGGAGAGCTTGTCAGAGAGCGCAATGATCTTTTCTTCCCGCGATTTGCGCTCCAGGCTGTCGATAAACTCCTGCTTGCGGATCTTCCAGGTCGCCGAAGCGTCCTGCCCTTTCCGCTTATTTTCACTTTCCGCCTGCACGAGCGAGAGCACCCGCTCCCCGAACGCCTCGCGTATCTCCTTTGCCCCGTATCCCGTATCCTCGATCACATCATGCAAAAGCGCCGCGATGATCACTTCCTTATCGCGCGTCAGCGTCAATGCGATCAGCGACGTTTCAATCGGATGGACAATGTATGGAATGGACGAGCCTTTCCGCACCTGCCCCCTGTGCGCGGCCGCGGCAAAACGGATCGCGTGCTCGAAATGCCCCCACTCCACTTTATGCTCCTGCAGCGGGCGGTTTTTCCCTTCCGGGAGCGCAACCGGCTGTCGGCCGCTCAGTGTCAGCGCATGTCCCAGGACCTTCTCCGCCAGTGACAGCCAGCCGTCCGGCTCTACGCGGCAGGTTTCTCCGCCGCAATTATCCTTTATCGTATACACTGCGCCGTCCTTTGTCTTTACGCCGGACACGCCCACGCATGGTATCTGCTCATATGGCGCGGGAAGGCATGGCAAAACAGCTTCCGCCCGGCCTGCCACGCCCGCTGTCTCCTGCAAAAAGACAAGCGCTTCCATATGCGCAAATACAGGCGGAAGCTCCTCTGCGAAAGCAAGATCCGCCATCTCCTGTATATCCGCACAGAAAAAAAACAGATGCACATTCTGTCTGCGTTTCGCCTCCTCGCACAGCCCATGGAGAATCCCCGCCGCGTCCCCCGCCGCGTTTTTCGCCGTCAATATGCCAACCGTCATCGCAATCCCCCTTTTCGTTATACAAATCCCAAACCTGCAAAAACGGCTGCTGCAAACACAATCTTCCTTGCAGCAACCGTTTTTCCCATGCGCCCGCTATGCGCCCTGCGCCATCTCAAACAGCTCCATCACCCTGTTGATAATGCTTCCTTCCGCCGGGGCGTCTTCAAGCTGCTCCCAGCTTCCGTCTTCTTTTACGACGTCCAGATAAAATCCGTCTTTTTCATCTTTTGCGCCCTTTGCAATGACATAATAACAGATCCGCTCCGTCTGCGGATTCCATACGATATATAACTCGCGGCAGTTCGTCCGGTAGAGATACTGCGCGGGAGCCACGATCTGGATCACATTCAGATCGTCCCGGATATTCAAATCCATGATCTCAAAGCTGTCCCTCGTAAACGAATAATGGCCCGCCTGGCCCATCTGCACATACGGCTCTCTATACAGCTCGCAGAGCACGTCCTCGGAAAGGCTTTCGATAAATTCCCGTTTTCCGGCGTACAGTTTTTCCGGAATCTCGTGAAACTCCGTATTATGCCTTGTAACCATGCGGAAATCATCCGCCTTGATCTGCATCGCTTTCGGCTTCTGCTGCCTGATTTCCATTTCATGCCGCTCCACCTTCCGCGTCAGTTCCAGCATCTGCACTTTTAATAACAGATTTTCCGAAAACGGGTTTAACGCGATCCCCTGCACGAGCGTCGGATTGTCCAGCAGCATGGACGCGCACTGCTTATATGCCAGCTTCAGCACGCCCTGGTACTTCTGATCTTTCGGCAGCTTCGCCTGCGCCGTAAACGCGGGCATATACATCTCACCCTCCTGATTTTTTATGACATAAGGCTGAAAACCGCCTTTTTCCGGAATCGCCCTTGCCGGCACGAACAGCTTCGTATCTTTGATCGCCATGACCAGCTTCACCAGATTGTCCTTGTCCGGATCCTGCGCATACGCTTTCATGGCCGCTTCCAGTTTTGAATTGTCGATATCGTTCATTTTAATGTTCATAGTTGTTCTCTCTTTTCCATCATAGATTTTTCTTTAATCATGACGGGGATAAGACACCCCTGTGACATTGTTATTTTATACCATTTATAACGGTTTTTCCAGTTATTTTTATAAAAAATAACTGGATATTGTTTTTTTTCACGTATAAGGCTATAATGAATATGAATAAAATTTACACAAAGACCGAAAGGAGTTTTTCACATGCATACATTTCAACCTTATCCGGCAGACCTGATTGAATTTGACCCTTTCACCAAAATCGGGAAAGAATGGATGCTTGTAACAGCCACAGACGGCAAAAAAGTGAACGCCATGACGGCAAGCTGGGGCGGCGTCGGCGTACTCTGGGGGAAAAATACGGCTTTTATCTTTATCCGCGAAAGCCGCTTCACGCGAGAGCTCATTGATGCGAGCGATTATTTTTCACTGACCTTTCTGCCAAGCGCGCACAAATCCGCCATGAAATATTTTGGCGCAATCTCTGGCAGAGATGAAGATAAAATTAAAAACGCCAAAATGAACGTCAATTACCATCAGGAGATCCCGTTTATCGACGAAGGGAATCTGGTCATCTGCTGTAAAAAAATGTCGGCAACGCCGCTTTTGCCGGAACAGTTCCTTGACCCGGAGATCGAACAGGCCTTTTATGCAAATGGCGACTACCATATCATGTACGTAGGGGAGATCGTACAGATCTTAGCGCGCTGAAAAACAAAAAAGCAATCTTCATAAAAAAACGGACGCCGGCTGCCGCCAGTGTCCGTTTTTTTTATGGAATAGACGGGAATCGAACCCGTGTCCAAAGACCTCTCCACCGTACTTCTACGAGCGTAGCCAATGATTTAACATTCCCTCTGCAGCGCCTGCACCGGCACAGTCACTGGTTCAGTAGCTTCATGATACGCCTGCATACGCAAAGCTTAATATGCATCGTTTCCTGCTTTCGTCGATGCCTGAATCCGGATGCGCAGGTTCATCCGGTCAGACAGCCGCCCTTAGGCAGCGTAAGCTAAATTTTCGTTAGCGTTTAATTTTAATTTTGAGAGTTCACGCATCTCCTGCGGCTCGCTTCTCCAGCTTCAAAACCCCTGTCGAAACCTTTACTATCCCTTATGAAATTGTACGCGGCATACCCCGCTTTTTATATAATACGCTGATATCCAAAAAAATTTCAGGGTGCATTAAATTTTTTTGCATTTTTATCATAAATTGCGCACCTTAAACTCGCGCTCCGCCTCGCGCTTCTGGTCCTTCTTTGCGATGTCCTGCCGCTTGTCATACAGCTTTTTCCCTTTTGCAAGCGCGATCTGCACTTTGACCAGACTGCCCTTAAAATATACCTGCACCGGAACAAGCGTATACCCTTTTTCTTTGATGCGCCCCTGCAGCTTTAAAATCTCGCGTTTGTGCATCAAAAGCTTTTTCGGGCGCAGCGGGTCGCGGTTAAAAATATTTCCCTTTTCATACGGGCTGATATGCATCCCGTAAAGAATGACCTCGCCGTTTTCAATATGGACGAACGCCTCCCGAATGCTGCATTTCCCCATCCGGAGCGACTTTACCTCCGTCCCGTGCAGGCTCACGCCGCATTCAAATTTTTCCTCCAGAAAATAATCATGCGACGCTTTCTTATTATTCGCGATCAGTTTATAATTTTCTTTCCCCATTCACGTTCCCTCACAACAAAAGATACGCCGCATACGCATTCGGCTCATGGGCATAACTGCCCTGTCTCCTCATGCTCCGCCGGCTCAAAGTCAACTGTGCGTGTAAACCGGTCTGCGCCCGTACAAACGACCGCTATTCCCTGCCCAAGCTTATAACGTTTCCCGCCGGACTCGCCGACCATTTCATACGTCTCTTCCTCAAAATGATAATAATCGTCCTTCAGCGCCGTAACATGAATCATGCCCTCGACCGTATTCGGCAGTTCGACAAACATCGCCCACGCGGTAATGCCGGATATCACGCCTTCAAACCGCTCACCGATGTGTTCTTCCATATATTCCACTTTCTTCAGCTTATCCGTCTCACGCTCCGCCTCATCCGCCCTGCGCTCCGTCTCACTCGACTGCTTCGCGACGTCCGGCAGGATCGCCATGTAATGCTCCCGCCGCTTCTCGTTGATCTTTCCGCGCAGGTTCTCCTTGATAATGCGGTGTATCTGCAGATCCGGATAACGGCGTATCGGCGACGTAAAATGACAGTAATAGGACGTCGCCAGCCCAAAATGCCCCAGACAGTCCACCGTATATTTCGCCTGGCGCATAGAGCGCAGCGTCAGGCGGCTGATCAGCGCCTCCTGCGGCGTGCCGGCGATCTTTGCGAGCAGCTTCTGCAGCTCCTTCGGATGGATATCCTCATGCGGGTTGTGGAGCGTCAGCCCAAAGCCCGCGATAAATGCCGCCAGTTTTTTGATCCGCTCCTCATCCGGCGTCTCATGCGAGCGGTAAACAAACGGGATCTCCTGCCAGAAATAATCCTGCGCCACCGTCTCATTTGCGATCAGCATAAAATCCTCAATCAGATCCGTCGCCACATTCCGCTCATAAGGCCTTATATCCACCGGCCTGCCATGCTTATCCAATATGATCTTTGTTTCCGGAAAATCAAAATCGATCGAGCCGCGTTTTTTCCGTTTTTCCCGCAGAATGGCCGCAAGCTCTCTCATGCGCTCAAACATCGGCACAAACCCCTCATATTCCCTGCACAACGCCTCATCATGGTTTTCCAGGATCGCGCCGACCGCCGTATACGTCATCCTGCGGTCCACGCGGATCACAGTTTCCGCGATTTTATGGTCGATCACCTTTCCCTTTTTATTAATCAACATGATACAGCTTAACGCCAGCCGGTCTTCGCCCGCATTCAGCGAGCAGATGCCGTTTGAAAGCCTGTGCGGCAGCATCGGGATCACGCGGTCAACCAGATACACGCTTGTGCCGCGCTTTAACGCCTCCACGTCCAGCGCCGAATGCTCCTGCACGTAATTGCTGACGTCCGCAATATGCACGCCCAGCCGGTAATTTTCGCCTTCCATGACGCAGGAGACGGCGTCATCGAGATCCTTTGCGTCTTCCCCGTCGATCGTCACCATCTGCCAGTCCCGCAGATCCAGCCTGAAATCGCAGTCCGCCTGGCTGACCGGTTTGGACACATTTTCCGCCTGGCGCAGCACTTTATCCGAAAATTCCACCGGCAGGTCATAATCCTTTACAATAGACATGATATCCGTCCCCGGATCGTTCACATGACCGATAATCTCAATGATTTTCCCTTCCGGCTTCCTGCCCTTTTCTCCATAACCCGTAAGCTGCACGACTACTTTATGCCCGTCTGCGGCTCCATTCGTATGTTCCTTTGCGATAAAAATATCCTGTAAAAATTTACGGTTGTCCGGAACGACAAAGCCATAATTTTTACTTTCTTCAAATACTCCCACCACTTTCGTGATCCCGTGGGAAACAATCTTTACAACACGCGCTTCCTGCCGTTTTCCGCTCCGGCGCGGCAGCAGTTCGATCTGCACCTGGTCTTTATGGAACGCGCCGCCCCGATTTTCTGCGGCAATAAAGCAGTCGTTTTCCCGCCCTTCCACTTCTACAAAACCAAAGCCTTTTTCATGCGCGATATAAGTTCCCAACAGCCTGCCGTCCTGCGCGCGGACATATTTCCCTTTCTGCGTCACTTCCAGCCTGCACTCCGCTACAAGAGCGTCCAGAACCTCCTGCAGCTCATGCCGCTGGCCTTTGGGAACCTGCATGACAACCGCCATCTCCTTCGCTTTCATCGGGACATACAGATCGTCACAGACAAACTTATATATCATTTCTTTCCTGCTCTGCAATAATTTATCATCCATACTCTTTCCTCTGTAAACAAAACGGGTAGAAAGACAAAAACTGCCGCCACCGCGACAGTTCTCCAGTCTCAACCAAAGCTTCCGATATTCAGGATTGCCGATATTACAATAAATAATACAACCATCACTCTGGTTATCTTTACCAGCATTCCCTCCATAGAACGGCCTTTATTCTTTCCCCAGTAAGTATCCGCTGCACCTGCGATCGCCCCAAGTCCGGCTGATTTCCCTTCCTGCATCAGAATGACTACGATTAACGCGATACTGATGATAATAAACAAAATCTCTAATATAAGCTTAGCTGTTGCCACCGTTGACACCTCCAATCCTGACAGCAGAAATCTTATGCCCGGCACAAAAGTACCCGCAACTTTTATCATAATAGCATATGTATAACCTGTTTTCAACACCTTTTTCAAATCTTTTGCAAACAGTTGTAAAGCCGGACGTTTTTCGGTATAATGATATCCATGAGCCAAAGGATCCGGCAAATACATTTTTCTGCCGGCATATATTATGGATAAAACAGTGTCAGAGGGGGTATGCATATGGAATTCAGCGTTGGCGTAGGGAAATCAGATTTTGCCCAGCTCAGAATGTCGGGCAATTATTATGTTGACAAGACGGACTTTATATATGAACTGGTGAATGAAACGGACAATACCATCTCCCTGTTCACCCGGCCGCGCAGGTTTGGCAAGACGCTCATGATGAGCATGATGGAAAACTTTTTCAATATCGATAAGGACAGCCGGGAGATTTTCAATGGCCTCGCCATTGCGCGCCATGCGGATTTCTGCCGGGAGTGGCAGAACCAGTATCCCGTCCTTTTTATCTCCTTTAAGGACGCCGAGGCGGACGAATTTGACATCGCATACGCAAAGCTGAAGACGGTCATCGCGGACGTATGCAAGAAAATTCCTTATATAACCGATTCGGAATCCGTAAATGAGGGAGATAAACAGATTTTTGAAAGATTAATGATGCAGACCGGAACGGAGAGCGACGTCCAAAACTCCCTGAAGGTCATCATGCGCATGATGCGCGCCGTCCACGGGAAACCAGCGATCCTCCTGATCGACGAGTACGACGTCCCGCTGGCGCGGGCAAACGAAAACGACGCCCCGGACAACCGGTATTACCGGAAGATGCTGAACGTCATCCGCGGCATCATGAGCGCCGCGCTGAAGGACAACGAATACCTGAAATTCGCCGTCATCACGGGCTGCCTGAGAATCGCCAAAGAAAGTATTTTTACGGGGACAAATAATTTCGTGTCCTATTCCGTGCTCGATGAGGATTTCTCCGACTGTTTCGGCTTTACGGAAAGCGAGGTGGAGGCGATGCTCGCCGCCGCGGACAGGCGCGAAAAGGCGGAAACGATAAAGGCGTGGTACAACGGCTATGTGTTCGGCGGCAGCCGCGTATACTGCCCGTGGGACGTGGTGAATTACCTCTCCGCGCTGAAAAAGCGCCGGGACGCCGCCCCGAAATGCTACTGGAAAAACACCAGCCACAACGGCGTTCTCCTAAGTTTCGTCAAGCGCACCGATTTTGACGTGACGGAAAAGTTTGAAACGCTGTTAAACGGCGGGGCGGTGACGCAGACCGTTTCAGACGCGCTCACGTACGACACGCTCCACTCCTCGGAGGACAATCTCTGGAGCGTCCTTTTAATGACGGGCTATGTCACAAAAGCGGACGCCGACGAAACGGGCGAGACCGTTTCGCTGAAAATCCCGAACCGGGAGATCGCCACCATATTCCAGGACACGGTTGTCGCCTACTTTAAGGACACGGCAGACGCGGAAGCCATACGGCGCCTTATCAACGCATTCTGGGAAATCGACGAAGCCCGCGCAGACGAGCTGCTGTCAGATTTTTTATGGAACACGATCAGCTACAACGATTACCACGAAGATTACTACCACGCTTTTCTTGCGGGGATCTTCGTCGGCAGAGGCTACAGCGTGGAGTCCAATAAGGAAAGCGGGCTGGGCAGGCCGGACATTTTGCTCAGGGATAAAAAGAACCGCCGCGCCCTCATCATAGAAGCAAAAAAGGCCGCAAAAGAGACGGACATGGATAGGCTCTGCGACGAGGCGCTTACCCAGATCGCGGACAAAAAATACGCCGAAGGCCTTTACGGCTACGAGCAGGTTTTCTGCTACGGGATCGCCTTTTTCCAGAAGCAGGCAAAAGTAAAAGGGCGGCTTGCCTGACAGAGTTTCTGAAACAGGCCGCAAAAGTATATTGCCATTTATGCAAAGGTAATGTAAAATAGTTTGTGTTTAAAAAAATGACTCCTTTTTGGCAAGAATCAAGATATGACAATTCTTATCGAAAAGGAGTTTTTATTATGCCAGTGGCAAAAGAGCAAATTCGACAGATTATCTCAGAAAACAATATTAGCAGCATTGCAGACGTATACGACCTCTTGAAAGACAGTTCTAAAGCAACCACGCTCGCCAAAGTTAGGTTGCTTTTTTTGAGTTACACTTAACAAGGCGAACCGTTGCTTCACGGTAACAACTTTCCTGTAAAATATTGCGCTTCCGTCAAGAACTTTTTCACGCTGCAAATCAAAACATCTGTTCCCGCTTTTAATGACAACTCCATCTATTTTATAGTGAGAGACATACACCCTTCCGTAAATCTGTGGCAAAATTTTGCCGTTTCACTCATTTCTCCCATTAATCTTTTTCTCCCGTCTCTTCATAATTATAATAATCGATCACCAGCCGCACCACCTGGCTGTAGCTTTCCATGCCCTCCGGCACGCCGTTCATCGCAAGATTCGCCTCTAAAAACGCATCCGTCGCTTTATTGACGGTTTCTGTGGAAAACGCCGCCTTTTTTTCCACCCTTTCCCACTGTCCGTCCGTCAAAAACACATCGTCCCGCTGCACAAGTCCGTTCGCCTGCGCAAGCGTTTCCCGTATCTCCCCCGGCACGCTCTCCCGTATCTGCTTTGCCAGATAGCCAAGCACGCTTATGTACCCCGCATACTGTAAATACGCGTCCTCCGAACGGATGCAGGCAAGAAACCCGAAATAATTCGCCTCGTCTTCGCGGATAATCCCCTTCAAATGCGAAAGCTCATGGCAGATTACAGGCGGGAAATTTACCGGGTGCATAACCGTATTATAATTCGCTTCCATCGTAAACGGGAAATAAATGCCCATCAGATATTGCTGGCTCATAAAATCCGATGCATGGATCGGCTTTGGGTCCGGGTAATATCCGGAAAAATACGGATATTCACTGCCAAGCGCCGCCATTGCCTTTTTGCAGGCTGCATACAGATCCCCGCTGTAGCAAAGCTGCCCGTCCGCATCGCGCTCCTGCTTTCCGGAAAGCGCGTTCGCCTTCTCCACGACCGCCCGATACGCCGCAAGCAGCCCGTCCTGCCCGTAATCCGGCGCATCGTGATAATATTGCTCTTCCACAGTGGACGTATGATAAAGCATATAACAGTGAAACGTTTCTGTCGCGTATACGTAAACAAGAATCCAGCAGAGCAGACGCGCATACCATTTCCGTATGGCCGCCATACGGCGCTTCCCCGGCCCGCCTTTCTCTTTTCCGGCAATCCATCCCGCCAGCCATAAAAACAAAAGCAGGACGCCGACTATTATGTACACGATGCCAATAACGATCAGCGCTTCCCCGACCGAAAACGGGGCGAGCGATGAGAGCCGCGCCATCCAGCCTGACAGATACGGGAACAGATGCGTCCTGTACCAATCGCCAAACGGGACGGAATGCCATGAAAACAGCCAAAATGCCGTAATGATAACAACGCAGACGCACTGCGCAAGAATATTTTTATCTGAAAACAGTTTTCTCATTTGTCCTTTCCCGCTTCCTGATCTCCTATTTACGGGCAGCCTCCGGGCCGCCTTCACCAATGTTTACATTATACCACGCAACGGAAAACACAGCAATGCGCTTTCCGTATATTCCCATGGTAAAATCTGATAAACTGAACAAAAAAACAAAGGAGATTGAAAAATGAACAACTTACAGGCGCTTATTGACAATTATCTGGACTATTGCAAAAACCAAAAAAGGCTTGACGGCAAAACGCTGAAAGCTTATCGGATTGATCTCCGGCAATTCGCGGCCGGCATCCCCACCGATTCCATATCCGACATTGACGTCGCCGCATTAGAAAACTACACTTCCTCACTGCACCATAAATATAAAGCAAAAACAGTGAAGCGGAAACTCGCCTCTGTAAAGGCGCTCTTCCATTATTTTGAATACCGCGACATCATTGATAAAAACCCGTTCAATAAAATGCATCTGAAATTCCGCGAACCTGTTACCCTGCCAAGAGTAATCCCCCTGCATACAATCGAAACGCTGCTGACGGTCATATACAGACAGTGCAGCGAAGCCCGAACCGCATACCAGAAGAAAAACGCCATAAGGGACGCCGCCGTAATTGAACTGCTCTTCGCGACAGGAATAAGAATCTCGGAACTATGCTCCCTGAAAAAGGATGACGTCAATTTACAGGAGCAAAGCATTCTGATATACGGAAAAGGCGCAAAGGAACGGCGGCTGCAGATCGGAAACGAAAATGTCATCCATGCCCTGGAAAATTACAGGGCGGAATTTCTTCCGCAAATACAAAAATGCAATTTCTTTTTCGCAAACCAGAATGGCGGCGCGCTGTCAGACCAATGCGTCAGGCGGATGATAAATAAATATACGTCCCTCGCCGCAATAGAACTGCACATCACGCCCCATATGTTCCGCCATACCTTTGCCACCTGCCTGCTGGAAGCGGACGTGGACATACGTTACATCCAGGAAATGCTCGGCCACAGTTCCATCAATATTACAGAAATATACACCCATGTGGCGATATCAAAGCAGCGGGACATCCTGACTGAAAAACACCCAAGGAAGAATTTCCAAATATAATAAAAATTGCAGGGCGGCAGTTCTGATGTGGTACACATTGGGGCTGGCGCCTGTTATTTTTGATGGATAATAAAAAGTTATCCGTTGAGTTTGCCTTTAAAGGATAAAATTTTTAGTTATCCGTTAGTTATATGAATACAGAATAATTTTAAATTATAAAGACTACATATTTTGTATTATCTGTTGAGAGCCATATAACATTAAATAGTTTTTATGCATAGGGGGAGATTGAAATAAAGATAGCACTTGGTATACATATAGGACATGATAGGGGAGCCGCATTGATAAAAAATGGTACTGTTATTGGCGCAATAAGTCAGGAACGTTTGGATAGAATTAAACATTCAAGTTCTTCAAAAATCCCTGTCGATGCAATTAATACTTTATTAAAATATTTTCATTTATCAATTGAGGAAATTACTTGTATAGGAATATCATATAATTCAGTTGAAGGTTTGTGCGTAGAAAAATTTTATAAAGAAGAACTTGAGACAATTTATGGATGCACTCATATACCTGTATTTTTTACAAACCATCATATTGCACATGCATATTCTTCCTTTTTTTCATCTGGTCTTGACGATGCTCTCATTTTTGTAGCTGATGGGGCAGGTGATTACATTAATGGTATGCAAGAAGCTGAATCACTTTATATAGCCAAAGAAAATAAAATAGAGATGATATGTAGACGTTTGCAAAATCCGACTATAGGTAGACTGACTGATGAACGCAGTTATCTTTTACCACATATGCCGACATTCATACAAGATTACGAAATAAGTCTTGGCAAAAAGTATAGCCAAATAACACACCTCATAGAACTTGGTAGAAATGGTGAAGGGAAAACCATGGGTTTAGCAGGGTATGGTGCACCTTTATTTAATTATAATGCATACAAGAAAGGAGATTTTCTAAATTTTTCACTGAAATATAAGGATTTAATAGAAGAAATTTTTTCGCTAAAAGTTTTATCTGGAAAATCATACAAAGAATTTATACGTAACGAACGTGCTAATATTGCAAGTACCGTACAATTAATGCTTGAAAATACAATAATTGATTTACTTGATGATGTTTTAAGTATATATCCGTGCAAAAATTTAGTTTTATCAGGTGGTATTTTTTTAAATTGCATATTAAATGGAAAGATAATTAATAAATTTAACCTAGATAATTTTTATGCTTTACCACCTGCAGGTGATGATGGTCAAGCGTTAGGTGCAGCATATTATGCATATACAAAATATGGAGGGTTACAAAATAAATTTAAAATATCGCTTCCATACTTGGGTATTTCTTATAGCGATTGCGAAATTGAAAACGCATTAAAAAATGCCAATTTAACATACAGTTTTTTGGAAGATGATCACCTAGCTAAAGAGATAGCTAATCATATATCGGTAAATAAAATTGTAGCTATTCATAGGGGGAAAACCGAAATTGGACCACGTGCATTATGTCATCGTAGCATTTTAGCAAACCCTAAGTGTCCAGATATTAAAGATATATTAAATTATAAAGTTAAGCATCGCGAGTCTTTTAGACCATTTGCACCTACTGTTATTGCCGAAGAACAGTTTAAATATTTTGATCTAAAATTCGAGTCAAAATTTATGAATGTTGCTACAACCGTAAAGGAAGAATACAGGTGTCAATTACCAGGAATTATCCATGTAGATGGTACTGCGCGTGTACAAGCAATATCTATTGAGTCTGAAGCTTTTATTCATAAAATTCTTATGGCGGTAAAGCAAAAAATAGGTTTTCCGATTGTTGTAAATACATCATTTAACGTAAATGGCGAACCTATTGTTGAAACCCCCTTTGATGCAATAGAAACCTTTTTAAAAACAGAAATTGATGTTTTAATAATAGGAAATTTTTTGGTGGATAAATCCAGAATTTAGTTTTATGTAAAAACCATATTATTGAAACTTTAGTCAAGACCACCCGCTTAGCGGGTGGCTTGCTCTGCCCCTATAAGGGGCTCTTACCTGCTTGCGCCCGGAAGGCGCACTGAAGGTCTGCCAACTGCACCACATTCACAGCCGCCCCATAAAGGGGCTTTTTCAGCGCTTCCTTACTCCGGCGCAGCCCCAAAAGGGGCTTGCTGGTTTGCTTTGTCTTCCCACTTCCACTCCAAGTGGTTTATTTCTTGTTTTTCCTTACCGGCTCACCCGTAAACGGGTCAATATACTCTACTAACGACATCTGATCATACTCTAAATCCTCCTTTAACTGATTCTGAATATACGCCTTGATTGCAGCTGTATTTTTTCCCACTGTATCGACATAATATCCGCGACGCCAGAAATGCCTGTTCCCATATTTGTATTTTAAGTTCGCATGTTTTTCAAAGATCATAAGCGAACTTTTTCCTTTGAGATATCCCACGATTTCTGACGCCGAATATTTAGGGGGAATTCTTACCAGCATATGGATATGATCCGGACAGCATTCCGCTTCTATGATTTCTATCCCTTTTCTTCGGCATAGTGTGCCAAGTATCTGACCCACGTCCGCTCTGATATCCTTATAAATGACTTGCCGCCGATATTTCGGCGCAAAAAAAATATGATACTTGCATTCCCACTTTGTATGAGCTAAACTGTTTACGTCCATTCTTAGGACCTCCTGTGCTATTTTATTTGTGGTTTGCAGACCCACTTTTATTTTAGCACAGGAGCTCATACTTATATCTAAAGATCTTCCCTCCCCCTGCATAGCAGGGGGTTTATTTTTACTGTGACACAAGAATAAAATCCACCAGTTTGAAAATGTTCTGGTGGATTTTATTTGGCTTTTTATGACAAAGCTATGAAAAATCCAGTAATATTATCTCTTAATAAACTATTATTAGGATTATCTACAAAAAGAAGTTGTTTCTGTTTTGCCTTTAGATACTCTTTCCTTAAAAATCTTGTCGGAAGTAGATTATCGCTTTTTGCTTGATATGTAGAGTCTCCAAAAAAAGTAACTTTCATCATATACTCATAAAATTCTTTTTCAGTTTTTTTTGATTGATAAAAGAAACCAATATTGCTAAGCACTAGAAGATTATCACAACACAAACTTCGCATACCTATGTTTAGGTAATCATGGATCTGTAATAATGAAAATGCAGTTGCAAAGGTTTTTCTAATTTCTTCGGAATCAGCTCCGTTACGAAGCTGAACAATGCCTAAAAGATTGTAGAACTCCCATGCTTCTCGCTGAAAGCCAAATTTAATGCTATAGTTTATACCTATATCAATGAGATTTTTTGTTTCATTTAACTCTACAGTATTTTCTTCCGAAAATAAATGTAATACAGCTAAAAGTAAATATAATCTAGCAATAGAGTGGGCATAGCTTCCTTCGAATGCCTCTTCTAAAATCAAATGTGCTTCTTTAATCATATTATCGTAATCACATCGTTTATTATGGAGCAATTCTATCATTAAGTAAGAGATTTTACTGGAACAAAAAATGCGCTTTGAATCACCCTCTGAAAGTAACTCCTGCACCTTTAAGAGGCTTGTTGCGGCAATGTCGAAATCACTTAAAAAATAAATTTTTGCACGGTTAAGATATACAAGTGCCATTAATCTTTTATCAGCAACTGCTTTTTCTTTTGACATTTCATTATAATTAATAGCAATTTCTTTACAATTCATATCTATATATATTCCACAAAACCTATCGAGTAAATCAAATAGCGTATCTTCATCTAATGTGTTTTTGTATACCAACCAATCTGAAAGAAGTTCTTTCATTATTAACTCTGCATCACACATATAACCTGCAATTATCATAGCATGTGCCTTTTGCTGTTTGACAGAATTAGTCAAACGCTTATTATTTTTTAATATTTTATTTCTACTTATAAAATTTAAAACATCGTTACAATCGTTAATTGCTATTATTGGACTAAAATGATGTATCGAAGTATATATTTTAGTCTTAATGACTTTAATTAGAAATTCTTTATTTCTTTTGTCGTTAGCAAATAAATTCATTATATATATTAAATATTTATTTACGTTAAAATCTACATTAAAAGCGGAATGATTTGTAGTTAATTTTATATTATCAATTATATCAGAAAAACATTCTTTTGCTAAATTGTTTTTTCCTGCCCAAAGAGCGAGAACACCTTTTTCAGGCATTGTGACGTACTCTAATAAATAGTTCAATTCAGAGAAAAAACTATTAGCTAATTTTTTCTTTAATTTTGCATCTTTTTCTAACGAATGTCGTATATAAATGGCAAAGCTCTCATGAGAAAATATGACCTCTCCATTTTCTGAATAATTAAGAAACCTTCTTTGTATTAAAAAATTTAATTTTTCTTCTGAAAGACACTTTAAAGCCGTCTCCTTTAATTGTCGATCTTGAAGAATAGATAGAATATAGAAATATTCTATTAAATCTTCCGCCTCGCATACATTTTTTTTTAAATATTCTATACGCTTCTTATATATCCCTTCTACTCTATCAGGGATATATAAATGTGAATTAAATGTGGTTACATTGACTACACCAACCGAACTTCTATTGTATAATTCAACTAAATTTAATTCTAAGAGGTATTCTATAAAATGAATTATGAATAACGGATTATTATTGCTCATTCTCCATATTTTATATAGAGCAATATCAGGAATACGTTCTATAATTAAACGGATAAATTTTTTGGTATCATCATCTGAAAAAGGTGTAAGTTTCCATGTTCCCACACTTTTATCATTTTCTGTAAAGTGCACAAAACTGTAATAATCGGTTGTTCCAACACTATAGTCAGTTCTGCCACATAGAACAACTGTAAGCGGGATATCTGTACCAAGCAAAGCCTTTAATTCATTTAATGTACCATCTGAAATATTATGGCAATCGTCTATTAAAATAACTGCACGCATATATTCGTTTTTAGTAGATAATAATATATCATTTAATGTTTTACTGCAATTATTTCTATCTAAATAATGTTTTCTTGTTAAAAACTTTTTAATATCTTTTAAATACTTATCATTTGATCTAACCGCCACAGACAGAAAATCAAGTCCTTGTCCGTTCAATTTTTTAAAAACCTCATTAAAGACACGTGTTTTTCCAATTCCTGCTTCACCCCAAATACAACACAGATCAAAACCATTTGAATTTTTAAGCCTATTAGTTAAGAAAGATTCACAGTCTTTATGGTCTTTTCCAAAAAAGGGGGGTTCAAATATGGGTCTTATTCCTACACCATCTATACAAATTTGCTTTTCATTAATTCCATTATTTTCCACAGAAAAAAGTAAATCATCTATACCATCAGCATAGTCACGAACAACAGTAATTTTATTAACATACATATCATGAGCTTTAACAAAAAATTTACGCTCATTACTGTCAACACTCCAGTTATTGTCAGTAAGAAGTTTTTGTGTAATTAACTGATCTTCATTTTCTAAATTTCGATACAAAAAGAATAAATCAAAAGCATTTTTGTTATCAACTCTTGTTGTGCTTACTTGATACTCATAATATAGTTTATTTTCCGCAATAATAGATTCAGCATTAAAAAAAACTTCATTTTCTAATGCTTTTACTAAAAAATATTGGTCAATAACTTTGAAATTAATTCCTGCGGCTTCAAAATCAGTTTTCAATATATGTAAAGTTTGTGGCGCAAATGATGAATTTGAAATCAAAACATAATAATCAATATTATTTTCTTTTACTCTCATGAGAGAACTAGCAACTTTTGTCAAATCAATTCGTTTTTTATCAGAACTTTTGCACTCTATGTAAATTGTTATTTCCTTCTTAAAATCCAGTTCAAAACTTTGATTTAATATACATACTGGCACAGTTGAACGAATAATTATATCTTTACCACCATCTGGACCTGTTGGTGTTTGGTAAATCCGTATCCCATCTTCAAATTTCCCCGATATTTGTTTATTTATAATTTAAAAAATTTCTCTTTCAAATATATTTCCCAAATCATCATTTAGTTGCCACTCAAAAGTTTTGTATTCTTCAATATGATGCAACGTATCATTCATAAAGCCTTATCTCCTATGCATAAAAACCATTTAATGTTATATGACTCTCAACAGATAATACAAAATATGTAGTCTTTATAATTTAAAATTATTCTGTATTCATATAACTAACGGATAACTAAAAATTTTATCCTTTAAAGGCAAACTCAACGGATAACTTTTTATTATCCCTCAATTAGAATACCACATCATACTAATAAAATCAATCAATTTTCAAATTTTACTAAATATTTTTTCACAGAAAATTTATCAAACACCATCACATCTCTGCAATTGAGTACGTGTCATGATGCCCGTTATTGATCGTCGGAATCAGCTGTATGCCCTCTTTCGTGTGGTTGTACGAATCAAAAACGCCAGGCTCCGTCAGATCCGCCTCAGGCACATCTTTCGGTTTTGAAACGCTTTGCTGCAGCCCGGTCTTGCTGGTAGTCAAAACTACACGCTCACTCCCAAGTCCAGTAAAGAACTCCACTTGGTCATTGCACACCGTGTATTCGCCGATCAGCTCTTCTGCGCGCCTCTTCAGGTTCTCATCCGTAAATGACGCCTCGCTGTCATTCGCATTCTTCGCCCAGCTGTTCTGAACGCCAAAGTTAACATACAGCCAGTTCGCCCCAATCGGAGGCGGCGTGTAATTCCCGCAGTCGGATGGCTGCACCTGGAAGTGGGCTCCGCTGCTGTCAGTCGCCTTCAGGGTAATCAGGTTGTCTTTGGAGCATGCGCTGTCAGCGAACGTGTCATTCTCCAGCGTCACAACGGTTGGATCCCACACTTCAGCGTCGCCTAAAGTGTAGAAGGTTGCAGTCCGCTCTACGGTCGCTTCCTTCTTCTCAACGCTGCCATAAGAGTATACGTAGAAATCCCCGGTCGTATTCTCAGAGCATCCGGTCTGTTCCGACCCATAGCCTGTAACCATTGTCTTCAATGTGCGTGACTGTTTCACCTGCGCGCCTATGATCTTGTACAGCATCTTCAAATTGTGCTGTATCCAGCATCCCTTTGTCAGATAACGCGGAACCTGCGCCGTCGCCCGCACATAATCCGAAGACGGAATCGCCGTCTGCGCCTCAAATACATTGGACGCGTTTGTGCCGAACACACTCGCATAATAGTACTTGTGCTCTCAAGTCGTGAGACTCCAATTCGATTGGAACATTGTAATGCGATGCAAACGAGGCTGTGCTTGACCAGGTAATACCAGATTGACCGTAGCCAGCCCCAGATGCCCATGCAGCCAATGTTAACCAATCTAAATTTTGTACATGCCTGTTACGATTTCCATCATAAGTCACTGCATCGGTCATCGGTGATGTGTAGATCAAATAGTGCTGCGTGCCTCTGACTGTATACTTATCTTCAACTTTTGTCTGTATCATATCCGAACTAACATAAAACATTGTGGCAGTCTCCCCAGCAGGACAGACAATGCCTACTTTGCTTACATATGGGTCAATTGTTACTTTCCCATATTCATCACTATCACTACTATCACTGGCAGTATTCATGGTATAGACATGATTACTATTTCCTGCAGCTACGCCTGTTACATTGTAATTACTAACAGGTTTTTTATGAATATAAGTTCTTTTTGTATACCATCCTATGGTTGCAGATGGGTTTATCTTCTTATCGATATTCACCCAGCAAAGATACTGCGCTTTCACATCTACTTTGGAACAGCCTAAAGTATCTTTCAAAAGTTTGCCACTCATCTGTGCCATTCGATATGTGTTGCCATTCACGGTAAAAGTTTTAAATGCTTCCATGTCGGCATCCAAAGAAATCTCAGCCTTTTGCCCCTCATCCATGGCACACACGGTTGTTCTCTGGCTAAAGAAAATTGGTATGGCTAAAAGCAATGCTAAAAACAACATTGAAATACATTGGACCTATGTCAATACTTTGGACAAAAAAAGTTGAAAGACTATGCTGATTTTTTTAGTTCCTCATCCTCCTTTTGC
>CANQQG010000002.1 GCA_947625875.1 uncultured Lachnospiraceae bacterium
AAAGTGATCATCCTTTTGGACGAATATGACGCGCCGATGCAGGAGGCGTATTTAAACGGGTATTGGGATGAGATCGTTGATTTTATGCGCAATCTGTTCCATGCGACGTTTAAGACAAATCCCTGGCTGGAGCGCGGCCTGATGACGGGCGTGACGCGGGTGAGCAAGGAGTCGATTTTTTCCGACCTGAATAACCTTGAAGTGGTGACAACAACTTCAAAAAAATACCAGACGTCCTTTGGCTTTACGGAAAAAGAAGTGTTCGACGCTTTGGAGGAATTTGGCCTGCAGGCGGAAAAGCAGAAAGTAAAAGAGTGGTATGACGGCTTCCGGTTTGGCGATTATGATAATATTTACAATCCATGGTCTGTGATCAATTTCCTTGATAAAAAGGAATATGGCGCGTATTGGGCGAATACAAGCTCCAATGGACTGGTGGACAGGCTTGTCCGCGAGGGCGGCGCGGATATAAAAACAGCAATGGAAGATTTGCTGCAGGGGAAGGAGGTCCGCGTGTCTTTTGACGAGGAGATTGTTTTCAGCCAGCTTGGAAGCAAGCCGAATGCCATGTGGAGCCTTCTTTTGGCCACCGGGTATCTGAAAGCCGTCAGCAGTTCGTTCAATAACAGGAATAAAAGGGAGTATGCGCTGGCCATTACCAATTTAGAAATAAAGATTATTTTTGAAGATATGTTCCTGGCGTGGTTTACAGACAATGACGGCGACAGGAACTATAATGCGTTCATAAAAGCGTTGTTAAGCGGCAGCCTGAAGGAAATGAACCGGTATATGAACGAAGTGGCCCTGCGCACATTCAGCTGTTTTGACACAGGGCGGCGGCTTTCGGAGCGGACGCAGCCGGAACGTTTTTACCATGGGTTTGTTTTAGGGCTGATCGTGGAGCTCCAGGGCAGATATGAAATCGTCTCAAACCGGGAGAGCGGCTACGGCAGATATGACGTGATGCTGGAACCCCTGGACAGGAGGGACGATGGCATTATTTTAGAGTTTAAAGTGTTGGAACCGGACGAGGAAAGCGGGCTGCAGGATACGGCGGATAATGCCATAAGGCAGATTTTAGAGCGGAAGTATGCGGCTTCACTGAAATTCAGGGTTGCTTCCGGAGAACAGATAAGGGTATATGGGTTTGCCTTTGAGGGGAAAAAGGTCTTGATAGATGGCGGATATTTAAGTGATTATGAAGTTATGGCGCAGTAAATATATATTTGTTGGCTTATGGCAGCCAGTGTTGTGTGTAAAAGGAAAGGGGCGCGGATATGGCAAGGAAAGTGAGTATTGGGAAACAGAATTTTGAGAGCGTGATAAAAAGCAATTGTTTTTATGTGGATAAGACCGGGTTTATAAAAGAATGGTGGGAGAATGAGGACGATGTGACTCTGATTGCCCGCCCGCGCAGGTTCGGGAAAACCCTCACCATGAATATGACAGAGAGCTTCTTTTCCGTAAAGTATAAGGGACGGGGCGATTTATTTGAGGGGCTGTCTGTCTGGGAGGAAGAAAAATACAGGGAGCTGCAGGGGACCTACCCGGTTATCTTCCTGAGTTTTGCAAACGCAAAGGGGAGAAATTATACATTTGTCAGGCAAAAGATGTATGAGACGATTGTGAAATTATATGCGGAATATTCCTTTTTAAAAGACAGCGGTTTTTTGACCGGGCTGGACAGGCAGCTTTTCGATCGGGTGTCCATGGATATGGATGAGAGCGCGGCGACGTCCGCCATCAACAATATGGCGGGTTTTTTGAGGAACTATTACAATAAGAAAGTGATCATCCTTTTGGACGAATATGACGCGCCGATGCAGGAGGCGTATTTAAACGGGTATTGGGATGAGATCGTAGATTTTATGCGCAATCTGTTCCATGCGACGTTTAAGACAAACCCGTGGCTGGAGCGCGGCCTGATGACGGGCGTGACGCGGGTGAGCAAGGAGTCGATTTTTTCCGACCTGAATAATTTAAAAGTGATAACAACGACTTCAAAAGAATATCAGACGTCCTTTGGCTTTACGGAAAAAGAAGTTTTCGACGCTTTGGAGGAATTTGGCCTGCAGGCGGAAAAGCAGAGGGTAAAAGAGTGGTATGACGGATTTCGTTTTGGGGACTGTGACAGCATTTACAATCCGTGGTCTATTATTAATTTTCTTGACACGAAGGAATATGGCGCATATTGGGCGAATACAAGCTCCAATGGACTGGTGGGCAGGCTTGTCCGCGAAGGCGGCGCGGATATAAAAACAGTAATGGAAGATTTGGTAAATGGAAAAACATTCCGCACGTACATTGATGAGGAGATTGTTTTCAGCCAGTTGGAGCAGGATGAGGACGCCATATGGAGCCTCTTTCTGGCCAGCGGATATCTGAAGGTCGTCAGCTGCAGCATGACCGAGTGGGAGGATTTTCAGTATGAATTAGCGCTCACAAACAAAGAGGTAAAAAAGGTATTTGAAAAGATATTCAAAAGCTGGTTTTCTGCCGACAAACATGCTTATAATGGTTTTATAAAAGCGCTGCTGGGCAACAACCTTGAGGAAATGAACCGCTACATGAATGATGTTGCCCTCGAAACGTTCAGCTGCTTTGATTCCGGCGGAAAACCTTCGGAACGGGAACCGGAACGCTTCTACCATGGTTTTGTCCTGGGGCTTATGGTAGAGCTGAAACGCCAATATGCGATAGATTCCAATCGGGAGAGCGGCTATGGCAGATATGATGTAATGCTGTTCCCAAAGGAGAAAACAGCGGATGGGATAATCCTGGAATTTAAAGTGTTTGACCCGGAGCGGGAAGGGCGGCTGCAGGACACAGCAGATAATGCCATGAAGCAGATTCTTGAGAAGAAGTATGCGGCCGCATTAGAGGCAGGCGGCGTCCCATACGGGAACATACGGGCATATGGGTTTGCCTTTGAAGGGAAAAAGGTTCTGATAGATGGCGGATATTTAAGGGATTATGAAGCGCCTGCCAGGAAACTGTAAAAACACTGTGAAATTTGAACGGCGTCTCCGCCTTGACAGCGAACGGGAGTTAGCATATACTGACAGATAGATATTGAGAATCCGTATCAAAAAGGTGGAGGCGTAAAATATGACACTCGATAAATTAAGTCCGGGCGGCAGCGGCACGATCGTAAATGTGCGGGGCGAAGGGGCGCTCCGGTGCCGCCTGCTGGACATGGGACTGATACCAAAGACAAAAGTCACTGTCTGCAAAGTGGCTCCGATGGGCGACCCGATGGAGATACGGCTGCGCGGCTATCAGCTGACGCTCCGGAAAGAAGACGCGGCTCAAATTGAGATCAGGATTGAGATAAATACAGAGACAGAAACAGAGGGGGCATAAACATGGTTCTGGCATTGATCGGCAATCAAAATTGCGGCAAGACGACATTGTTTAACCAGCTTACCGGCGCAAACCGCCATGTCGGGAACTTTCCGGGCGTGACGGTAGATTCCAAAGTCGGTACGGTGCGCTCGTATAAAGAAGCCTCCGTTGTAGATCTGCCGGGGATCTATTCTCTGCGGCCGTATACGAATGAAGAGATCGTGACGCGGGATTTCCTGCTGAATGAAAAGCCGGACGGGATCATCAATATCGTGGACGCGACAAATATAGAGCGGAATTTATATCTGACGCTTCAGTTGCTGGAAATGCATATCCCGATGGCGCTGGCCCTGAATATGATGGACGAGGTGCGGAGCAATGGCGGCTTAATCCTTTGCACGCAGATGGAACGGGAGCTCGGCATTCCCTGTATCCCGATCAGCGCGGCGAAAGGCGAAGGGCTGGAGGATCTGGTGCAGGCGGTTGTGCGCGTGGCAAAAAACAGGGAGTATCCGGCCGTTACGGATTTTTGCGAAAAAGGCCCGGTGCACCGCTGTATCCATGCCGTATCGCATCAGGTAGAGGACCATGCGGTCAATATCGGTATGTCGCCCCGGTTTGCGGCGACAAAAATCGTAGAAGGCGATAAGAGCATTATCGAACGGTTAAAGCTCAGCCAGAATGAGTTTGAGATGATGCAGCACTCCATTGAAGAGATGGAGACAGACCACCATATGGACCGGAATGCGGCCCTTGCGGATATGCGCTATACATTTATTGAAAAAGTGTGCAGCAGGACGGTTGTGCATGCGCAGGAGAGCAGGGAACAGATCCGTTCGGAAAAGATAGACGCCGTCCTGACGCACCGTATTTTTGCGATACCGGTTTTTCTGGGAATCATGCTGCTGATCTTCTGGCTTACGTTTGACGTCATCGGGGAAGGGCTTTCCAACCTGCTTTCGATGGGCATTGACGGGCTGGCGGCGCTGACTGACCATGCGTTGACGGCGTATGGCATCAATCCGGTTGTGCACAGCCTGGTCATTGACGGCATTTTTGCGGGCGTCGGCAGCGTGCTGAGTTTTCTGCCGATCATCGTTGTGCTGTTCTTTTTCCTCTCGATACTGGAAGATTCGGGTTATATGGCGCGGATTGCGTTTGTTATGGACAAACTGCTGCGCAAGATCGGCCTGTCAGGGCGGAGTTTTGTGCCGATGCTGATCGGATTTGGATGCACTGTGCCCGCGGTAATGGCGAGCCGTACGCTGGCATCAGACCGCGACCGGAGAATGACGATCATGCTGACGCCGTTTATCAGCTGTTCAGCGAAAATACCGATTTATGCGGTGTTTGCGGCAGCGTTTTTTCCGGATTACGCGCCGCTTGTTATGGCGGGGCTGTATGTCGGCGGGATCGTCGTCGGCATATGCGTGGCAAAAATATTCAGCGTCTCGGCATTTCGCGGGAAACCGACGCCGTTTGTCATGGAGCTGCCGAATTACCGTCTCCCTTCGCCGAAAAGCGTGCTGCAGCTGATGTGGGACAAGGCGAAGGATTTTATCCAGAAGGCGTTTACCATTATCTTTATGGCGACAGTCATTATCTGGTTTTTGCAGTCGTTTGACACAAGGCTGAATATCGTGGCGGACAGCGCGGACAGCCTGCTGGCATACATAGGAAAGCTCCTCGCGCCGTTGTTTGCGCCGGCCGGTTTTGGCGACTGGCGGGCGTCGACGTCGCTGATTGCCGGTTTTACGGCAAAAGAGGCTGTGGTAAGCACGATGAGCGTGCTGCTTGGCACAAATATGGCGGGGCTTTCGGACGCGCTCGGCACATTGTTTACGCCGCTTTCGGCGGTCAGCTTCCTGCTTTTCACGCTGCTGTATACGCCATGTGTGGCAGCCGTCGCGGCGATCCGGCGGGAGCTGGGGACCGTATGGCGGACACTGGCGGTCGTGTGTATGCAGTGCGGCATTGCGTGGGCAGTCAGCGTCGCGGTATATCAGGTCGGCCGCCTTATTTTGTGAAAAAACAGCCTGTTGTTAAAATAGTTAAAATTTTTAAATTTTTCTTGCTTTTTGTGCCTGTTCTGTAATACAATAGAAAAGGGTACAGCGGAGACGCAAAGCGTTTCCGTATGCTGAGAAAGGTTACAGTATGAATTTTCATCCATCACAGGCGCAGGCGATTGCGCATAAGAATGGGCCTTGTCTTGTGCTCGCAGGTCCTGGGAGCGGCAAGACAGCAGTAATTACAGGGCGTACAAAGCATTTGATCACAGAATGCGGCGTGCAGCCGGGGCAGATTCTCGTTGTTACATTTACAAAGGCGGCGGCCGGAGAGATGAAAATGCGGTTTGAGCAGATGACTGCGGGAAAGTACAAAGGTGTCAGTTTCGGTACTTTTCACGCAGTTTTTTTTACCATATTAAAGAACGCCTATCATTATACCGCCGCGAATATTGCGAGAGAAGAGGTAAAATACCAGTTTTTACGGGAGATCATAGCGAGGAACCGTATTGACTGCGAAGATGAGGCCGGTTTTTGCAGCGATATGCTCAGTGAGATCAGCGCATTGAAAAACGGCGGCATTGCAGTGGAAAATTATTATCCGGCGCATTGCGGGAAAGAGGTATTTTTAACGGTTTACCGGGAATACAGCCGCTATCTGAACAGCCACAGGCTGATTGATTTTGACGATATGCTCGTCTATACGAAAGAGCTGTTGGAGCAGCGCGCGGATATCCGCAGCGCGTGGCAGCGGAAATTTGCGTATATCATGGTGGACGAGTTCCAGGATATCAACCGCCTGCAGTATGAGATTGTGCGTATGCTTGCGGGGGATGCGGCGAACCTGTTCGTCGTCGGGGACGATGACCAGTCGATTTACCGGTTTCGCGGCTCGAAGCCGGAGCTTATGTTAAATTTCCCAAAAGATTACCCGAATGCGCAGGTGATACGGCTGTCGGTCAATTACCGCTGCCCAAAAGAAGTGGTCCGTCTGGCGGGAAAGCTCATCGCGCATAACAAAAACCGTTTTGAGAAACAGATCGAGGCGTCGGGGCCGGACGGGCATACCGTTTTCTGCAGGCAGTTTGAGACGGTGGCGGAAGAGAACAGAGCGATTATACAGACCATACGGGATTACATACAAAATGGCGGCGCATACAGCGATATCGCCGTATTATACCGGACGAACATACAGCCGGGCGCATTGATCGCGCGGCTGATGGAGTACAACCTGCCGTTCCGTACAAAGGAGCGTATCCCGAATCTGTACGACCATTGGATCGCGCAGGATATCATGGCGTATTTCCGGCTCGCGCTCGGCGGGCGGGCAAGGGCGGACGCCCTGCGGATCATGAACAGGCCAAAACGCTATATCAGCCGGGAGAGCCTTCCGGAGCGGACAGTGGCGTTTGACGCGTGGCAGGGGTTTTACAGCGGCCAGCCATGGATCGCGGAACGGATCGAACAATTAGAATATGACCTGAAAATACTGCAGCGGATTGCGCCGTACGCGGCGGTAAATTATATCCGTAAAGGAATCGGGTATGACGGATATCTGGACGAATATGCGCAGTACCGCCAGATTCCAGCGGAGGAGCTGTTTGAGATCATAGATGAGTTACAGGAGAGTACAAAGGAATATAAAACCATTGATGCGTGGCTGGATTTTACAGCCGCATATACAAAAGAGCTAAAGGAAAAGCAGGAACATAAAAAAATGGATGAGGCAGGGGAGTGCATTTCGGTCATGACCATGCATGGCGCGAAGGGATTGGAATATGGGCTTGTGTTCCTTCCGGATCTGAATGAAGGCATGGTTCCGTATAAAAAAGCGGCGCTTGAGGCGGAGATCGAAGAGGAGCGGCGGATGCTTTACGTCGGCATGACGCGGGCAAAAAAAGAACTGCATCTTTACCACGTAAAGACATTGCGCAGTAAAGCTGCAGAACCTTCCCGTTTTCTGGCGGAAACCCTTACGGGCTGAAACAATTGCCGGAGAGCTACCTTTCCTCAAATTCAGCTTCGTCCAATATTTCATCAAAACGGTCGCTGACGATTTCGTATTCTTCATCATCGAGGATATTTTCAAGGGACGGATCACCGGCTTCATTTTCCGAATAACGGTAAATATATACTGTGCCGTCCGCATTGTCGTTCCCGTTTTCATCAAGCGGGAGAAGCGCGATATAATCCTGCTCGCCGATATCAAATATTGTCAGGATACGGCATTCAGCCGTTGTTCCGTCATCCAGATCAAGTGTCACAAACATATCTTCGTCATCTTCTGACGGGGGATTGGTAAGGTTTTTATTCTGGCTCATAAGATTCATTCTCCTGTATTCGTATAATAAATGATCGTGTATTTTATTATGTCGTGTATTTTATTATAAAGAAAAGAAGCAGAATTGTCAACCTGATATCATTTTCATGTAACACAAACGGAAAATATTATTTTATACGGGTTTGGGGTTTCCAGTGATAAGGCGAAAAGGGAAATAGGGCACACATGTAAAGGCGGAATGTATATGGAATATAAGATAGTAGAAGGTAATTATGCAGAAATCGGCGTAACGAAAATGGCGGATACGGTCTATTTCACATTTGAAGGTGAAAAAGAGCAGAAATGCGCGATCATTCTTTATGCCGCGAATGGGAATGAGATATGCATTCCGGTTCCGGACGAATACTGTATCGGGGCGCTCCGTTCTGTGGGGATCCGGGGACTGAGCTGGAAGAGATTTGATTATAATTATCAGATAGACGGGGAGATTGTGTTTGACCAGCACGCGCATAAAGTGATCGGCAGGGAAAAATGGGCGGATATCAGCCGCCTGAAAAATCCGGAAACGATACGCGCAGGTTTTGATTTCGCCGAATTTGACTGGAAAAACGACCGTTTTCCGGAGATTCCGCGTGAAAAAATGATCATGTATAAATTAAACGTCCGCAGTTTTACAATGGATGCGGGCGCGGTTGGGAGACGGAAAGGGACATTTGCGGGCGTCATGGATAAGATCCCGTATTTTAAGCAGCTTGGCGTGACGTCCTTGGAGCTGATGCCGGTATACGAATTTGAGGAGCTGATGCCGGAAAAAGAGGATCCTTCGGTGGAGCAGTGGAGCGACAATGCCAAAGAGGGGCTGCGGCTGGAGCGTGAAAAAAATGAGACGGCGAGAGTCAACTGCTGGGGGTACATACCGGGGGACTATTACGCGCCGAAAGCGTCCTATGCTTCTGTGCCGGAAGCGTCGGTGGAGCTTAAATCGCTGATACGCGCCCTGCATGAAAATGGCATGGAATGCATTTTGGAAATGTATTTTGATGAAAAAATGAACCAGAATATCGCGGTGGAGATCCTGCGCTATTGGGTGAAGGAATACCATATCGACGGGTTTCATCTGCTGGGAGCGGCGCTTCCGGTCGACGCGATGGCGCAGGATCTGATCCTGCGCAGGACAAAATTATTTGCCGGCGGCTTCAACGAACATCTCTTTGAAGGCGAGCCGTCGTATAAGCGGCTGTTTGTATATAACGACGATTTTTTATACGCCGCCAGAAAGCTCTTAAGCCGTACCGACGGGAATATTCTGGAATTGCTGAATCAGTTGCGGCGGCAGAATCCGGTATTTGGCTTTGTTAATTTTGTGGCGTCCAATAACGGATTTACATTGGCGGATATGTTTGCCTATCTGCAAAAACATAATGAGGCGAACGGGGAGGACAACCGCGACGGGCTGATCTGGAATTTCAGCAGCAATGGCGGCGTCGAAGGGCCGTCCCGCAAAAAAAATGTCATGGAATACCGCAGGAAGCAGATGCGCAACGCGGTCACGCTCGTCATGCTGGGCCAAAGCGTCCCGCTCCTTCTGGCGGGAGATGAGTTTGCAAATTCGCAGCAGGGGAATAATAATTGTTATTGTCAGGATAATAAGACTGGATGGGTAAACTGGCGCAGTGAAAAGACGAATCAGGCGTATGCGAAGTTTGTGCGGCAGATGATCGCATTCCGCAGGGCGCACCCGATCCTGTCGTGCGCAAAGCCGATGCAGCTGTGCGATTATGCATCCAAAGGGTATCCGGATCTGTCCTATCATGGGGACAGCGCGTGGATCATGTCGCAGAACCTGTATCCGCAGGCGGTCGGCATATTGTACTGCGGGGAGTATATCCAAAAAGAAGACGGAACGGCGGATGATTTTATCTATGTCGGGCTGAATTTCCATATCGGGCAGCAATACCTTGCGCTGCCGAAGCTTGCGAAAGGCAAAAAATGGTATCTTGCCGTCAATACGGCGGATAAGGATATGCCGTTTTGTGAGGAGCTGCATGAGTATGAAAAGAAAAACCAGGTTGTTGTGCCTCCGCAGGCAATTGTAATCCTGGTAGGAAAATAAACAGGAGTCTGGAAACATGGGAATCATTCAGAATGCAAAAAAGCATATAAAAACAATAAACCATCACAGGAGGCTTGTCCGCGTAGGCTGTTTTTTACTCGGCCTTTACTGGCAGGGGATCACGCACGACCTTTCCAAATATACATGGCCGGAGCTGCGCGTAGGCGTCCGGTATTATCTGGACGGGGAGAGCCCGCACAATGGGGAGCGCAGAAAAATCGGCTATTCGACCGCGTGGCTGCACCACAAAGGGCGCAATAAGCACCACGCGGAGTATTGGATTGACTATACTTCAGGGAAAGACCGGCATATTGCCGGTATGCGTATGCCGACGAAATATGTGGTCGAGATGTTTGTCGACCGGATCAGCGCCTCAAAAAATTACCGCGGGGAAAAATACCGCGATTCCGACCCGCTTGCCTACTATGAAAAACGGAAAGGCTATATGATCATGCATAAAGATACGCAGGCCCTGTTGGAACGGCTGTTGCATATGCTGGCGGAGGAGGGCGAAGATGCGACGTTTTCCTATATCCGCCGCAAGATCTTACGGAATAACCATTGGGAAAAACTGACGCATATCTTCCGGAAGCGGGGCGCGAAATAGCAGCGGTTCCCCGCTTACCGGGTGCGGAAAGGCAAGCGTTCCCGCGTGGAGCGCCTGCCTTTCTATGCGCATGGCCTCCCCTCCCAAATAAAAATCATAGGCCGGATGGTATAAAAAATCCCCGATCAGCGGAAAACCGAGGTAACGCATATGCACGCGGAGCTGGTGCGTCCGACCGGTCTCCGGCGTAAGCTTTGCCAGCGACAATCCGCCGTTTACGGCGAGCCGTTCAAAGTGCGTAACGGCGCGTTCCCCGCGGGTAAAATCAACGGTGCGCGCAATGACAGACTCCTCTTTTCGCGCGATCGGCGCGTCAATTGTACCGCAGGCGGGCAGAACGCCGTCTGTAATTGCGTAATAGGTGCGTTTGATGCGCCTTTTTTTCATGTCTTCATATAAAATGCAGCTGCTGTAAAGATTTTTGGCAATGACCGTCAGGCCGCTCGTATCGCGGTCGAGACGGTTGATACAGCGGAACGGATAATATTCTCCCCTTTCTTTTGCATAAAACATTACGGCGTTTGCAAGCGTGTCCGTATAATGGCGCAGAGATGGATGCGTCGGCATTCCCGCGGATTTGTTGATGACTAAGAGATCTTCATCTTCATAGGCAATGGACAGCGGCAGGGGATTTGGGATGATCTTTTCCTGCCCGTCGGTTTCTGCGTTCTCATTTTCAATGAGAGAAAGCGTTAAAATTTCCCCTTCGTTTAATATGCGGTTTACATAACACCGGTTACTGTCAACCATAATGCCGTTTTCTGTTTTTTTCAGCAGGACAACCGCGCTGCGGGAAAAATTTTTGTTTTTCAGGAAAGTCCGTATGGAAGTCCCCGCGTCTTCCGGCTGGATTTCATAGGTAAATATTCTTTTCATGCTTTTATTTTACACAAAATGCCCCGGATATGGAAGCGGAACTTATACAGGCTTTGCACATAGAATATAAAAAGTGGAAAAAACGGCTTTGAGGTATGGATTTTGAAGGCTTTTTTACCGCCGCTGGATACACAGGAGGAAAAAAGAATTCTAAAGCAGATGCAGGGAGGAAGCCTTGAGGCCAGGAATACGCTGATCGAACATAATATGCGGCTTGTCGCCCATATCGCAAAAAAATACCAGAATGCGGATGAGGAAATGGAAGAACTGATCTCAATCGGAACGATCGGGCTGATCAAGGCGGTCATGACTTTTCAGGCGGATAAGGGTTCGCGCCTGTCCACATACGCCGCGCGCTGCATCGACAATGAGCTGTTGATGTATCTGCGCGCCCGGCGCAAGGTCGCCAGGGAAATATCCATTTATGAGCCGATCGGGACGGACAAAGAGGGAAAGCAGATTAATTTTATGGACATTATCGAGAGTGACGAGCCGGATGTGGTCGAACAGATGGATCAAAATGGCAAGATTAAAAAATTGCGGACGCTGCTGCCGGGGCTTTTGACGAAGCGGGAGCAGGAGATCATTATCCTGCGCTATGGCCTCTGCGGCAGCCAGCCTGTCACGCAGCGCCAGATCGCGGCAAAACTCGGCATTTCCCGGTCTTATGTCAGCCGGATTGAAAAGCGCGCGCTCGCAAAAATGCGCGCCGGACTGGAAAAAGGATAGCAGAAAATACAAAAAATGTCTTTTGCAAAAACGAAATCTGTGGTATGATAAACACATAAGCGGCCGGGTCCGCTTATGTGCGGATAATTCATAACAGGAAAATATCTGAAAATTCTATTGATCCAGGCAGATCTGCCATACCCCCATAGTATGGTTATATATGACATAAGGAGGCTTTTTTTGTATAGTATCGTATCGACAGCAATTATCATGGGCATCCAGAGTATCCCCGTACAGGTGGAGGCGGATGTGAGCAACGGGATGCCTTTATTTGAAATGGTGGGCTTTTTGGCGTCCGAGGTAAAAGAGGCGAGGGAGCGCGTGCGGACAGCGTTAAAAAACAGCGGCTATCTGCTGCCTGCAAAACGGATTACGGTCAATCTTTCCCCCGCAAATATCAAAAAAACAGGTTCCGGATTTGACCTGCCGGTTGCCATTGCCATTCTGGCCGCGCTTGGCATTATTCCGGAGGAACGCCTGCAGGGGATCCTGGTCGTAGGGGAGATCGGTCTGAATGGGAATATCCAGCCGACGGAGGGCGTCCTGCCGATGGTCGCGGAGGCAAAAAAACAGGGCTTTACGCGCTGCCTGCTGCCCTATGGCAATTATCGGGAGGCAAGCGTGATCCACAATGTGGAGCTTATTGCGCTGCGGCATTTAACAGAAGCGATCCGTTATCTGAATGGAGACGGCGTGCCTGCGCCGGAAAGCGGGACAGAGGCGGCAGGCGCAGACATAATGGGAGAAGGACAGCGGGACGGAGAGGAAACGCAGCCGGATTTTGCGCAGATCAACGGGCAGCGGCTCCTGCGGCGCGCCGGAGAAGTGGCGGCTGCCGGTATGCACAACTTTTTGATGACCGGCGCGCCGGGGGCGGGGAAAACAATGCTTGCGCAGCGTATCCCGTCGATTTTGCCGCCGATGGAGGAGGCGGAGCGGCTGGAGCTTGCAAAAATATACAGCGTAAGCGGAATGTTATTAAAAGAGGCGCATATTCTGGAAAAACGGCCGTTTCGCAGCCCGCACCATACCATTACACCGCAGGGGCTTGTCGGCGGCGGGACGATACCGAAGCCGGGCGAAATTTCGCTGGCGCATAAGGGCGTCCTGTTTTTGGACGAGCTTGCGGAATTTTCAAAGCCGACGCTGGAACTGCTCCGCCAGCCAATGGAGGCAAAGGAAATCCAGATCGCAAGGCTGCATGGGACGATCAGCTACCCGGCGGATTTTATGCTTGTCGCGGCGATGAATCCCTGCCCGTGCGGCGCATATCCGGATATGAACCGCTGCCACTGCACCCAGAGCGCGATCAACCGCTATCTGGGAAAGATCAGCCGCCCGCTGTTAGACCGTATTGACATCTGCGTGGAAACAGCGCCACTGACTTATGAGGAAGTGGCGGCGCAGGGAAAAAATGAGCCGTCCGCTGTGATACGCCAGCGCGTGTGCGAAGCGTGGGAGCGGCAGAAGGCGCGGTTCGCCGGGACGGGCATTTATTTTAACAGCCGGATTCCGGCGCAGCGTTTAAAAGAATACTGCGGGATGGGGACGGCGGAGGAAGCGTTTATGCAGGATGTGTATCGGCAGAACGGGCTGACGGCGCGTTCCTATCATAAAATATTGCGCGTGGCGAGGACGATTGCGGATTTATCCGGCAGCGCAGACGTCCGCGTGGAGCATCTTTCCGAGGCGGCGTGTTACCGCAGCCTGGACAGAAATTACTGGGAGAGGGGATAAAGTATCATATGCATTATATGGAAGATACGGAAAAATACGCGTATTGGCTCGCTTCTGTCAAAGGCTTCGGACGCAGGATGCAGAGACATTTATTCGCGCAGTGCGCGAGCGCGGCAGAGGTCTATGCATTAAAGGAAACGCAGTTAAAAAAGATCGCGGGACTGACGCAAAAGGATACGCAGGCGATTTTGGAGTCCAAAAAGGCATGGGATGTGGACGGTGAATGGGATGCGCTCATAAACCGGCGCGCCATCGGCTTTGTCTCCATAGAAAACGACAGGCTTTACCCGGCGCAGTTCCGCGAGATCTACGATGCGCCGTATGCCGTTTTTTATCGCGGGAAGCTGCCGTCGGAAAAAGAATTCCGCGTGGCCATCGTCGGGGCGCGGATGTGTTCGGAGTATGGCCGGGGGATGGCGGGGGAGCTTGCAAAAGAGCTTGCGCTGCAGGGCGTCCCCATCGTCGGCGGCATGGCGAAAGGCATCGACGCCGCCGGGCACCGGGGCGCGTTAAATGCCGGCGGGGCGACGTATGCCGTATTCGGGTGCGGGATCGACGTCTGCTACCCGAATTACCATAAACAGCTCTATTACGACATTGCAAAGTCAGGCGGCTTATTGACGGAATTTTTGCCGCACAGCGCGCCGCACCCGTCGCATTTCCCGCAGCGGAACCGGTTAATCAGCGCATTGAGCGATGTGGTCCTTATAATAGAAGCCCGGCAGAAAAGCGGATCTTTGATCACCGCGGATTTTGCGCTCGAACAGGGAAAAGACGTCTACGCGCTTCCCGGACGGGTGACAGATGCGCTGAGCGACGGCTGTAACCGCCTGATTTCCCAGGGCGCGGGCATTATTTTGTCCGTCGATGATTTTTTAAAAGAGCTGTCGCTCTCGGCCGCCCGCAAGAAAGATTTTGCAGATTTACAAAAAAAGAGTCTTGAAAAAGAGGAACTGTTGGTGTATAGTTGCCTTGGTCTTTTACCTGTCGGCATGGAAGAACTGCTGGCAAAGACGGGATTGGAAATCCAAACGCTTGTACGGATTTTAACATGCCTTCAGCAAAAGAAATATATTGAAGAAATATATAAAAACCATTATAAAATCGTGACAGGATGATAATGTGAGGGGTAAACATGGCAAAATATCTGGTAATCGTGGAGTCGCCCGCGAAAGTAAAGACGATCAAAAAGTTTCTGGGCAAAAACTATGAGGTGACAGCATCGAACGGGCATGTCAGAGATCTGCCAAAGAGCCGTATGGGAATCGACATTGAGCATGGCTTTGAACCGAAATACATTACGATACGCGGCAAAGGCGAGCTTTTGGCAAAGCTCCGCAAGGAAGTGAAAAAAGCGGACAGGATCTATCTGGCGACGGACCCTGACCGGGAGGGAGAGGCGATCTCCTGGCATCTGTCCAAAGCGCTGAAGCTGGATGAGAATACGGATAAGAAGGTGTACCGGATCAGTTTCAATGAGATCACGCAGAGCGCGGTCAAGGCGTCGTTAAAGCAGCCGCGCGAGATCGACATGGATCTGGTCAACGCGCAGCAGGCGCGCAGGATCCTGGACCGTATGGTGGGCTACGAGATCAGCCCGGTGCTTTGGGGCAAGGTGAAGCGCGGCCTGAGCGCGGGGCGCGTGCAGTCGGTGGCGCTGCGCATCATTGCGGACAGGGAAAGCGAGATCAGCGCGTTCATACCGGAGGAATACTGGACGATAGAAGCCGCGTTTTCCATTCCGGGCGAAAAAAAGAAGCTCGAAGCCAGATTTTACGGGACAGAAGAAGGAAAACTGAAAATCGCGTCGAAAGAGCAGGCGGACGGCATTCTGGAAGAATTGCGGGGCGCGGAGTATGAGGTGCTTGACGTGAAAAAAAGCGAGCGGGTAAAACGCGCGCCGTATCCGTTTACGACAAGCACCCTGCAGCAGGAGGCTTCCAAAACACTGAATTTTTCCACGCAGAAGACGATGCGCCTGGCGCAGCAGCTGTATGAGGGCGTAGAGTTAAAAGGCGCGGGCACAGTCGGCCTGATCACGTATTTGAGGACGGACTCGGTGCGTATTTCCGAGGGCGCGGACGCGCAGGCGCGCGATTACATCGCAAAAAATTACGGCGCGCAGTATGTGGCGGGCGCGCAGGCGGAAAAGAAAACGGCGGGCAGGATCCAGGATGCGCATGAAGCCATCCGCCCGACGGATATTGCCCGGACGCCGACGGCGGTAAAAGAATCGCTGTCGCGGGATCAGTTCCGCCTTTACCAGCTGATCTGGCGCAGGTTTGCCGCAAGCCGCATGAGCGCGGCAAAATATGAGACGACAGGCGTTAAGATCGGAGCCGGGAAATACCGCCTGTCCGTATCCGCCTCAAGGATTGCGTTTGACGGGTTTTTATCGGTTTATACGAGCGATGAGGATGAAAAGGCGGAAAACAATGTTTTATTAAAGTCGATCGACCGGACGACGCAGCTTGCGCTCGCGGACGCGCACGGCACACAGCATTTCACGCAGCCGCCCGCGCATTATACCGAGGCCTCGCTCGTAAAGACGCTCGAGGAGCATGGCATCGGCAGGCCGAGTACGTATGCCCCGACGATCACGACGCTGCTCGCGCGGCGTTACGTCATAAAAGAAAATAAAAATCTGTATATGACGGAGCTTGGGGATGCGGTCAACGCCATCATGAAAGAGGCCTTTGCGACGATCGTGGACGAGGGCTTTACCGCCAATATGGAAAGCCTGCTGGATAAAGTGGAAGAGGGCGAGCTGGACTGGAAGACCATCATCAGCAATTTCTACCCGGATCTGGAGGCGGCGGTGCAGGAGGCGGAAAAACGCCTGGAAAAGGTGCAGATCGCGGAAGAGGTGACGGACGTGGTCTGCGAGGAGTGCGGGCGCAACATGGTCGTCAAATACGGCCCGCATGGAAAGTTCCTTGCCTGTCCCGGTTTTCCGGACTGCCGCAATACAAAGCCGTATTATGAAAAGGCGGGCGTCGCCTGCCCGCAGTGCGGCAAAGAGATCGTGATCCGCAAGACGAAAAAAGGCAGGCGTTTTTTTGGGTGTGAAAACAATCCGGAATGCGATTTTATGTCGTGGCAGCGCCCGTCGGAGAAAAAATGCCCGAAATGCGGCACGTACATGCTTGAAAAAGGAAACAAGCTCGTATGCGCCGGAGAACAGTGCGGCTATGTGGAAGAAAAACCAAAAAAAGGGAATGTTTCGGAAATCGGATAAATTTACAAAATATTTATTGAGTTATCAGAAAGAGAATGTTATAATACTTCCAAAGCTTTGAGTTGTTAATGGGGAATCGTTCGCAGAGAGGAGGCGCAAATGAGTGTTCAACTGTTAGATAAAACGAGGAAGATCAATAAACTGCTGCATAATAACAATAAGTCCAAGGTTGTGTTTAACGATATCTGTGACGTCATGACGGATATCCTTGAGTCCAGCATACTGGTCATCAGCAAAAAAGGGAAAGTGCTTGGAACCGGCCACAGTGACGACATACCGGAGATTTCAGAGCTGATCGTAGATGAAGTGGGCGGTTTTATTGACGCCATGTTAAATGAGCGCCTGCTCGGCATTCTTTCGACAAAGGAAAATGTAAATCTCGAAACGCTGGGATTTATGCTGGATGCGAAAAAATATTCGGCGATCATTACACCGATCGATATCGGCGGGGAGCGTCTCGGCACGCTGTTTGTATACCGCGGCGACAATCCGTACGATATTGACGATATCATTCTCTGCGAATATGGCACAACGGTTGTCGGGCTTGAGATGATGCGTTCTGTCAATGAAGAAAATGAAGAGGAGACAAGGAAAGTCCAGGTTGTGCGCTCCGCGCTCAGCACATTGTCATTTTCCGAATTGGAAGCGATCATCCATATTTTTGACGAGCTTGACGGGACGGAAGGGATCCTTGTGGCGAGCAAGGTGGCGGACCGCGTCGGGATCACGCGTTCGGTTATTGTAAATGCCCTGCGCAAGTTTGAGAGCGCGGGCGTCATCGAATCCCGTTCCTCGGGAATGAAAGGGACTTACATCAAGGTCATAAACGATGTGGTATTTGACGAACTTGCGGCGCTGAAAAAGAAAAACCAGAAGACAATATAAAGGGCGACAGGGAAGTTGTCTGACATAATACGGAGAAAAGGGAGTTTATAGGAAGAGCTATAGGCTTCCTTTTTTGTCAAAATATGGAAGGAAATGGGGAGGTAAAATACAAGATCGTGTAAAAATTTAAAAAATATATAAAATTTTGCTTGTAATAATTTTGTATTTCACTATAATGTAATATAGAATAATATGAGAATGGATAAAAACAGGAGGAGAAGTATGTTTAGCTCGACGGCATTTGATTATATCAATGTCCTGGATAAAGCGGCGGACGCGAGCTGGCTGCGGGAGAATACGCTCGCGAATAACCTTGCGAACGCGTCGACGCCTGATTATAAGCGCTATGACGTTGATTTCCAGTCGTTGTTGGAGATGGAACTGACGGATTCCAAATATAACAGAAGCCTCAACAGCAAGATTCACGATATCCATCTGGATCACCTGACGGCTACGGCGCAGATGGACATGGCAAAAGAAAACTACTCTTATCGCGCGGACGGCAATAATGTGGACATCCATACGGAAAATGTGGAGCTGGCTTCTGAGCAGATCCGTTACAGCGCGCTTACGGACAGCATTACGCAGGAATTTACCAGAATGCGTACGGCGATGGGCAGATAAGCTATTTGTAGAAAAACATAAAGGGGATGAATGGTATGGGATTATTCCAGGCATTTGATATCAGCGCGTCCGGCATGACGGCGCAGCAGTTCCGCGCCGATATCATATCGGAAAATCTTGCAAATCTGAATACAACAAGAACGGAGGACGGCACGACCTACCGCAGAAAGATCGTTTCTTTCGCAGAAAAGGGAAACGATACGTTTGAGCGTTACCTGACAGAAGCGACGAGGCGCGGCAGCCATGTGGGGAATGGCGTAAAGGTAACCGGCGTGTATGAGGACGACAGTACGGATTTTATCATGGAGTATGATCCGTCGCATCCGGATGCGGATGAAAACGGCTATGTTTCGTACCCAAATGTAAATATTGTGACGGAGATGACAAACCTGATCGACGCAAACCGCGCCTATGAGGCGAATATTACGGCGTTTAACGCCAGCAAGTCCATGGCGCAGGCGGGATTGCAGATCGGTAAATAGGAAAAGCCTTCACAATAAATAAAAACGGGATAAATAAAATTAAAAAAGACAGGAGAGAGCGAACATGGATGTTTCGGGCATTGCCGGCGCTGCGTTTGCAGGAATACAGACGCCGGAAGAGCAGTTTCGCATTGCGGCGGGGGCGACAGAGGAAGAGAACTTTGACAGTGTGTTCCAGTCGGCATTAAATATGGTTACGGAAACGAGTGATTTACATAATCAGGCAAACGAAGAAGTGATACGGTTTGCGCTTGGGCAGGCGGAAAATACACACGATCTGTTGATTGCACAGCAGAAGGCAAATATGGCTCTGCAGTATACCGTTGCCGTAAAAGACGGGATCGTGGACGCATACAAAGAGATCATGCAGATGCAGATCTAAAATCTGAAAAAAGAGTAGTAGACGGAGTGTGAATAAAGATGCCTGACAGGTTAAGGGAAATACTGAATAACATAGTGGCATGGTGGAAGCGTTTTACAAGGAAACAACAGGCGATCATCGTGAGCTCGGCGCTTGTCGTGGCGCTTGCCATCGGGATACTGGCGTTTGTTCTGAGCCGTCCCGAGATGGTGCAGATCAAAGTGTGTGAAACGCAGAAAGAAGCCGCTACGGTGCGTGATCTGCTGGAAGAGGAAGGGATATACCATGAGATCTCGGATGACGGCCTGACCTTTACGATAAAAAAGAAGGATATGTCGGCGGCGAGCATCCTGCTCGGCTCAAACCAGATCGAGACCGAAGACGCGCAGCTAAAGGAGATCCTGAGCGGCGGCCTGAGCTCGACCGAAGATGACAAGGCGAAATGGTATCAGGACTACCAGCAAAAAGAACTGGCAGAGATTTTAGAGTCGCTCAATAATGTAGAACACGCGGAGGTCCTGCTGGATCTCCCGAAGGATGACGGCACCTTAAAGACGTCACAGGAAGAGGCTTCCGCGTCCGTTTTTCTGACGCTTGACGGGGAAATGGAAGAGGAGCAGGCGATCGGGCTTGCAAAAATGGTTGCCACAAGGCTTGGCAATGAGACGACGGACAATATTGCGATCATGGACAGCAATATGAACCTGCTCTTTGCGGGCGGGACGGACAGCTCGACGGTCAGCGCGTCTACGGCGCAGCTCTCGACCAAGCAGAAGACAGAGGCGATGGTCGAAAGCCAGGTGAAGAAAGTCTTTACCGGGACAGGCCTTTACCAGAGCGTGGACGTCGGCACGAATATCGCGCTCAATCTGGATGAAAACGAAGTGACCGATTTGCAGTATTCCGTACCGGAAGGGCGCGACGAGGGTTATCTGGATACGGAGTCCGCCTATGAATCGGAATCAGAAGGCGGCGTAACGGGCGTGCCGGGCACGGATTCAAACGGGGAGGACGGCGCGTATGTCATTGAGGACGGCAGCAATTCCTCCCAGACGATTACGGATTATACGAGAAAATACGATGTGAACCAGCGGGTGGAAAAATCCAAAAGCGCGATTGGGGACATTGACTATGAAAACTCCTCGCTTTCGATCTCGGCAAGGCAGTATGTGAAATATGACGAGGACACGTTAAAGGCAAACGGTACGCTGGATGATATGTCGTTTGAGGAGTACCGCGCGCAGATTGAGGCGCAGCCGAAAGAAAAGCTGACGGTCGACCAGGATCTGTATACGCTTGTCTCCAATGCAACGGGCATCGCGGAAGACAGGATCACGATCGTGGCGTATGCGGAGCCGGTGTTTATTACATCTTCCGGCAGCGGCAGGACGCTCTCGGATTATCTTGAGATCCTGCTTGCCGTACTGATCTTTGCGCTGCTTGGCTTTGTCGTATTCATGAGCATGAGGAAGGACAAGCAGGAGGAAGTCGAGCCGGAGCTTTCGGTGGAATCTTTGTTAGCGGCGACGCGTGAAGAAGAGGAAGAAGAAAACCTGGAGGATATCGGCTTCAAAGAAAAATCAGAGGCGCGTATGCTGATTGAAAAGTTTGTGGATGAAAAGCCGGAAGCGGTCGCATCGCTGCTCCGCAACTGGCTGAATGAGGACTGGGAATAAAAAGATGTATGGTACGGGGGAACTATGGCGGATAAGGAAAAAATGAATGGCGTCCAGAAGGCGGCGGTGTTACTGATCGCGCTCGGGCCGGAAAAATCAGCAAATATTTTTAAATATTTAAAAGAAGATGAAATTGAGGAGCTCACGCTGGAGATTGCGAACACAAGAAGCATTTCCCCGCAGATCAAAGAGGATGTGATTGAGGAGTTTTATCAGGTGTGCCTTGCACAGCAGTACATAGCGGAAGGCGGTATCGGATATGCGAAAGAATTGCTGGATAAGGCGCTTGGGCAGGACAAGGCGCAGGAAGTGATCACCAAGCTGACAGCGTCCCTGCAGGTGCGTCCGTTTGAATTTGTGCGCAAGACGGATCCGAGCCAGGTATTGAACTTTATTCAGGATGAGCACCCGCAGACAATCGCCATGATTTTGTCTTATCTGTCCCCAAATCAGGCGTCTATGATCATCGGGGCGCTTGATCCGGATAAACAGGCGGATGTTGCAAAGCGTATTGCGATGATGGACCGGACGTCTCCGGACGTCATCAAAGAGGTGGAGAGCGTATTGGAGAGAAAGCTGTCTTCTCTGGCAAATCAGGATTACACGATCGTCGGCGGCGTCGATGCGATCGTCAGCATTTTGAATACGGTAGACCGAAGCACAGAAAAGCACATTATGGAAACGCTCGAAGTCGAAGAGCCGGAACTGGCGGACGAGATCCGCAAAAAGATGTTCGTATTCGAAGACATCCTTTTGCTGGACGACCGCGCGATTCAGCGTGTGCTGCGTGATGTTGAAAATAACGACCTTGCGATCGCGCTGAAAGGTTCGAATGATGAAGTCAAAGGCGTTATCCTCAAGAACCTGTCGAAGCGTCTCGCTTCTATGATCGAAGAGGATATGGAATTCATGGGTCCAGTAAGGATGAAAGACGTAGAAGAAGCGCAGCAGAAGATTGTCGCTGTTATCCGTAAGCTCGAAGATGCCGCTGAAATTGTTATTTCAAGAGGCGGAGGTGACGAGATCGTTGTCTAATGTAGTAAAATGGCAGTATGCAAAGCCGGTGGAGGATAACAATACAAGGCTGATCGACAGCAATCTGCTTCTGATCGGGCAGATGGCGAAGCAAAAAAAGGAGAAAGCTCCGGATGGGGAGGCGGCGCCGGCTCCGGTCGGCTTTACCGCAGGGCTTGCGGCGGAGGCAGTTGAGCAGGAGCCCGAGCCGGAAATTGATTATGTGGTGCTTGCAAAAGAAGAAGCGGAACAGATGCGTTCGGCCGCGATCGCGGAAGCGGAGACGATTCTGATCCGGGCAAAAGAAGAGGCGGAAAACCTCAAAGTAAGCACAGAACAGGAAGCTGAGCGCAAAGGCTATGAGGAAGGAATGGCAAAGGCGCAGGCGGAAGAGGAAAAGATGCGTCAGCAGTTTGAGCAGCGGCGTCAGGCGCTGGAGCAGGATTATCAGCAAAAGCTTGCGCAGATGGAGCCGGATATCATGGAGGCAGTCATAAAAGTGTTTGACCGGGTATTCCACACATCTTTTTGCGATAAACAGGAGATTTTGCTGTATCTGATACAAAAGACGGTGCAGAATGCGAAAGAGAGCGGGACGTTCCGTATTCGTGTCAGTGAAGAAGATTATGAATTTATAAGAAAATACAGGCAGGAAATTATCCAGAGAGTGGGCGGTGAGATTACGCTGGATATCCTTTCGGACGAGATGATGGCGGAAAGCCAGTGTACGATAGATACAGATGAGGGGATTTTTGACTGCAGCGTGGACGTCCAGCTGGACAATCTGATCAAAGATCTGCAGCTGCTGTCCTGCATGGCATAAAACCGAATAAATATCCGGGGGCTGGATATTCATGAATGAGAGATTTGAAAAATATCTTTCTCTGGCGGATAAGAATTATTTTAACCGCTACGGAAAGGTGATGAAAGTAGTCGGGCTTACGATTGAGTCGGTCGGGCCGGATGCAAAATTAAATGATTTATGCAAAATACAGGTTGATAAAGAAAAAGATTTATACGTAATGGCTGAGGTGGTGGGATTCCGCGATAAGCGCCTGCTGCTGATGCCGTTTGAGAGCATAGAGGGGATCGGCGTGGGATGTATCGTGGAAAATACGGGGCATCCGCTGTCCGTTCTGGTGGGCGACGGGATCCTCGGGCACACGCTTGACGGGCTTGGAAGGCCGACCGATACGGACAGTCTGGAACTGACCGAGGAATACCCGGTAGAGGCGATGCCGCCGGATCCGATGGCGCGCGTGATCATTAATGAGGTATTGCCGCTTGGCGTAAAGGCGGTCGATGGGCTGATCACAGTGGGAAAAGGGCAGCGTATCGGCATCTTTGCCGGTTCCGGCGTCGGAAAGAGTACGCTGATGGGTATGTTTGCCCGCAATACGAGGGCGGATATTAACGTCATTGCGCTCATTGGGGAGCGCGGGCGTGAGGTGCGCGAGTTTATCGAACACGATCTGGGCGAAGAGGGCATGAGACGCTCGGTGGTCGTTGTGGCGACTTCGGATAAACCGGCGCTGATCCGCAATAAGGCGGCGAAGACCGCGACCGCGATCGCAGAATATTTTCGGGATCAGGGGAAAGACGTCCTGCTTATGATGGACTCCCTGACGCGATTTTCCATGGCACAGCGGGAGATCGGGCTGGCGTCGGGCGAGCCGCCGGTGACAAGAGGGTATCCGCCGAGCATTTATTCGGAGATGCCAAAACTGCTCGAACGCGCCGGAAATTCGGATAAGGGTTCTATTACCGGGCTTTATACCGTATTAGTAGATGGAGATGACTTTAACGAGCCGATTACGGATACCGCGAGAAGTATTCTGGACGGGCATATTGTTTTGTCGCGCAGGCTGGGGCAGAAAAACCATTATCCGGCGATTGACGTGCTGGCGAGCATTTCCCGATGCATGAGCGGGATCGCGTCGGCGGAGCACAAGCAGGCGGCGGGGAAATTGCGGAACGTGCTTGGCACATATGACGAGGCGGAGGATCTGATCAATATCGGCGCATATAAAAACGGTTCAAATGCGGAGATTGATTATGCGATCCAGAAAATACAATCCGTCAACCGTTTCCTGATGCAGGATACGATGGAGAAATTTTCCTTTGAAGAGATCACCGGACAGCTGCAGGAGATTTTTGCGAGTTAGGAGCAGGATGGGACATGGCGAAATTTGTATTTAAAATGCAGAGCATTCTGGATATAAAACTGAAACTGGAAAGCCAGGCAAAGATCGCTTATGGCCAGGCGAACAGGAAACTGAAAGAAGAAGAAGGCGTCCTGCAGGCGCTGATCGCGCAGAGGGGCGTCTATGAAAAACGGGCGGTGGAGCTTGTAAACGGCAGGATCAATGTCCGCGACATCAGGGAAAACAGGCAGTCGATTGATATTATGAAATCCCGCATCCGCGCCCAGATGCTTGTGGTGCGCGCGGCGGAAAAGCAGGTAGAGGCGGCGCGGGAAAAACTGAATGAAGTGATGATCGAGCGCAAGACGTTTGAAAAGCTGCGGGAACACGCGTTTGAGGATTTTAAACAGGAAGTGGCGTATGAAGAAAATCAGGCAGTCAATGAGCTTGTCAGTTATACTTATCATGAGAGTGAGTGACGGCCGGCGTTTTCTTAGCTACGGAAATGCACGATAAACAGGGAGGGCAGCGGCATGGCGGAAGAAGCAGTTGCGGAGCAGGAATCCAGGGAAGATGCGAAAGCAAGGAAAGCGGAAGAAAAAGCGAAAAAGAAAGAAGAAAAAGCAAAAAAGAAAGCGGAGAAAAAAGCCGCAAAACAGGAAAATGAGATGGAAGAAGAGTCGGAAACCGGCGGCGGAAAGCTGGTTGTGGCGCTTGCGACCATTGTCATTATCGCAATCTGGCTTGGCATTTTAGCTTTGCTGGTCAGGCTGGATGTGGGCGGATTTGGCTCTACGGTGCTTTACCCGATCTTAAAAGATGTAAAATATGTCAACCGGATACTGCCGGAGGTAAAACCGGAAGAAGGGGAGGACGCCAATCCGGATTATCCGTATAAAACGATGGATGAAGCGGTCGCGCGGATTCAGCAGTTAGAAAAGAGCCTGGCAAAGGCAAAGAAGAAGAACAGTAATGACAGCGCGACGATCGAGGATCTCCAGGCGCAGATACGTCGGCTGAAAAAATATCAGCAGAATGAAGCGGCATTTGAAGAGGAAAAGCAGGCGTTTTATGAAGAGGTCGTCTTTGCGGACGAGGCGCCGGATATCTCGGAGTATCAGAAATATTATGAGATGATCGATCCGGATAATGCGGAAATCCTTTATAAAGAGGTTATCGAGCAGCAACAGTATGACGATAATTTAGATGAATACGTTGCGACTTATTCTTCTATGAAACCGGCGGCGGCAGCGGCGCTTTTTGATACGATGACGGATAATCTGAAGCTTGTTGCGCGGATTCTGGATAATATGGGTTCGGAGGATCGGGCAAATATCCTTGCGGCGATGAATCCGGAAACGGCTGCAAAACTGACAGAAATGTTAGAGCCGGAACAGAATTAAAATGGTATAAACGTTTTTATATTTATGAAAACGCTTATATAAAATGATTATGAAAAAGAAAGGAGGAAAGATATGTCAGCAGTACAGTTAATGGCGCAGATAAATCCAGATGCGGCAGCGGCAGCCGGAAAAACAGATGTATCGACAAAGAGCCGAAAGATGGACGGTGTGTCCGCATCATTTTCCAATTATATGCAGCAGCCTTCCGATTCCGGTTATGCACAGGCGCAGCCCCTGAATGGGCAGAGCGTAAAGCGGGTGGAATCGGCGCAGGCATCGGAAAGCGGGCGCGTGGAATACGAGAAGCGCCGCTCGGAAGCGGGCGGGCGCGCGGACAGGATTTCGGATCAGCAAAAAGGGAAAGAAGCGGATGTCCAGACCGTAGAATCGGTCGTAGAAGACGCGGCGCAGGAGATCAAAGAGGCGATCGCGGAGGAGTTTGGCGCCGATCCGGAACAGATCGAAGAGGCAATGCAGCTTTTGGGGCTGACAGCGTTAGATTTGCTCGATCCGCAAAAACTGATGGCGCTTACGATGGAGCTGACGGGGACGCAGGACGCGGCGATGATGCTTTTCCGGGAGGATTTCCAGAATATCTTACAGCAGGTTTCCGTTATTACCGAGGATCTGTTAAAGAATCTGGGAATGGATATGGAAGATCTGCAGGCAATCCTGCAGCAGCCTGAAATCCAGACGGTGGAAACTGCACCGGAGCCGGATCTCATGCCGCAGGAACCGGAGACACAGACGGAAACCGCTGCAAATGTGGCGGAGGATCTGCAGTTGTCACAGCCGGTAACGGCGCATGCGCAGGAAACTGTCCGGCAGGAAGCGGCGCTGCAGCCACAGCAGCAGGAAACGGACACAGAGGCGCAGCCGCAGACAGACGCAAAGCCGCAGGAGGAAGTGACTGCCGCGCAGCAGGCGCAGCCGCGGGAAGAGGAGCAGCCACAGCAGCAGGGCTTTTCCGGAGATCAGAACGCGGAGACGTTTGCGGATGGCAGGCAGGAGCAGCATGCGTTTTCTTTCCAGACGGAGGGCCAGCAGAATGTGCAGAATCCCGTCGTGCAGGAGGCGCAGCCGAATATGCCGGCGCCGCAGGTTGACGTACAGGATATCATTGAGCAGATCTCCCGTTATGTCCGGGTGACAGTTACCGAAGACGTCAAGTCTCTGGAGATGCAGCTGAATCCGGAGAGCCTCGGCAAGATCTATCTGCATATTTCAGAGCATGAAGGGGCTGTGACCGCGCATCTGACGGCGCAGAATGAAAATGTAAAAGAGGCGCTTGTCCAGCAGATGGCGGTATTGCGTGAGAACCTCGAACAGCAGGGCGTAAAGGTCGATGCAGTGGAAGTGTCGGTCGGGGCGCATGAGTTTGAGAGCAATCTGGAAAAGGATGCGCATCAGGAAGAAGAACAGGCGCGCCAGCAGGAAGAGCAGGCACAGCGGAACGTCAGAAGGAGTCTGCGGCTCGACGATTTAGACGACTTTTCCGGTATGATGACGGAAGAGGAAGCTCTGGTGGCGCAGATTATGCGCGACAATGGAAACAGCGTCGATTACAAAGCATAAAAATTTAAGAAGAAAGGAGATCTTGTTATGTCATTGATTCAGGAAGTAAAAGATGGCCAGATCGTGGATAACAAAACGGATACGACGTCAAAAAAAACGTCCGGCAGCGACCTCGGCGAAGACCAGTTCCTGCAGCTTTTAGTGGCGCAGATGCAGTATCAGGATCCGTTGGAGCCGACAAGCAATACCGAGTGGGTGGCGCAGATGGCGACCTTCTCTATGGTGGAATCGGTCAACAACATGAATACGGCGATGCAGGAACAGTCGGCAAACAGCCTGGTCGGCAAGTATGTCATCATCAACACGACGGATTCTTCTGGAAATGCTACATATATCAAAGGAAAAGTGGACTACGTAACCAAACAGAACGGCGAGGTAAAGCTTTCCGTGGCGGACGGCCTGTACAGCCTTGACGAGCTGGATACGGTTGCAGATCAGGAGTATTACGAAGGCTCTGTCATGGCAAATGAATTGGAGCAGATGATCTCGCTGCTGCCACAGGTTGACAATCTGACCGTTGGGGACGAAGGGCTGGTAAAATCAGCGCGTGAGCTGTATGACAAGATGACAGATACGCAGAAGCAGTTTGTAGACCAGAGTTCCCTGCAAAAGCTGATCGAGCTGGAGACGCGGATGAATGCGTTAAAGGCGACGGAATTTAGCGGAAAGGTCAAGGCGCTGCCGTCCGAAGAGGAGCTTACGCAGGCGAGCGGAGAGACGCTGGCCGGTTATCGGAAGCAGTTAAAGGAAGCAAGAGAGTACTACGACAATCTGACCGACGCCCAGAAGGAAAAAGTGGATGAAGGCGATGTGGAGACACTGGAAAAGCTGGAAGAAGCTCTGGATAATATGGGCAAAACGTCTGCGGGAAAAACGGATTCAGATACGGACGCCGATGCGGAAACAGAAAACGGCGGCGCGGAAGAAAGCGGTTCCACAGATGAGGTTGCGGACATTTTAAAGAAGATTTTAGAGGAGCTGCAGAAAGAGTAAAGCTGTCATGGCCTTTGCCGGAAGGTAAAGCAGGGAGGCTTTGGCGCGGCAGGGTGTGTTTAAGGGAGATGAAAATATGAAAGGAATCGAGAAACAGTTCACTTCCATACAGCAGATGACAGATACGTATCTGAAGCATCGGACGGATGCGGCGGATACGGGCGCGCAGATTTCGTTTGAAGAGGCGCTGACAAAAGCGCAGACCTTAAAATTTTCCAAGCATGCTTCGATGCGGCTGGAAAACCGGAAGATCAGCCTTTCGAGTGAACAGAGCAAACGGTTGGAAAGCGGCGTGAAAAAAGCGGGGGAAAAGGGGATTCAGGATTCGCTTGTGATCGTGGATTCGCTTGCGTTTATTGTGAACGTGCCGAACAAAACGGTTGTTACTGCGATGGACCGCGAGGAAGCGGATGAAAAGATCTTTACAAATATTGACGGCGCTGTGATTATTTAGGCCGGACCTTTCAGGGGGCTGTGGTTTTTGAATGATAGAAAAAACCGCGCAGCGCCTGTCCATTGGGATTTGGCGTTTTATTTAAGGAGGGTATGCATTATGATGAGAGCATTGTTTTCGTCGGTGGCTGGTTTAAAATCCCATCAGACGAAGATGGACGTAATTGGCAATAATATCGCCAACGTAAATACCGTTGGTTTTAAATCTTCAAGGACAACATTTTCTACGATGATGTATCAGACGACGTCAGGCGCGTCAGGGGCGAACGCGGCGCTTGGCACCGGCGGCGTCAATGCAAAGCAGATCGGTCTTGGCGCGAACTTTGCGTCCACGATGGTTACGGTTTCAACGGGCGGCGCACCGGAGACGACCGGCGGCGCATTCGACTTAAAGATCTCGGATACAAGCTCAACGAGTTTCTTTATTGTAAATAACGGATCGGAAAACCTGTTTACGAGAGCGGGCGCGTTTTATGTGGACGGCGCGGGCAATCTGTGTATGGAATCGACCGGCTATACGGTTATGGGCTGGCAGGTGGACGCGAACGGAAATATCAAAAAAGACACCGTATCGCCGTTAAAGATCATGTCCGACAGCAACCAGACGTCGCAGCCGGAGTATACGTCCAAGGCGCGCTGCAATGGCATTCTGGATGATAACAGCGCGAATGTGTCGATGGACACCGGCTATAATATGAATCTGATCCTGTATGATAATCTGGGATATGCGTATACGGCGAAATTTGCGGTTCAGATCGGAAGTCAAGACGGGCAGTATACGGTGAACCTTACGGATATTCTGGATTCCAATGGGGAGTCGATTATTACGGAAGAGAGCGGACTTGGGCTTGGTGATCTGTTTGGTACGGGAAGTTCGACGAATGCGCAGGGCAGCAAGGTGGACATTACCGATAATTATACGATGGCATCGGGAATGGCTAATATTTTGAAAAATTTGGCGACTCAAACACAAAACGATGGTACAAATACTACGCGTACTTATGTTTTTAAATCGGAAGCTGTTAATGAATATTTAGGAACAAAGTTACCGGAGGGATATACAGTTAAATATACAGCGCCTATTACCACGGGAGCTGGAATTGATCCGAACAGTCTTACTCAGGGTCTTCCGGGAACATTGTCCAGTGGTGGTCCTGGCGTAACATATAATACTCAGGTGAAAATCTATAATGCGAGTGGAGCAGATGTAACAGCTGATTATACGGATGCATTAGCGAATCCTACTGACAATAATTTTATAAAAATTGTTACGCCACAATCGCTTGCGGAGGGGTGGTATGATAATGGCAGACTTTCTTTTGAAGCGGTTGATGGTGCAGATTATATGGAGACCACATTAACTGATCCTCAGTTATCAGAATTAAATGCTTTATTAGGCACTACTGAGACTGCTATTGAAGGTCCTGTGAAAATAAGAAGGACAGTAACTGATGCTGGAGTACAGTATACTTTTTATAAAGATACTACTCAAGTTTTTGGAGCTGCAGAAAAAAGGTATGATTTATTGGATTATATTGATAAGTCGTATGTGGAAGTAACGGCAACAGATGTGAACAGTAATAATATTTTCACAACAGATTTACCAAAAGACGTGGAGCTTCAATATAGTGTTGGTGATGGATCCTATAAAATTGTAACTCCATCCACAGATGGCTTTAACATCCAGTTTTCAACGGTAGACGGCTCGTTAACCTATATCGGAGCAGACGGCAGCACCTCTCAGGTGCTCCAGCTTTCCAAGTTCACAAACGGCAACTTTTCCGACATTGAGATCGACTTTACGAACCTGAAAAACCTCGCCAACAGCGGTTCTTCCACTGCGGCCATGGTAGGCGGCGATGCGGACGGCGACGGGAAGGGCAAGAAGATCGGAAAGCTCTCCGGGCTCTCGGTTGACGGCAGCGGAAAGATTTTTGGCACTTACGACAACGGCAACACGGTTCTGCTCGGGCAGATCGCGGTGGCGAGGTTTGCGAATGCATCCGGTCTGGAAAGCATCGGCGACAACTGTTTCCGTACGACTTTAAACTCAGGGGAGTTTGACGGCATCGGCGTAGAGATCGACGGCGACGGCTCTTCGATCTCGACTGGGCAGCTCGAAATGTCAAACGTAGACCTTGCGACAGAATTTACGCAGATGATCACGACACAGCGCGGCTATCAGGCAAACTCAAGAGTGATCACGACCTCGGACAGCATTTTGGAAGAACTGATTAATTTGAAGAGGTAATGATTTCCTGATCGCCCGGTAACGGGGAAATATTACAGGCCGGAAGCGGCAATGCGGTTCGTTCCCATGCCGCTTCCGGTCATGCTTGTGTAACAGGGGGATGGTATTTGTATGATCGAAGTGACGAGATTGAATGAGACAAAACTGCTGATCAACGCAGAACAGATCGAAACAGTGGAAGAGACGCCGGATACCGTCATCACATTGCTGTCCGGAAAAAAAATAATTGTAAAAGAAAGTAGACAAGAGATTCAAAATCTAGTAATATTATATAAGAATAAAATTTTCAGCCAGAGTTTAATGTTCCGTGAGCCGTAAAATCAGAGGCGTCTATACATATGGAATGTTATACAGGAGAAAAAAGTAGGTAGGTGGATATTGTGGATATAGCAACATTGGTAGGTATGATCATTGGTGTTGTAATGGTTATCTTCGGCGCGGGCGGTTTCGGCGTTATTAAGGAATCCTTCATGGATATTCCGTCTGTTATCATTACAATCGGCGGTTCGGTAGGCGGCGTAATCGCCAGTAATAAGCTTCCGGTCGTTATTTCGTCCATAAAGGCGATTACATTGACATTTAAACAGCCGAATGCAGACGCGGGGGAGGCGATCAAGCACATTATCGACCTTTCCAATATTGCCAGAAAGGAAGGGCTTCTGGCGCTGGAAGAAGCGGCAAACGGAATTGAGGACGAGTTTTTGAAAAAGGGGATCATGCTTGTCGTAGACGGTACAGACCCGGAGCTTGTGCGGGGCATTCTGGAAACAGATCTCGGCTGCGTCGAGTCAAGGCATAAGACGACCGTTTCCGTATGGGAGAAATGGGCGGAGTTAGGGCCTGCCTGGGGTATGATCGGTACGCTGATCGGTCTGGTAAAGATGCTGAAGGATCTGACAGACCCGTCGTCCATCGGCCCGAACATGGCGGTCGCATTGCTGACGACGCTGTACGGTTCTTTGATCGCAAACTGGCTGTGTAACCCGACAGCGTCCAAATTAAAAGTAAACAATGAATTGGAAATGATGGTAAAGGAAATAACAGTGGAGGGCCTTCTGTCGATTCAGGCAGGAGAGAATCCGCGTGTCATAGAAGAAAAGCTGAAATCCTTCCTTGCGCCTTCCGCGCGTGAAGGGATGAACGGCGGAGAAGGCGGTGAAGGTTAATGGCAAGACAGAAACAGGAAGATCCGCCTGCGGGCTCGCCTGCGTGGATGGCGACCTTCAGCGATCTGATGAACTTATTGCTTTGTTTCTTCGTGCTTTTGTTTTCCATGTCGTCCGTAGACCAGAATAAATTCCAGGCGCTGATCGCTTCCCTGCAGAGTACGTACAGTATCCTGGACGGCGGCGGCGCTTCGATCGGGGACGGCAAGATGGTGTCCGCGGGCATCAGCCAACTGCAGAAGTATGATGTTTATTTCAATCCGAAGATGAATAACTCCGGTGAGGGGGAATCGGATTCGAGCAAGAAAGACATCGTGCATGACAATGCGGAGGACGATGGGCAGGACACGCAGCCGGAGAGCGGCGACGCGCAGCAGGAAGGCGAGGTAACTGCCGGAGGGACGGTGCAGGAAGGTGAAGATCTGGCCGGCGGCATGACGGCGGAAAAAGCGGAAGAGATCTACGAAGAAGAGCAGCTTGCAGAATCCGAGCAGATGGCGGAGAAAATGGAAAAGCTGTTAAATAAGTATGGCATTCAGGATAAAGTCGAGGTGGATTTTAACGGGCAGTATGTCATGCTGACCTTAAACGGCGCGATTCTCTTTGAATCGGGCAGGGCGGAACTGGCGGAGAGCGCACAGCCGCTGATGAATAAAGTCGGAAAGATTTTAGAACGCTACAGCGACCGCGTGATTGAGATCGAGGGCCATACGGACAATGTGCCGATTCACAATGAGCGGTTTGCGGACAACAATGTGCTGTCGATGCACCGCGCGCTTTCTGTGGCGGATTATTTAAGAAGCGTGACAAGCCTGAATCCGGCGCATCTGAAATCTTCCGGGCGCGGGGAATATATGCCGATTGCGGATAACAGCACGCCGGAAGGGCGCGCGCAGAACCGCCGCGTGGTCATCAAGGTGTATAACTCGATGAATTCAGATGTATGAGAATAAAGAAGAGGAGAAACGAAGATGAAGAAAAATCTGATGACAGTGCTGATCATGGCGCTTGTGTTTGTAAATGTCGTGTTGTCGGCGGTAATTATGATCACGCTTGTTCCGGCTGCAAAGCAGTCCAATGAGCTGATCACGCAGATCTGCAGCGCGATCGACCTTGAGCTTGAGAGCGGAAAGGTTTATAATGTAAATACGATTCCGGTTGACCAGATCGAGCTGTATGATCTGAATGGTGGGGAAGCGCAGACGTATAATCTGAAAGATACGATCGGTGCGGACGGGAAGCGGGAAGCGCATTATGCGGTGGCGGTTGTCTCCCTTTCGATGAATAAGGAAGATGACGATTATGCGACGCTGCAGCCGTTAGTGGAGGAGCGCGAAAAGCTGGTGCAGGAGCTGATCGGTGAGACATTTATGGAACACAGCTACGACGATATCCGGGATGACAACGGGCAGGCGGTAAAGGATGAGATGCTCGAAAAGGTACAGGAGTTATTTGATTCTGATTTTATTGTGGCAGTTACGATTTCCAATGTGCAGTATCAATAAGAAATGACAGGTGGTGAAGATTCATGGCTGACGTTCTGTCTCAAAATGAGATAGACAGTCTGCTTCAGGCTTTAAGCAGCGGCGAGCTTGATGTGGACGAAATGAAAGACAATAGTGATAAGCCCGTCAAAAATTATGATTTTGCAAGGCCTTCTAAATTTTCAAAGGAACATCTGAGGACGCTTGAGATCATTTTTGAACATTACGGACGGCTTTTATCCACAAACCTTCCTGTTTATTTGCGGAAAAACATACAGGTAGAGGTCATGAACTCAGAGGCGGTTACATATTCCGAGTTCTCAAACGCACTTTCCAATCCGGTGCTGCTTGGCATTATCAATTTTGCGCCGTTAAAGGGTACGATCCTGATGGAGATCGCGACGAATGTCGGATATGCCATGGTAGACCGGATGCTCGGAGGCGCCGGCGTTCCCCTGGAGAAAGCGAGGGAATTTTCAGAGATTGAGCTTTTGATCATAGAGCGCCTGATGACAGTCTGCGTCAATCTTTTGCATGAACCGTGGGAGAATGTGGTAGAGCTGAACCCGAGGCTGGAGCGTATTGAGACAAATTCACAGTTCGCGCAGATCATCTCTCCGAGTGAAATGATCGCGATCGTTACGATCAATATGAAGATGGGGGATGTGGAAGGGCTTATGAATGTCTGCCTGCCATATATTACGCTGGACAAGGTTATGGACAGGCTGAATACAAAGTTCTGGTTTTCAAGCCAGCAGGATAAAGAGGAATTATCTTACAGCGGCATGGTAGAAGATCTGATCGTGAAGGCGCCGATTCCGGTAAAGGCGGTTTTGGGGAACAGTTCTATTTCTGTAAATGATTTTGCCGGGCTGCAGGTTGGCGATATCATCCGTCTGGACAGGAAGGTGGAAGATGAGATGAATATTTATGTCGGCTCAATGAAAAAGTTTAAAGCTTTGCCGGGCGTATCCGGTGATAACTATGCAGTCAGAGTTACTTCAATTATTAGAGAGGAATAGATAGACTATGGATGGTGTATTGTCACAGGAGGAGATAACAGCCCTTCTGAATAATTCGGGAGGCGATACGGGAGGAAGCGGTTCCGGAGAGCAGATTACAGATCAGGAGCGTGACACGATAGGCGAGATCGCCAATATCAGTATGGGGACGGCTGCCACGACGCTGTTCTCGCTCGTAAACCATAAGGTGGAGATCTCTACGCCGGTCGTGTCGATGGCGACGTGGGACGATATCGTCGCGCAGTATGAAAAGCCATGCGTATTTATCCGCATTGCTTATACGGTCGGCCTTGACGGGAGCAACCTTCTTGTATTAAAAGAAAATGATGTAAAGATCATTACAGACCTGATGATGGGCGGCGATGGCACAAATGTAGAGGATGGGGAGCTGGGCGAGCTTCACCTGAGCGCCATCAGCGAGGCGATGAACCAGATGATGGGTTCCTCGGCGACGTCTCTGTCGTCCATGTTAAACAAGGTGATTGATATCAGCCCGCCGGAAGCGGATTTGATTGATCTGACAGAAAGCCTGGATGAAAAAGAAATCGATGAGTTTTTGTCAAGCGATTTTGTAAAGATTTCGTTTAAGATGGAAATCGGCGATCTGATCGACAGTGAGATCATGCAGCTGTATCCGGTATCCTTTGCAAAGGAGATGTGCGAAAGCATTACGAAAAATATGGAAAATGATGTAAATGAAACGACCGGTGAAGCGGCGCCGGCTCCGGAACCAACGCCTGCGCCGGCAGCGCCGCCACAACAGCAGGCACAGGCAATGCCTCCGCAGCAGGATATGATGGGCCAGCCGATGATGCAGCAGCCATATCCGCAGCCAATGCCGATGTACCAGCAGCCGATGCCGATGTATCAGCAGCAGGCTCCGGTAAATGTACAGCAGGCGCAGTTTCAGCCGTTTGCGGGCGGGATGAACCCGGCGGCTTTCCAGAAAGAGAATATCGACCTGATCATGGATGTCCCGCTGGACGTCACGGTAGAGCTTGGGCGGACGACAAAATCCATAGAGGAGATTCTTGATTTTGCGCCGGGGACGATCATTGAGCTGGATAAGATCGCCGGTGAGCCGATTGACGTGCTTGTCAACGGAAAATATGTTGCAAAGGGTGAGGTTGTAGTGATTGAAGAAAGTTTCGGCGTCAGAATTACAGAAATTATAAAATAATTGATGTTATTTTGTTATTTTATGTTATAATATATAAAGAAATTCCGAAAAAGCTTTGTGTGCTGGCGTGGTATATGTTATAATGTTTCATGAGTTGTATAAAATATATACGCAACAGAGGAAGCAAAAAATTGAAAAGATGAGGGAGATTTAATTATGGCAAAACGAGTTTTGATTTGTGATGATGCGGCTTTTATGAGAATGATGATCAAGGACATTCTTACCAAGAATGGCTACGAAGTTGCCGGCGAGGCGGAAAATGGCGCAAAAGCGGTGGAAAAATACAGTGAGACAAAGCCGGATCTGGTGCTGATGGATATTACGATGCCGGAGATGGACGGTATTCAGGCTTTGAAAAAGATCAAGGAGAGCGATGCGAGCGCCAGCGTTATCATGTGTTCCGCGATGGGGCAGCAGGCAATGGTTATTGAGGCGATCCAGTCCGGCGCAAAGGATTTTATTGTAAAGCCGTTCCAGGCGGAACGTGTGCTGGAAGCCGTAAGAAAAGTAGTTGGTTAGCATGGCGCTTGCCAGCAGGGGCAGTTCTGTGTTGGAGAGCATAGGGCAGTTGTTCAGCGTGCTGGCAATCTTTATTATCGTGCTGCTGGTTACCTATTTCGTTACGCGCTGGATTGCGGGATATCAGCAGAGCCAGATGGAAACGCGCAATCTGAGGGTAATAGAGACCTTGCGGCTTGCAAATAATAAGTACATACAGATTATAGAGGCGGGAGATGTATATCTTGTCATAGCGCTGAGCAGAGATCGCGTGGAAAAGCTTACGGAGCTTACGAAAGACCAGTTAAAGGAGATTTCTGCCAGTGGCGCTGCCGGAAAAGATGCGCTCGGTGAGAGCTTTCAGGAGATTCTCGGCAAGGTAAAAGAACATTTTCCAAAAAAATAGGCAGACAGAATGATGAGTAAAGGTAAGAAAATATATGGGATTATTTCATTGACTGTTGCTGTTTTGATGCTTGCAGGTTGTTTTCTGTTAAACTGTCAGGAACGTGTCTATGCCGCAGAGGATGACAGGATTAATCTGGAACGTCCGGCTGGAGACAATGCTGACAACGATACGGCAGTAGAAGATAACAATAATGGTTTTACTTTCATCTATAATAATGATGAAGGGGGCATTTCAACACCGGTTCGAATGATGCTCGTGTTAACGGTGCTGGCAATTGCGCCGTCGATTCTGGTTATGCTGACTTCTTTTACCAGGATTATAACGGTGCTTCATTTTGTGAGGACTGCATTAGGCACACAGACGTCTCCGCCAAATCAGGTTATGGTTGGCCTGGCGCTTTTTTTGACATTGTTCATAATGTCCCCGGTGTTTTCTCAGATTAATGAAGAGGCGATTGTTCCGCTGGATAATGGGGAAATCACGCTGGAAACGGCATTGGAGAATGCCCAGCAGCCGTTACGTGAATTTATGTATAATGAAACACAGACAAAAGATATTAATATGTTCTGTGATATTGCGGAAGTTTCTTATGAAGATCCGGATGATATCCCGTTTACCGTTTTGGTGCCGAGTTTTATTGTCAGTGAACTTCGGACGGCATTTATTATCGGCTTCATGGTTTATGTGCCATTTATTGTGATTGACATGGTTGTGTCGTCTGTCCTGATGTCGATGGGCATGATGATGCTGCCGCCGACCGTAATTTCGATGCCGTTTAAAATATTGTTATTTGTATTGGCAGATGGCTGGAATCTCATTATTGAGAATCTTGTCCTCACATTTATGTGACGGGAATTTTTTTACGGGTGAGGTGTTCCTATGATTACAGAAGGTCAGATTATGGATATTTCCAGAGATGCAATTTTTACGGTTATTTTAACGGCGGCGCCGTTGCTGCTGGTTTCTCTGGTTGTCGGTTTGATTGTCAGTATTTTTCAGACAGTTACGTCTATACAGGAGCAGACGCTGACGTTTGTTCCAAAAATCCTGGCTGTATTTGCGGCGATGCTGTTGATTGGGGCGTGGATGCTGGAAAATATGTCGGATTTTATGGTACGTATATGGTCTGATTTTACATTATATGTATAGCAGGGTAGATAAATCGTATGTTTAATGCAGAGTTTTCCTTGCGGACATTTGAATATTTTTTAGTGGTACTTGTAAGAATTGCTACGTTTTTGTTTGCGGCGCCTTTTTTTAATACGAGGGGCGTTCCGGCGAGAACAAAAGTAGGGGCGGCAGGCTGTATTGCAATTATGCTGATGGGTGTTTTGCCAGAGCAGGACATGGAATACGCGGGTGTAATGGAATATGGGATTATTGTGATAAAAGAAGGAATTACAGGCTTGCTGATTGGTTATTCAGCCAGTATTTGTAATTCCATTGTTTTGTTTGCGGGTACAATTATTGATATGCAGATCGGTATTTCCATGGCGCAGGAGTATAATCCGATGACAGAGATGACGGAGTCGGTAACGGGAAATCTGTATAATTATTTTACGATGCTTTTGTTATTATCTTCTGATATGTATCGTTATATTATACGGGCGGTCTGTGACTCTTATGATTTAATTCCGATTAATGGACAGGCTTTTCAATGGGATTATCTTTTAAAAGAAGTGGGAGCGTATATGTCGCGGCTGTTTTCGATTGGTTTTCGGATTGCGCTGCCGGTATTTACCTGCATGATGGTCATGAACTGCCTGCTGGGGATCATGGCAAGAGTGGCGCCGCAGCTGAATATGTTTGCCGTGGGCATTCAGCTGAAGATTTTAGTGGGGTTTGTGATCTTGTATATTTCCATTGCGCTGCTTCCGGATGTTGCGGATTTTCTTGCAGAGCAGATCAAACAGATGATTTTGAATATGATTGAGGGTATGTATGTAAGTGGATGAGGAAAAAAACGGGCTTGCTTTTGGGACGCTGTCTCTTGACCTGCAGTGGTTTGCCAAAGACGGGGAGGGCGGGGAGAAAACAGAAGAGCCGACTTCCAAAAGGTTAAAAGACGCCAGGAATGACGGTAAAGTTGCAAAAAGCCAGGAATTAAATCATGGGATCGGGCTGATCGGCCTTTTCCTTGTGTTAAAGGTTGGCATTGCCAGTGTGGGACAGAATATGCTTGGCCTGTTCGGCACATTTTATAATATGATTCCTGATTTTGTGGATATGAACAGCCGCAATATGTCCGGGATTTCGGTTGCGCAGGTGGTGCATCAGGCGATTATGGACGCCTTTCGGATGGTGATTCCATTTTTTGTGGTCGGTTTTCTCTCGGCATTTCTTATTAACCTTATTCAGGTAAAATGGAATGTCACGACAAAGCCGATGAAGCCTGACCTTAAAAAATTTAATCCGATTAGCGGGTTTAAGCGTATTTTTTCCAAAAATTCGCTTGTAGAGCTCGCCAAGTCTGTCGTAAAAGTGATCCTGATCCTGTGGATCTCGTATTCTTCCATAAAGGGCTATATGAATGACCTGCTTTTGATGTATGGCTTTTCTTTAATGGAGGCGATTATGCTGATCGGCACGATCGTTATTAATACGGGTTTAAAAATTGCCTTTGCGGAACTGATCGTCGGGTTTGCGGATTATATTTATCAGAAATGGAAATTTAAAGAAGATATGAAAATGACCAAGCAGGAGGTCAAGGATGAATATAAAAATACAGAAGGCGACCCGCAGATCAAAGGGCAGCAGCGCGCGAAGATGCGTGAGGCGTCCAGGCGGCGTATGATGCAGGACGTCCCGAATGCGGACGTTGTCATTACCAACCCGACGCATCTTGCGGTTGCGTTAAAATATGACGCGGGGACGGCGCAGGCTCCGATCGTGCTGGCAAAAGGCGCGGATTATCTGGCTATGCAGATTAAGGAAAAAGCGAAAGAGGCGGATGTTGAGATTGTAGAGAACAAGCCGCTTGCCCGTATGCTGTATGCAAATGTGGAGATCGGGGAAGAAATACCGCCGGAACTGTATCAGGCTGTGGCGGAGATTCTGGCTGCGGTATACCGTTTGAAGAATAAGTTGTAATTCGCGGCAATAAGCGATAGAATAAAACTATCCGACAAAAATTAAGTGATAGAAATTAAGTGATAGAAATTAAGGTAGAAAAGAGGTGGGGTTGACATGAAAAAAGCTGATATTGGCATAGCGCTGTATTTACTGGCAGCGGTTATATTTTTCATTGTGCCAATCCCGAGTATTTTACTGGACGTCATGCTGGCGTTTAATATTTCCATTGCGCTGGTTGTCCTGTTTAACTGTCTGTTTGTAAAGGAAGTGCTGGATATGTCTTTTTTCCCGACGCTTCTGCTGTTTACAACGATTTTCCGAATCTCATTGAATGTATCGTCCACGCGTCTGATCTTAGGCACCGGAAATCCGGGGAATGTTGTTGAAACGTTCGGTTCGTTCGTTGGCGGGAACGACCTGATCATCGGCGCGATTGTATTTATTATTCTGGTCATTATCCAGTTTGTTGTTATTAATAAAGGTTCTGAGCGTGTATCCGAGGTGACGGCAAGGTTTACGCTGGACGCTATGCCGGGTAAGCAGATGGCGATCGATGCGGATCTGAATACAGGCGCGATCAATGACCGCGAGGCGCAGGAACGCCGTGAAAAGATACAGCTGGAATCCGCATTTTTCGGTTCTATGGATGGTGCGACGAAGTATGTAAAGGGGGATGCGACGGCCGGCCTTTTGATCACATTTATCAATCTGATCGGCGGTACGCTCATGGGTGTGCTCCGGCAGAACCTTGACGCCATGTCCGCGCTGGAGCGGTACGGGCTTTTGACGATCGGCGATGGCCTCTGCTCCCAGATCCCGTCGCTGCTGATCTCGCTTGCAACCGGTATTCTTGTAACAAAGGCGTCAAAAGAGGCGGATATCGGCAATATGCTCATATCGCAGCTGTTTGGCATACCAAAGGTATTGTATCTGGTCGGCGCGACGCTTTGTTTTCTCGGCGTCGTGACGCCGTTGAATACGGTATTGTTTCTGGCTATGGGAGGCGCCTTTATTATTACGGGGCGCCGTATAAACCAGAACATTGCTGTGGAATCGATTGAAGAGGAAGTGTCTCAGGCAGAAGAGGAAGCGGATGAGATCCGGAAGCCGGAGAATGTCACGTCCCTGCTGCAGGTTGATCCGATCGAGCTGGAATTTGGCTACGGCATCATCCCGCTGGCGGATGTGAACCAGGGCGGAGACCTGCTTGACCGCGTCGTTATGATACGGCGGCAGATTGCGCTGGAGCTTGGTACGGTCGTTCCGATTATCCGCCTGCGGGATAACATTCAGTTGAACCCGAATCAGTACATAATCAAGATCAAGGGGATCCAGGTGACGGAGGGCGAGATTTTATTTGACCATTATATGGCGATGAATCCGGGCTATGTAGAAGAAGAGATCACTGGCATCCCGACGTTTGAGCCGTCGTTCCATCTGCCTGCGATCTGGATTACGGAGAGCCAGAGAGAGCGCGCGGAAGGGCTTGGCTATACGGTTGTCGACCCGCCGTCTATCATAGCGACGCATTTGACGGAAGTGATCCGGACGCATATTGCAGAGCTGCTCACAAGGCAGGATGTCCAGAACCTGATCGATAATGTAAAAGAGAATAATCCGGTATTGATTGATGAGCTTGTGCCAAAGCTCCTCAGTATCGGCGAGATACAAAAGGTATTGCAGAATTTACTGGCGGAAGGCATCTCCATACGCGACCTTTTAACGATTTTTGAGACGCTTGCGGACCATGCCTCGACTTCCCGCGATACGGATGTGCTGACGGAGTACACAAGACAAGCCTTAAAACGTGCGATTTCCAGCCGGTATTTCATGCCGAACGAAGCGACCAGCGTGATCACGCTGGATCCGAATATTGAGCAGGAAATCATGTCCAGCGTGAAACAGACAGAGCAGGGGGCATACCTGACGCTCGATCCGGAGCGGACGAAACTTATCATGAATTCTGTGGAAACGGAAATTGCAAAGCTGGAAAATCTCGGGAAGAATCCAATTATTGTGACTTCTCCGATCGTGCGTATGTATTTTAAGAAGATGACAGAAGATTATTTCAAAGATTTAATTGTGGTGTCTTATAATGAAATAGATTCGAATGTAGAATTACAGTCGGTAGGGATGGTGACAGCGTAAATGACGATTAATAAGTTTCAGGGGAAAACAGAAAACGAAGCGATTGAAAAGGCAAAGACGGAGATGGGGCAGGACGCCGTAATCATGAATGTAAAGGTCGTGAAGCCAAAAGGGGTGCTCCGGGCGTTTAAAACAGTTACCTATGAGGTGACGGCGGCATTGGAGGAAAAGGAAGACGCGCAGCCGCAGAACGTTTTTAAGAAACCGGAAAGCATTAACCTGACGGCGGATGAGCAGATTAAGATTCCGCCCGTAAAGGCGGAGGTGAAAAAACCGGATCCGCCGAAAGCGCAGGGGGCGGAAAGAGCCCCGGAGCGGCAGGCGCAGAACGCTCCGGCGCTCTCTTCCGCTTCCGGCACGTTAGAGGAGCGGCTGAACAGCCTGCAGAGCCTGCTGGAAGACCGGATTTCCGAAGAAAAGAGGCTGCAGGAGCAGAGCCTGGAAGATACAGAGCAGTCACGTAACCAGGAGGGATTTTCATTTGTGAAGATGCTTTATCAGACATTGCTGGATAATGAAGTGGATGAAAAATATGCAAACCAGTTATTAGATGAACTGGAAAAAGTTTCCAGCAAGGGGAGCAGTATTGATTATATTCTGTCGCATATTTACCAGAAGCTTATTTTAAAGTTCGGGCAGCCGAAACCGATTGAGCTGGATAATTCGGCGGCAGGGCCGAAGGTTGTTTTTTTTATCGGGCCGACGGGGGTAGGCAAGACCACGACTGTGGCAAAGATCGCTTCCCGCTACAAGGTGGATGAAGGGAAAAAAGTGGCGTTCCTCACCGCGGATACGTACCGCATCGCGGCGGCGGAGCAGCTCCGCACGTATGCGGGCATTCTGGATATGCCGCTTACGATTGTCTACTCGCCGGAAGAGGTAAAGGAGACAGTTGATAAGCTGCAGGATTATGACCTCATTCTTGTTGATACGGCAGGCTTTTCCCATCGGAATGAAGAACAGCGGGAGGATGTGAAGAAGCTGATTGGCGCCATCACAGACGATTACCAGACCGAGGTTTTTCTTGTCCTGAGCGCAACGACGAAGTACCGTGATTTAAAGGAAATGTGCGACGTTTATAAGCAGGCGGTGGATTATAAGCTTATTTTTACAAAACTGGATGAAACTTCCTGTTACGGGAATCTTTTAAATATACATTTATACTCGGGCGCGGGCCTGTCTTATGCGACATACGGGCAGAACGTTCCGGATGACATAGAGATATTTGATACACAGAAAGTCGTGAAGAAGCTGCTGGGAGGAGATTGAGAATGGATCAGGCAGAACAGTTGAGGAATGTTATCAAAGCCAAAAATGTCCGTTCAAAGCCGAAAGCAAGGGTAATTACAATTACGAGTGGAAAAGGCGGCGTGGGAAAATCGAATGTCGCGGTCAACATTGCAGTGCAGCTGCGCAAGCTTGGAAAAAAAGTCATTATTTTTGACGCTGATATGGGGCTTGCGAATGTGGAGGTCATGTTTGGCGCGATACCGAAATATAACCTGGGCGATATGCTTTACCACGGTAAGAAACTGAAAGAGATCATTACCGAGGGGCCGATGGAGATCGGGTTTATATCCGGAGGAAACGGGATCATCGGACTGAATAACCTTACCAAAGACCAGTTGACGCTTTTTGTAAATAATCTTGCGGAGCTTGATGGGCTGGCGGATTTTATATTGATTGACACAGGCGCGGGGATCGCCAATAATGTGATGGAGTTTGTTATGGCAAGCCCTGAGGTGCTGCTTGTTATGACGCCGGAGCCGAGTTCCCTGACGGATTCTTATTCGCTGATCAAGACGCTGTATGGAAACCCGGGATTTTTAAAGGACGGCACACATATCCGGGTGCTTGTAAACCGAGTGTCTTCTCCGGAGGACGGGATAGGCGTTTATGACAAGCTGAATTCTGTCATTTCCAAGTTCCTGCGGGGCGAGGTGCATTTCTGCGGCACGATTCCACAGGATATCCAGTTGGAGCGGTCTGTGAGGGAGCAGAAGATCGTCTCCCTGCGCGCGCCGAACGCGAAGTCAGCCCGCGCGTTTGAAGAGCTTGCCAAAAGCCTTGTTGACGGCGGGCAGATGGATCTTTCCGATCAGGAGCAGAGGGGCATTATGCAGATGCTTTATAGTTTTTTAAATAACAGCAGATGACAGGAGAGGCTTATGATTTCAGATTTTATTCAGATAGGAAATAAAGTGGACATTTGCCCGGTTCAGCAGATTGAGCAGGAAAAGCTGACGGGCGTGCGTGTGCATATTTATAAAAGCCGGGTGACGAACATTCATGCGGACGGCGAATTGGAGCTTACCATGCCGACGGAGGCCGGAAAGATGGTGCTGCTCCCGATCGGGATCCGTTTTGAATTTGTTTTTTATGCAAGAAATGGGCTTTACCGCGGCATGGGGCTTGTGGAAGAGCGGTATAAAGCCGATAATCTATATATGGTGCGTGTGAGCCTGAAAAGCAGTCTCCACAAATACCAGCGGCGCGAGTATTACCGTATGCCCTGCATTATCCGCATGGCGTATTATGATATCACGCTCGACCAGGCGGCGAATCTCCCGACGGAGCATTACCATATGCTGGTAGGGCTTCCGGAGATAGAAATGACGCGGCGGGAGGCGTCCATTGTGGACATCAGCGGCGGCGGCGTCCGTTTTGTGTCTGATACGCGCAATAAAGAAGAATCCTGTATTGTGATTGAGGTAAAGTTAAAGAGTTCTGAGGACAGCGGAACCTATTTTATCCCGGCGCATATTTTATCCTCAAAGGCCATACAGGGGGAGCGGGAGCGGTATGAAAACCGCGCGGAGTTTATTTTACGCGACCGGAAAGTCAGGGAGGAGATCATCCGTTTTATTTTTGACGAGGAGCGCAAAAACAGAAAGAAAGAAGTCCGGTAAATATGAAAAAAAATATTTTGGTTGTAGATGACTCTGCACTCATGAGAAGGGTAGAATGTGATATAATAAATTCCAGCGAGAAGTTCGAGGCGAAAGATACGTGCAGGGACGGGCTGGAGGCATATGAAAAGATAAAGACGAACCGCTATGATGCAGTGATCCTTGACATTAATATGCCAAAAATGAATGGGCTGGAACTTTTAAAAAGGCTGAAAAAAGAAAAAATACGCGCGACAGTGATCGTTGTAAGCTCGCTGGCGGAAAAAGATGGCAGAATTACGATTCAGGCGATGGAAAACGGCGCCATTGATTTTCTAAAAAAACCGGAAAATATCATTGAAGCAAAAGGATTGAAATTCCGGCAGCAGATGGAGGCAATTTTGAATACAGTTTTAAGCTCACAAAATCAGCCGAAAATAAATACGGGGACTGTATTGCCAAGGACAGTTCCGGTGCATAAGAAAGCGGCTGCAAATAATAACAATAAACTGGTTGCCCTTGCTTGTTCGACCGGAGGCCCAAGGGCGCTGCAGAGCGTAGTTCCTTTTCTTGATAAAAATATGGATGCGCCGATGGTGCTTGTGCAGCATATGCCGAGCGGGTTTACAAAGTCCATGGCGGAACGGCTGAATGAGTTGAGCAAAGTGAAGGTAAAAGAAGCGGAGGAAAATGATATCCTGAAAAAAGGCTGCGTTTATGTGGCTCCGGGAGGGTACCATATGGAGGTTGTCCCGACCGGCGACGGGAATCATAAGATCCACTTGTCTGACGCGCCTGCGATTGGCGGTTTGCGGCCATGCGCGAATGTTACATACCGGTCGTTGAAGAAGACGACATTCAGCAGCATTGTATGCGTCGTTATGACCGGGATGGGCGCGGACGGCACAGAAGGGATCCGGGAACTGAATGAGTCAAAGCCGATTTATGTGATTGCGCAGGATGAGGCTTCATGTGTTGTTTACGGTATGCCGAAAGCAATTGCGGAATCGGGCCTTACAGATGAAGTAGTTACGCTGACGGACATTTCCAAAAGAATAATTAATCAAGTGGGGGTAAAGTAATATGGATGTAAGTCAATATCTGGAGATTTTTATTGATGAAACAAGCGAGCATATCCAGAGCCTGAGCGATAATATCATGGCGCTGGAAAATGAGCCGGAAAACCATGACGTGATCAATGAAATTTTCCGTGCGGCACATTCGTTAAAAGGCATGGCTGGTACGATGGGATTTAAGCGTATGCAGCATCTGACGCATGATATGGAAAATGTCTTTCAGGAAGTCCGCAGCGATAAGATCAAAGTGAACGGCGATATGATCGATGTGCTGTTCCAGTGCCTGGATGCGATCGAAGGGTATCTGAACCAGATCAAGGAAACTTCTGATGAGGGCACGAATGAGAATGAAGCGATCATCGCTTCTCTGAACGGGATTTTAAACGGGGGTGGAGGCGGCGTTGCCGCGCCGCAGCAGGAAGAAAAGAAAGAAGAGGCGTCCGAGGACAAGGCCACGGCGGATGCCTCCGGACATGGGAAGAAATTCCTTGAAATTAATCTGTCCGACCATGATAAGGAAGCGATCAAGGGCGCAGAGGAAAGCGGCCATAATGTTTATGGGTTTACGGTATATGTGCAGAAAGAATGCCTGCTGAAAGCGGCGCGCGCGTTCCTTGTTTTTAAGGCTGTGGAGGATTTTGGGGAGATCATTGTTTACAGCCCGAGTTCACAGGATATTGAAGATGAAAAATTTGATCTGGATTTCAGCTTTTTTATGACGTCGGAAGAAGACGTGGACAAGATCCAGGCGGCCGCAAAGGCGGTATCTGAGATCGATGAGGTCATCTGCGGGCCGGTCAAATACCAGATGTTTGTTGAAGAAGCCGCCCAGGAAAAACAGGCGGCCGAAAAACCGGCGGCAGCGGCGGCTGCGCCAGCAAAAACGACGGCTGCCAAACAGGAGACGAAGCAGCCTGCCAAAGGAAAAACCGCAAATAAGCCGGTGACGAACCGGACGGTGCGCGTGGATATTGAGAAACTTGACGCGCTGATGAATCAGGTCAGCGAGCTGATCATTGCAAAGAACAGCCTTGTGTCGATCAGTTCGAGCGATACAACCGGCGGAACGCAGAACCAGTCCTTCCATGAGCAGATCGAATATCTGGAGCGCATCACCACAACGCTTCATGAATCCGTCATGAAGGTGCGAATGGTGCCGATTGAGAGCGTTGTCGCAAAGTTCCCGCGTATGATACGTGACCTTTCCAGAAAGCTGGATAAGAAGATGGAACTGTATATGACCGGTGAAGATACAGAGCTTGACCGTACCGTTGTTGACCAGATCGGCGACCCGCTGCAGCATCTGCTCCGCAACTCGGCGGATCATGGGCTTGAGAGCGCGGAACTGCGTAAGGAGCGCGGAAAGCCGGAAGTCGGCTCGATCAACCTGAACGCTTATCAGGAAGGGAATAACGTTATTATTGAAGTCAGCGACGATGGGAACGGCATTGATACGGAGAGCGTTAAGAATAAAGCGGTCGAGCGCGGGCTTGTGACGCCGGAACAGGCGGAGAACCTCAGCCAGAAGGAGATCATTGATTTCCTGTTCATGCCAAGTTTTTCCATGGCGAAAAAGATTACGGACGTTTCCGGCAGGGGCGTTGGCCTTGACGTTGTAAAATCAAATATTGAAGCTCTGGGCGGCGATGTGGAAGTAAAGAGCAAGCTCGGGGAAGGTTCCAAATTTACGGTTCGCCTGCCATTGACGCTTGCGATCATACAGGCGCTTATGGTGGAAGTGAGAGATGAGAAATTTGCGATCGCGCTCGGCTCGATCACGACGATCGAAGACGTGCCGATTTCAGATATCAAGTATGTGCAGGCTGACGAGGTGATCAATCTGCGCGGTACGGTCATTCCGCTGATCCGCCTGAATCAGATTCTTGATATCGATCCGCCGGATGAAGAACCTGCAAGCCTGACCGTTGTTATTGTAAATAAAGGGGATAAGATGGCGGGCCTTGTAGTGGACAGCCTGATGGGGCAGCAGGAGATCGTTATCAAATCACTTGGAAAATATATCAGCAATAACAAGCTGATCAGCGGCGCTACGATCCTCGGCGATGGCGAGGTTGCGCTGATACTGGATGTAAATACGTTAATGTAACGGGGGTGGCAGATTTGGCGAATAATTTGGAAACAGTGGCGACAGAGGATGTAAAGAAGCAGTATATTGTTGTAAAAATCGGAAGCGAACAGTATGGAATTGATATCGGATACATAGATAATATCGTCCGTATGCAGAAAATCACAAGAGTGCCGCGGTCGCAGCCTTATTTCAAAGGCGTGATCAATCTGCGCGGCGAAGTGATACCGGTTATGAGCATCCGCAGGAAAATGGGGCTCTCGGATGATGTGTATACAAATGCGTCCCGCATCATTGTCCTGAAGTTTGAACAGAAAGATGCGCTTGGCGTTATTGTGGATGAAGTCCGCGAGGTTGTTTCGCTTGGGCCGAATGAGATTGACAAGGTATCGCATGGAACAGGCAGCGAAAAGAATATGTTTATCAATGGCATAGGAAAGAATGGCGAGGAACTGATTTCTTTGTTTGAGATCAATGCGATTATCGACGAGCGTGAGAATGTATCATAAGTAATGTAATCAGATATAGTGAGACTATGTAAGTAGCCTCACTATATCTGGTACAGCGAAAATTTTTGTAACCGGTTGTTTTGGCAGAATACAGGGAGAGCTGAATGGGAAAGTTTACTTTTGATGAAATTAACAGTATGTATTTTGACGTACTGAAGGAGATAGGCAATATTGGCGCCGGCAATGCGACGACTTCGATTGCGACGATGCTCAATATCAAACTGAATATGGAGGTGCCGAATGTGCGCCTGATGGGCATTGAAGAGCTGACGACGGCGATCTGTCCGGAGGAAGAGGAGATCGTAGGCATTTTCCTGGAGCTGCAGGAGGATATCAGCGGCAGCATGATGTTTCTTTTGAAAATGGACGCCGCATATTATCTGTTGAACCACCTGCTTGGCAGGGGTGACGATTACAGGCAGGAATTTGATGAGATGGATCTTTCTGCAATGAAGGAAATCGGCAATATCATTGCGGGATCTTATCTGACGGCATTATCGTCCATGACCAATCTGACGATATCGCCGTCCATACCGTATATTGCGGTGGATATGGCGGGAGCGATCTTAAGCATTCCCGCGATACAGTTCGGCCAGTTTGGCGACAATGCGCTCCTGATCGAAACGGAGTTTGGCGACGACGTTATGATCGAAGGATATTTTATCCTGCTGCCGGAACTGGATTCATATGACAGAATATTAACATCATTAGGAATCGCGCTGTAATCATGATAAGATTTTGCAGCCGTTATAGATAGGGAAGTGAGAGTTTAACAAATGAGTCAATTGATAAAAGTCGGAATGGCGGATTTGAATATATGTAAAGATCCAAATGTGATCACAACGCTCGGACTTGGTTCCTGTATCGGGATTGCATTGTATGATCCTGTGACGAGGATCGGCGGCCTTGCGCATATTATGCTGCCGGACAGTACCAAGATCAGGAATAATGCCAATATCGCCAAGTTTGCGGATACTGGCATCACAGAGCTCGTCAACCAGATGGTGCGGGCGGGCGCGAGCAAACAGCGCATGGTTGCAAAGATTGCCGGCGGCGCGCGGATGTTTGAGGTGGCGGGGACAAATACCATCGGCAATATCGGGCAGAAAAACGCAGAGGCCTCAAAACAGAAACTGCGTGAGCTTGGCATCCGTCTGATCGCGGAAGATACGGGGTTGAATTATGGGCGGACAGTGGAACTGCACTGCGCGACCGGGGAATATTATATTAAATCCGTAGGAAAGCCTTTGAAAATTATTTGATTTTAACTGGGGGAGAATATATGAATACAAAGCCGATTCCCGCGATTGTAATGCTGACAGCCGGGTTTGCAATGTGTATCATTTCCATAGTAAACGGTTACAGCCTCTCTTTTTTGATCCGCGCGCTGTTTGTTGTCCTGATCTGTTTTTACCTGCTTGGATGGGGGATACGGCTCGCGCTGGACATCAGTTTCCGGAAATCAAAGCCTGCGGAAGATATGACGGCTGACGACCTCGGGTTTGCGGAAGGCGAGATTATTATGGATGAGGAAATGGACGAGAGCGAAAATTAGCGTTTTTATTTAAAACAGACCGGCTTGGAGGATAATAATGAAGAAGGTATTAAAAGAACAGCTTTGGGATTTATATCGGGCCAGCCCCACGCCGGAACTGCGCGAACAGATCATTATTGAATATGCGCCGCTGGTAAAGCTTGTTGCAGGCAGGCTGAGCATGTATCTGGGATATAATGTCGAGTATGAGGATCTGGTGAGTTATGGCGTTTTTGGACTGATCGATGCGATCGATAAGTTTGACATGGATAAGGATGTGAAGTTTGAAACGTACGCGAGCCTGCGCATCCGCGGCGCGATTCTCGACCAGATAAGGAAAATGGACTGGATTCCCAGGACGGTGCGCCAGAGGCAGAAAAAGATAGATGAAGCCATAAAAAAAATAGAGATGAAGACGGGGAAAACGGCCGGAGATGATGAGATCGCAAAAGAGCTTGGCGTTTCTGATTCGGAGTTTCAGGACTGGCAGTCGCAGCTGAAAGTGACGAATGTCGTGTCGCTGAATGAATTTATCGAGCAGGGGACAGAACCGGTTATGGACGCCCGGAACAATTCGCATTTTGTCCAGCCGGAAGAACGGGTGCAGGAGACGGAACTGAAACAGAAGCTCCAGGAGGCGATGGAGCTTTTGACGGAGAAAGAGCGGCGCGTCATATTGCTGTATTATTATGAAGATCTGACTTTAAAGGAAATCAGCAGGGTGCTGGAAGTTTCGGAATCAAGGGTTTCCCAGCTTCATACGAAGGCTTTGGCGAAAATGCAGAAGACGATGGGCGCTTATATGGATATTATGGTGAATAAGTAAACAGATAAGAGGGTGGAAGGTATGTCTGTCGGACCGGTTTACTTAAACGGGATGATACAGAACACGCAGGATGTGGGCGCGATGAGGCATCAGGAAAATACGCGTCCGGCTGTTGAGCAGCAGCAGATCCAGGTGAACGTGGAAAAAAAGGAAATGAGCAAAGCGCAGGAGGTTCAGAAAAAAGATAACGCGGATCCGCAGGAGGGGAAGTTTGACGCGAAAGAAAAGGGATCCAATGAATATCAGCAGAACCGGAAAAAACAACAGAAAAAAAAGGAAATTCTGCCGGATGGCAGCGTAACGGTAAAGCGGGCGCATGGGTTTGATATGAAAATATAAGCAGCTGCGCGCCGGCGTTAAACTGCTGCGAAAAACGTATGGCATGAAACAGAGAGGAAATACGGATGACAGTTATAGAGATAATATTATTGATCGTGGGTATGCTTTTTATTCTGGTGAGTTTTTGGGTTACGGAAAAACTTTCGCCCGGTGAGGTGGAGCATATTTCGGAATTGAGCAAGGAAGAAATGGGCGTGATCCTGGAGCGTGAGCTGCAGACTTCCAAAGAGCGCGTGGAGGAACTCGTAGACGCAACGATTGATGCGAGCAAGGAGCGTACGGAACGCGCCCTTGAAAAACAGACGAATGAGAAGATCATGGCGATCAACGAATTTTCGGATACGGTGATCGAGAAAATGAATAAAACGCATAATGAGATCATGTTCCTTTACAGTATGCTGAATGATAAGCATACAGAGCTGACGAATTTCTCTTCCGGCCTCACGCAGCAGATGAACCAGATGAAAGAGCAGAGTGAGCAGGCGGCGGATTATCTCAATCAGATAAAACAGCAGAATATGGTAACAGCAGAAGAGATCCCGGCGGCTGTGATACAGGCTCCGGAACCGGATGCGGAAAAAAACGCGTCGGAAACCGTTCGGGAAACGGAAGAGCCGCCGGAAGATCCGGAAGCGGAAACGCCTGCCGAAGAAGCGGATGAACAGAATGTGCGGGAAAAAATCTTTGCATTATATCAGGAAGGGAAAGATTCCGTCAGCATTGCCAGAAAGCTTGGCATGGGAGTGGGCGAAGTGAGACTGATACTGGGACTTTACAAAGGAGAGTATTCAAGTGAAGTTTAAATATTATTTGCGTGGAGCAGGCATAGGCATGATAACTGCGACGATTATACTGGCAATTGCTTTTCTGTTCCATAAGGGCACAATGTCAGATGCGGAGGTCATTGAACGCGCGCTGGAGCTTGGCATGGTTATGGATGAGAATCCGCAGGGAAGCACGCTGAGCGATACGATGGACGGGAAGCAGGACGGACAGGCGGGTGCGGAGAACACAGTGACGGACACAGGGATTTCTGACGCGGATACAGCCCTTGCGGACACAGGCGTTTCGGATGCGGATACGGTTCTTGCGGACACAGGCGTTTCAGATACAGATACGTCTGCGGACACAGGCGTTTCGGATACGGATACGTCTGCGGACACAGATGTTTCGGATATGTCTGCGGATACCGCAGTTACGGATGTTGATGTGGACGATACGGATACGTCTGCCGCTCCGGAGCCGGATACAGATACCGATCAGCAAAAACCGCAGGAAGAGAAAGAGAAGGACACCGTTACGATCGTGATCAAAGCCGGGGATGTATCAAGGATTATTTCCCACAGGGTTGCGAGAGCCGGACTGGTGGAAAGCGCGGAAGAGTTTAATGATTATCTTGGCGCGAATGATTATGATAACAGGCTGCGGCCGGGTACTTATGAGATCAAAAAGGGCGCGACTTTTGAAGAAATTGCAAAAATCCTTACAGGTGGCTGAAAAAGTACTTGCAGCCACCTTTTTCCTGTGTTATAGTATATAAGTCTATGGAAATTCAGCTGTCCGGCGTGAGTTGGAAGCTGTAAAAAAACACATATGTGGAGCAGCGCAGGTGCCTGTTATAAGGTTGTGCTGCAGGCGGAAGCATATGGACGAATAAAAACCAGATGGAGGAAGAAAAATGAGCGTTATTTCAATGAAGCAGTTACTGGAAGCCGGTGTGCATTTCGGTCATCAGACAAGAAGATGGAATCCGAAGATGGCGCCTTACATTTATACGGAGCGGAATGGTATTTATATCATTGACCTGCAGAAATCCGTAGGCAAGGTGGATGAGGCTTACAATGCGGTTGCAGATATCGTGGCAAACGGCGGCACGATCCTGTTCGTGGGCACAAAGAAGCAGGCGCAGGATGCAATTAAAACAGAGGCGGAACGCTGCGGCATGTTTTATGTCAATGAGAGATGGCTGGGCGGTATGCTGACAAACTTTAAGACGATCCAGAGCCGTATCGCCAAGTTAAAGAGCATTGAAAAGATGGAAGAAGACGGTACATTTGACGTGCTTCCGAAGAAAGAAGTGCTTGCATTAAAGAAGCTTCAGGCAAAGCTTGAGAGAAACCTTGGCGGCATCAAGGAGATGAAGCGCATTCCGGATGCGATCTTTATCGTTGATCCAAAGAAAGAAAGGATCTGCGTACAGGAAGCGCACGCGCTTGGCATTCCGCTGATTGGCATTGCTGATACAAACTGTGATCCGGAAGAGCTTGATTTTGTCATTCCGGGCAATGACGATGCGATCCGGGCTGTAAAACTGATTGTTTCTAAAATGGCGGACGCTGTTGTTGAAGCAAAGCAGGGTGAAGCAGAAGACGTTCCTTTTGAGGGAGAGACGGCGGAAGAAACGGATACAGAGGAATAAGAAGGACGTATAGATTTTGGAGGAATTTTGAAAATGGCGATTACAGCAGGAATGGTAAAAGAGCTGCGTGAAATGACAGGCGCAGGTATGATGGATTGTAAGAAAGCCCTGAATGAGACAAACGGAGATATGGATGCTGCCGTTGAGTTCTTGCGTAAAAACGGGCAGGCAAAGGCGGAGAAGAAAGCTTCCCGCATTGCGGCGGAAGGCATTGTGAAAGTCGTTGTCGAGAATGACAGGAAAGCGGCGATTGTTGAGGTAAATTCTGAGACGGACTTTGTCGCAAAGAATGAAAAGTTCCAGACATATGTTGAGAAAGTTGCAAAGCAGGCGCTTGCTTCTGACGCGGCGGATATGGATGCTTTTATGGAAGAGGCATGGCTGGAAGATACATCAAAGACGGTAAAGGATTCTCTGGTAGAGCAGATCGCTGTTATTGGTGAGAACCTCAAAATCCGCAGATTTGAAAAAACGGAAGCTGAGAACGGCTGTGTCGTTGATTATATTCATGGCGGCGGACGTATCGGCGTTGTCGTTGTAGCGGATACTGCAGTGGTAAATGATGCTGTGAAAGAAGCTCTGAGAAACCTTTGTATGCAGATTGCAGCCCTGAATCCGAAGTACATCAGCAGGGATGAGATCAGCGCGGATTATATCGCGCATGAAAAAGAGATCCTGTTAGCGCAGATCATGAATGATCCAAAGGAATCACAGAAGCCGGAAAAAGTAATCAATGGTATGATCGAAGGCCGCGTGAACAAAGAGCTGAAGGAAATCTGCCTGGTAGATCAGGTCTATGTAAAGGCGGAAGACGGAAAGCAGACGGTTGGAAAATATCTTGAGCAGGTGTCAAAAGAGGCAGGCTCTCCAGTATCGGTTAAGAAGTTTATCCGTTATGAGACAGGCGAAGGTCTGGAAAAGAAGAACGAAGACTTTGCGGCGGAAGTTGCGGCGCAGATGGGTATGTAGTGATATCAGGGCGTAAATCCAGGTGGTTTACGTCCTGATTTTTTTCATTTCTTTGATCCGGTAATCGTCCATAAGTTTAACGCAGCCTGCCACATCCGTTTCTTTGCGGAACAGTTTTTTCAGCGCGGCGTCTATGTCTTCCGCACTGTAACCGATGATTTTTGACGCGGCCGTTGAGGCCCGCCCGTTTTCAGCGATGGAAACGCTGGCGTTTGTCACCATTGGGGACTGGATATTTGTTGTCTGCCCCTGAAAGCAGTTTACGGTGGAGATTCCGTCGAATGCAGTATTGTAATTATCGGCAGAGGCGCAGAATGACAGGAATCCCAATGCTTTATCTAACTGCGCGCTGTCTTTGTTTACCATCATCATATTCAGGTTGCCGTCTTCGTATGTGCCGTTGTCAACGGTATTTAAAAATACAGGCATCAGGGCGAAGTCATCAACGGAATATTTGTTGTCTTTTTCAAAATCCGTATAAAACCAGGTATCCCAGATAAAAGTCATGACGGCGTTTCCGGAGGCGATGGACGGGCTGATCTCCGACCAGCCGGTTTCCATGTAATCATCTCCGAGCCAGCCTTTGTCTGCGGCGTCAGCGATCCACTGCACCATATCCGTCACTTCCGGAATATCCGCATAAGAAATCTCATTATTATTCAGTTTTTCCAGCAGGGAAGGGTTATCGGCAAAAACCGGGTCAAGGCCGAATTGGAACATCCACGAGCAGCCGTTTGCGGGCCAGCAGATCGGCGTATATCCGGTATCGGCGAGAACCTGGCATAAAACGTCAAATTCCGCCTGCGTTGCCGCCGGTTTCAGTCCCAGGCTGTCAAGAATCGTTTTATTATAATAACACCCGGAGACAGAATTTTCCCAGAAAGGCAGGCCTAAAAGATTGCCGTCGCTGTCCGAGCAGTAAGCGCGCGCATTGTCTGTCAGGTCGGATACCCACGTTTCATTATTCAAATAATAAAAATGTTCCGGGACGTCAAAAAGGTTTAAATCCGCATTGTGAAAATGCAGGAAAATATCCGGCGCCTCTCCGTTTGCAAAACGGTCTGCGGCCGCGGCTTCGTATTCTGCGTCCTCAATGGCGATAATGTCCAGTTTGTTTCCGGTTTTTTCTTCGTATTGTTCAAAAATGCTGGTCATATAGCTTTTTTGCAGGTCGCTTTTTTTGCCCATGACGGTCAGCGGCTCGGTATGTTCCGGCGCGTGAAGCCCGTTGCATGCGCTCAGGAAAAGCAGGGCGGCAAGCGTCAGTATGGGTAAACATTTTTTCATCATTCTTCTTCTCCTTTTTCGGCCGCGTATACCGATTGCGCGGTTTCTTTGTGGCTCATAAGCTGTCCGACCAGCGCCTTTACAGCGCTCATGTCGACCGGTTTGGCAAGGTGTCCGTCCATTCCGGCGTCAAGCGCGTCGCGGACGTCTTCCGCAAACGTATTCGCTGTCATGGCGACGATCGGGATTGTGGAGGCTTCCGGATGGCTGCAGGCGCGGATCTGCCGGGTGGCTTCGTAACCGTTCATGACGGGCATCTGCACATCCATCAGAACCATGTCATAATGCCCGGGTTCGGACTTTTGGAACAGTTCCAGCGCCTGCCGTCCGTTTTCTGCCAGTTCGCAGTCCGCCCCTTCCATGTGGAGCATTTCCGTCAGTATTTCCGCATTCAGTTCATTGTCCTCTGCGACAAGGAAAAGGCGGCCGTCCATAGCGTTTTCCGATGGGGGTTCCGCTCCGTCATCCGGCTGCGCATTGGGGAGCGTGCGTTTGGCGTCTTCCTGTTCCGGCAGCGCAAACGACAGCTCAACAGTAAAGGAGCTTCCCTGTCCCGGCTGGCTTTCCACATAGATAATGCCGCCCATCAGATCCACCAGGTTTTTTGTAATCGCCATGCCAAGGCCGGTTCCCTGGATTTTATTTGTGACCGAACTGACTTCCCGGCTAAAAGGCATGAAAATCTGTTTTTGAAATTCTTCGCTCATGCCAATGCCGTTGTCTTTCACGACAAAACGCAGCTTGGTAAACTGCGGCGCGGCTTTTGGCAGCTCGTTTACTGTAAAAGTGATCCTGCCGCCGTTTGGAGTGTATTTGATCGCATTTGATAGCAGATTAATCAAAATCTGGTTCAGCCGCAGCTTATCGCCGCTGATTTCTTCCGGCGGCGCGCCTTCGATCTGGATTTCAAAGTCCTGTTCTTTTGCTTTTGCCTGCGGCATTAAAATAATATGCAGCTCATCAAGCAGCTCCGGCAGGCTGAAAACATCGACATTCAGCGATGTTTTGCCGCTTTCGATCTTGCTCATGTCCAATACGTCGTTGATCAGGCTGAGCAGATGATGGCTCGAAGCCGTTATCTTGCGGGTGTATTCCCGCACTTTGTCCGCCTCTTCCGCATCTTTTTCCAGCAATACGGCAAAGCCGACGATCGCATTCATCGGGGTGCGGATGTCATGGGACATATTTGAGAGGAAATTGCTCTTTGCCTCATTTGCGCTTTTTGCCGCGGTCAGCGCTTCCTGTAATTGCTGGTTCATCTGCTGTTCGAGGGTGCGGTCGGACAGTACGATGATATATTTCTCAGATCCCTGGATGTACATACGATAGACGGTCATCTTATACCAGCGGCGTTCGCCGGTAGTCTGGTGCCGGTATTCGCATTCGCGGGAAATGCTGCCGTTTAAGGGGATCGCCTGAAGCTCCTCCTGCGGAATTACGACATTATAATTCACAGCGCATTTTTCCATGACGCGGATGTTTTCCCGCGCGGATCTTACGGGAATGCCCAGCAGGCGTTTGATGTTCGGACTGACATAATCCACATGCTGGTTTTCCGTATCGAGCATTAAAAAGATATCATCCACGCTGTTTGAAAGCACGTCAAACATTAATTCCCGGTATTGCAGTTCCATTTTGCTCTTGCGCGACTGCTGGTAGCTGCGCAACGCAAACATCACCGTTACCGTTATGCCGATCAGCAGGAAAATGACGCTCAGGACATGCATGGTCGTCTTCTGGACGGATAAAAATCCTGCGCTGACCGCGCTTTGCGGCACGACGCTTAACAGGATATAATCCTGATAGCCGACAGGCTGGTATAAAATGCAGTGGCTGACGTCGCCTATTTTGCACTGCAGCAGGCCGGACGCTTTGTTTTTCCAGTCTTTCTGGAGTTTCTCCAGCGCTTTTTTATCCAGATCGGAAGCCGCCTTTAAATACGTAAGGTAGTTATCAAATACATTGCCGCCTGTCAGGGTGGAAAGCAGGACGTCTCCGTCGTTATGTATGACAAAGCATTTGGCTTTGCCGGCAAAAGCGTTTACATTCAGAGAGCTTGCCAGATCTGCATTGGTGTAGCTGATGGAGATCGCGTCAAATGCAAAGCCGTTATAAGCGTTGTGCTTTACCGGAACGGCAAAAATCGTGACATCCTGCCCGTTGTCTAACGTTTTGCCGGTCATGATCGGTTCCCCCCGCTGCATGAGCAGTTCCCAGGGCTCTCCGGTCGCAATTGTTTTTTTTGTGCCGTCCAGGGCCATGCAGACCTTGTTTTCAGAGAGAAAATAAAATTGTGAAAAGCCCCAGTAATCCTGTTCTTCGGTAATAAAATCAGTGACTGTGCCGCTTTTTAGGTCTTCCGCCATGGAAAAATAATCACCCCATCCGTCCAAAAGCCCCCAGTTTCTCTCGACAAAAGAGGCGAAAGAACGGTTTACCTGGCTGTAGATTTCTTCCAGATGGCCGGTGCTGTCCTCGTAAATCCGCACCGAGATAAAACGAAAGTAAAAGTTTCCTATTATAAGAACAGCGACAGCGACGACGCCCATAAAACATAGCGGGAATATTTTTTTGAACCTTTTCATGAAAAACCCGTACTCCTTAAAAATCAGCTTTATTTTTCCTGTGTTTGATTTTACAGCGCTATTTTATCACTTTGATAAAAATAAATCAATCAATTGGGCTGGTTTTGGAAAAACAGGTAGACAAAATGCGGATTCTCTTTTATAGTTAATCATATACGCTTATTGACAAAGGGATAATATCCGGCAGGGTACAAGGAGATCATAAGGGAATGTTTACAATTATTCTTGGGCTGATAGGGGGTCTGGGCCTCTTTCTATTTGGAATGAAACTGATGAGCGACGGGCTGGAAAAGGTGGCAGGCGTAAAAATGCGCAGCATCCTCGAATTTTTTACAAAGACGCCGGTAAGGGGGATTTTAGTCGGCGTACTCTTTACGGCAGTGATCCAGTCCTCAAGCGCAGCGACGGTCATGGTCGTTAGTTTTGTAAATTCGGGGCTTTTAAATCTTTATCAGGCGGCAGGCGTGATCATGGGGGCGAATATCGGCACGACGGTAACGACGCAGCTGATCTCTTTTAATCTGTCTGAATTGGCGCCGCTGATTGTAATGGCGGGCGTAATCATGAATATGTTCTGTAAAAAAACGGATGTGCAGAGGGCGGGGGAGGTGCTGCTTGGTTTTGGCATTTTATTTATGGGGCTTACAACGATGTCGGATTCCATGTCGGGGCTCCGGGAGTCGCCGGAGGTCGTAAGGATCATGGGTTCCCTGTCCAATCATTTTGCGGCCCTGCTTACGGGCGTTGTCGTGACGGCGGTTCTGCAGAGTTCGTCTGCGACGGTCGGCATCGTATTGCTGCTCGCGCAGCAGGGGCTGCTTGATATCCGGATCTGCCTGTTCATCATTTTAGGGTGCAACATCGGCGCCTGCGTTTCCGCGCTTCTTGCGGGTTTGAACGGCAGGCGGGATGCAAAGCGCGCGGCGTTGATCCATCTGCTTTTTAATATTATCGGTACGGTGATCATGTTTGTGTTTTTCAGCGTGGCGCTGGAGCCGGCAGTGCATTTTATCGAACGGATCTCACATATGGACGCGGGACGGGAAGTGGCAAACGCCCATTCGCTGATCAAGATCATCGAAGTGATCATGCTTGCGCCGTTTATAAAACAGATCGTGAAGATGACGGAATATTTGGCGCCGCGGGAGAGGCCGGATGGGAAAAAGGATTCGGAACTGCAGTACATAGGAAAAAATTCTGTATTTTCACCGGCAACGGCAGTCCTGGACGCAACCAGGGAAATGGACCGGATGGGGAAAATGGCGGTCAAAAATCTGCAGCGCGCCATGAATGTGCTCATTACACTGGACGAGGAAGATATCGACGAGGTTTATGCGGTAGAAAATAAAATTGATTTTTTAAACCATGCGATCACGAATTATCTTGTAAAGATCAACCAGATGACGCTCCCGACCGGTGATAAAAATATGATCGGCGGCCTGTTCCATGTGGTGAACGACATTGAGCGGATCGGCGACCATGCGGGGAATATCGCGGACGCGGCATGCACGCGCAGGCGCATCCGGGTGGAGTTCAGCGAACCTGCGAAACGGGAGCTCTGTGAGATGTTAGAGGCGGTCATTACAATCGCTACGTATTCGCTGGATATGTTTTCCCATAACAATCAGGAGCATATGCAGGAGATCCTTGATCTGGAAGACCGCGTGGACAAAATGGAACGGCAGTATCAGGAATCCCATATCGGACGCCTCACGCGCGGAGAATGCACAGCAAGCGCCGGCATGATGTTTTCGGACATCATCTCCGACCTGGAGCGCGTTGCAGACCATGCCACGAATATCGCGTTTTCTTTAATGGAGCATAAATATCAGCCGTAACAGAGTTTTTTGCGCCGTTGGCATTCAGTTCTCTCAAAAATTGCCGATACATATTATAACGCAGTACAAAAAGACGAAAAAACAGGAGGTGCCTGCATGAGGATTACAACATCCATGATGAATGAAACGGCAAAAAGGACAGGGATTCCCATAAATCAAAATTCCCTGCTCAGCTATATCAACCAGGAAGAGAGCTCCGGAAATTCCCTGCTGGACGCGCTTGGCAAAAATACGGGCGCAGACGGCGCATGGAGCCAGGATTATAAGAAACTGGAAAAGGCGGCGGAGAATCTGGGCAGCTATGCGGAAAAACTTGCGGTGAGCGGCGAGGATTCCTTTTATGACAAAATGCGCGCCGGAGAAGAAACGCCGGAAGTTTATGATACGGTCGGGGATCTGGTCGAAGCATATAATGATACGGTCAGGCGGCTGGAGCAGTCGTCAGGCGCGTTAAATACATATTACAGACAGATGCTGGAACAGACCGCGCAGCAGAATAAAGACGCGCTTGAAAAGGTCGGGATTACGATTAATAAAGACGGCACGCTTGCGGTTGATACGGAAAAGCTGAAAGCGGCGTCTGCAGATGATCTGGAAGCGGTATTTGGCGCAGAAAGCACGTTTACAACGAGGACGGGCTTTATCGCGGGACGGGTTTCGGATAATGCGCGGGCCGGTATGGAAAGCATAGCGGGGCAGTACAGCGCGTCGGGCGATCTGGTTTCGCAGGTGACGTCAAAATATAATTTCCGGAGTTAAGAGCGGAAAGCGAAAGGACTGTGGCATTAAGAAGGCGCACAGTTCTTTTTTTGCAGATCAATTGCTTCCGGCCGCTTCTTTTACCTTGAAAGTATCTGATAATTTCTGGATTTAATACACAAATTTAACAAGCAAAACAAAAATGCAGAAAATACACGTGTAATTTTTAAAAAAAACAACAATACTAACAAAAAAAATAATATAAATTGCCGGGCAAATATGATACAATTGATTCGATAAAAAGTTACTGAGTCCAGAAGCCAGGGGGCAGTGCATGAGTAGTAATAATAATCAGGGTTTAAATGAACGTCTGGCGCATAAGAAGCGGGTGCAGCGGATCAAGACAGGGATTATCCTGTTTGTCATTACCTGGATGCTGGTATCTATGTTGATTTCCGTCACGCTGATCGTGAAGGTATTCTCTCTCCAGAAGCAGATTGACATCCTGACAGAGAATACGATCAAAAGCCAGCAGGTGGAGCAGCAGGAAAACGAGGCCGCGGGCCCCGGGGAATTAGAAAAGTACGATTCTGCGGGGCAGGGTTCTGTCGCGGACGACGCTTCTGAGAAGGCGCTGCAGACGGAGGGAAAAGCTTCCGATGCGGCGGATGCGGCAGTAAAAACAGAAGATATGAAGGTCTATCTGACATTTGACGACGGGCCGAGCGCAAATACAGAAAGGATATTGGATATTCTTGATTCCTACAACATAAAAGCGACGTTTTTTGTTGTTGGGAAAGAAGATGAGAAGTCGCTGGAGCGCTACCAACAGATCGTGGAGCGCGGGCACACGCTTGGGATGCATTCTTATTCCCACAAATATAACCTTGTCTATGAGTCCCTTGATTCTTTCAAAGCGGATTTAAATAAAATCCAGAGCCTGTTGAAAGAGACGACAGGGGAAGAATGCAGGCTGTACCGTTTTCCGGGCGGCAGCAGCAACCAGGTCAGCAATACGGACATGAGTGAATTTATCCGCTATCTGAATGAGGCGGGCATCACGTATTATGACTGGAATGTGGAGTGCGGCGACGCGACGGACCATGCGTATACGGCGGACGAGATGGTGGAAAATGTAATGAATGATGTGGTAAAGCACAGCACGTCCGTTGTTTTGATGCACGATGCGGAGGATAAGCCGAATACGGTGGAAGCGCTTCCGCTTATTATTGAAAAGCTTCAGGGTCTGGGGGCGCAGATCCTGCCGATTGATGAGAATGCGGCGGTTATACAGCATGTTTCCGCAGATAGTGTGGAAGAATGATTACATACGGATAAATGGAGGTATGACATGAGTTTTTTTAAGGATTTTAAAGACGATTTATCTCAGGCAGTGAACGAGTTGCTTCCGGGGGAAGAATTGCCGGATGGCGAAGAGGCGGAAGAGACGTCGGAAATGATGGTCAATACGCTTGAGGGCGAGCTGGATATTGAATCCGAGCTCTCCAAGCTGGATGGACTGTTGGAGCCGGTAGAGGAAAAAGAAAATGCCGCAGGGCAGGCGTCCTTTGAACTGGAAGAGCCTGTGCTGGAACAGCTTCCGGATGAAGAGCCGCCGACGAAACGGGTTCCGCCAAAACCGCAGCCGCAAAAAGCGCCGGCGCCAAAGCCGCAGCGGGAAGCGAAGAGAGAAAACGGCATGGAGCAGGCGATCAGCCGTATGAGCAGCGTGCTGGACATTGATAAGGGAAGCCCGCTGGATATGCATCTTTCCTATGAGGCGGAGCCGAAGGGAACGGAAGTAAAGCCGCAGGCGGCAAAGCAGCCTGCAAGTAACAATGTGACCCACAATCATAAAAATACAAAAACAAGTTCAATTAAGGAGGACGTACCAATGAGTGAAGAAATGACCAAAGAGCCAACGGTGGATCTGGAGGAGGAGATCGCGTCTGTGGCGTCGGAGATTACAGATGAGGTATCGATTATTACAGACGGGACGCATATCAAGGGAAATCTTTCCACGACAGGTTCCTTCAGTATCAGCGGAAGCATTGAGGGTAACGTACAGTGTAATGGAAAGCTGGAAGTTACCGGAACGATCAAAGGAAACAGTTCTTCTTCTGAAGTCTTTTCGGATGCGGCAAAGATCGAAGGTGAGATCGTAAGTACGGGAACCGTAAAGATCGGTCTCGGCTCGGTTGTGGTAGGCAATATTTCCGCAACGTCCGCTGTTATTGCGGGTGCGGTAAAAGGCGATATTGACGTGCAGGGCCCGGTTGTCGTAGATACTTCCGCTGTTATCGTGGGCAATATCAAATCCAGATCCGTACAGATCAATAACGGTGCCGTTATTGAGGGCTTCTGCTCACAGTGCTATGCAGATATCGACGTAGACAGCCTGTTTGGGGATAAGAAAGGCAAATAAAATGAAAAGAGTTCTTTTGAAGCTGAGCGGAGAGGCGCTTGCCGGGCCGAATAAGACAGGATTTGACGAAGCGACGGTTACGGCGGTCGCGGAGCAGGTAAAAAAACTGGTTGACCAGCAGATTCAGGTCGGGATCGTGATCGGCGGCGGCAATTTCTGGAGAGGCAGGACGAGCGAGCATATCGACCGCGCGAAAGCGGATCAGATCGGGATGCTTGCAACGGTCATGAACTGCATTTATGTCTCCGAAATTTTCCGCTCTGTCGGGATGCAGACGAATATCCTGACGCCATTTGAATGCGGCTCTTTTACAAAGCTGTTTTCAAAAGACCGTACGAATAAATATTTTGCGCATAATATGGTTGTCTTTTTTGCAGGGGGAACCGGCCATCCGTATTTCTCAACCGATACGGCTACGGTTCTTCGCGCCGTAGAGATCGAGGCGGACGCGATCCTTCTTGCAAAAGCGATTGACGGCGTATATGACAGCGATCCGAAGATCAATCCGGATGCGGTCCGTTATGATACGTTGTCCATTGACGAGGTGATTGAGAAAAAACTGGCCGTTATTGACCTGACAGCGTCCATTATGTGCATGGAAAATAAGATGCCGATGTATGTGTTCCGCTTAAATGAGCCTGACAGTATTGTAAATACGATAAATGGGCAGTTTCATGGGACCGTCATTACGGTTTAAAGAGCAGGAGGATATTATGGACGAACGTTTGGTTCAGTATGATGATAAAATGAAAAAAACGATGGCGAATCTGAAGGAAGAGTATGGCGGTATCCGCGCAGGCAGGGCAAACCCGCGTGTGCTGGATAAAATCCGCGTAGATTATTATGGAACGCCGTCCCCGATCCAGCAGGTTGCCAATGTCAATGTGCCGGAGCCGAGAATGCTTCAGATTCAGCCCTGGGAGCCTTCCATGGTAAAAGAGATCGAGAAAGCCATTCTGACTTCCGACATCGGAATCAACCCGACCAATGACGGAAAAGTGATCCGGCTGGTATTTCCGGAGCTGACGGAAGAACGGCGTAAAGAGCTGGCGAAGGATATCAAAAAGAAAGGGGAGGCGTCAAAAGTCGCCATCCGCAATATCCGCCGCGACGCCAATGACGCGCTCAAAAAACTTGGCAAGTCTGAGGACGTTTCCGAGGATGAGATCAAAGAACTGGAAGGAAAAGTCCAGAAGATGACGGATAAGTATATTGCCGATATTGATAAGGCCGTAGAGGAAAAGACAAAGGAAATACTTACTGTCTGATTGTGGACAGCGGAGGGAGATAGCAGAGGCCATCTCCCTTTTTATGCGCAGGCCCGCACAGGGGAGATGGCGGCGCGGGCCGCGCGCAGACGCAGAAAGGAGGGCGTATGAACATACCGCAGCATGTGGCGATCATATTGGACGGAAACGGCAGATGGGCAAAGGCGAAGGGAATGCCGCGGAATTACGGGCACTCGGCAGGCGCGAAAAATGTAGAAAAAATATGCGACGCCGCAGGGCATATGGGCATTAAATATTTGACGGTTTATGCCTTTTCGACAGAGAACTGGAGCCGTCCGCAGAGTGAAGTGGATGAATTGATGCGTCTGCTCGGCAATTATATGAAGACCTGTAAGAAAACGGCAAAGAAAAATAATATGCGCGTGCGCGTCCTCGGCGATCTCTCTCGGCTGGCGCCGAAATTGCAGGAGCAGATCCGCGACCTGGAAGAATTTTCGGGGGATTTTGACGGATTTTATTTTCAGATCGCGCTTAATTATGGCAGCCGGGATGAAATGCTGCGCGCTATGAAGCGGATGCTTGCCGACGCAGAGGCGGGAAAGCTGGAGAAAGAGGCGCTGACGGAAGCGCTTTTTGCCGAATATCTGGATACGGCGGGCATTCCGGATCCGGATCTTTTGATCCGCACGAGCGGGGAACAGCGGCTTTCCAATTTCCTTTTGTGGCAGCTTGCGTACAGCGAATTTTATTTTACGCCGGTTCTGTGGCCTGATTTTGATGAGGAAGAATTAAAAAAGGCGGTTGCGGCTTATAATAACAGGGACCGCAGGTATGGCGGGCTGGCAGGAGCGGAAGGATAAGGAGTGTGAGGTTATGTTTCGGACGAGGCTTTTAAGCGGGATCGTACTCGTGGCGGCCGCGCTTGTTTTTATTATCAGCGGCGGCTATGTTTTACTGGCGGTGACGGCATTGATCTCCCTGATCGGAATGTATGAGCTGTACCGCGTGGCAGGGGTTGAACGGACGCTTCTGGCGGGAATCGGATATCTGGCCGCGATTCTTTATTACCTGAATTTAGGCATTGGATTTTTGCCGGATATGATGGCGTTTGCGCTGGCGTTTTTGATTGTATTGCTTGCGGTCTATGTTTTTTCGTATCCGAAATATGAGATCACAGGCGTTTTGGCGGCTTTTTTCGGCTTTTTTTATGTCGCGGTCATGCTCTCGGGCGTCTATCAGACGCGCATTATGGAAAAAGGCGCGTATATCGTGTGGCTGATCTTTTTGTGTTCCTGGGGCTGTGATACGTGCGCGTACTGTGTGGGCGTATTGTTCGGGAAACATAAGATGTCGCCGGTGTTGTCGCCGAAAAAATCCGTAGAAGGGGCGGTCGGGGGATTGGCGGGGACATTCCTTCTGACCGCGCTGTATGCGGCGGTTTTCCGTTCGCGGATGGGCATTGGGATGCAGCAGGTCTTTATCCTTGCGGCGATCAGCGTTGCGGGCGGCATGATCTCCATGGTCGGCGATCTGGCGGCGTCCGGCATCAAGCGCAGCTATGGCATAAAAGATTACGGAAAGCTGATTCCGGGGCATGGCGGGATTCTGGACCGGTTTGACAGCGTGATCTTTACCGCTCCGGTCATTTATTATCTGGCAGGTTATTTTTTATAGGATCCGCATGGGAACGATCCGTTTTTGTATGATGCGCAGATAAAAATGGGAGGAATCGTTATATGATAAATATTGCAATATTAGGCTCGACCGGTTCGATCGGCACACAGACGCTGGATATTGTGCGCGAACAGGGCGATATCAGAGTCTGGGCGCTTACGGCCGGGAAAAATATAAATCTGCTGGAACGGCAGATCCGCGAATTTCGTCCGAAGCTTGCGGCGGTCTGGTCCGCGGAGGACGCGGCGGAGCTTGCGGTGCGCGTGAAAGATCTGCCGGTGCGCATTGTGAGCGGCATGGATGGCCTGCTGGAAGCGGCGACGGTTCCGGAATCGGATATTCTTGTGACGGCGGTCGTCGGCATGATCGGGCTTCGGCCGACAGTGGCGGCAATCCGCGCCGGGAAAAATATCGCGCTTGCAAATAAAGAAACGCTCGTGACGGCAGGGCATCTGATCATGCCGCTTGCAGAGGAATATCACAGCGCGATCCTTCCGGTGGACAGTGAGCACAGCGCGGTTTTCCAGTCATTAAACGGGGAATCCGGGAATAAAATCCATAAGATCTTATTGACGGCTTCTGGCGGGCCGTTCCGCGGAAAGACGAAAAAAGAGCTGGAGCATATGCGGGTGGAGGATGCGCTGCGGCATCCGAACTGGAGCATGGGGAAAAAGATTACCGTCGATTCCGCGACGCTGGTCAACAAAGGGCTGGAGGTCATGGAAGCAAAATGGCTGTTCGGTACGGATCTGGATCGGATTCAGGTTGTGGTGCAGCCGCAGTCGGTGATCCATTCCATGGTGGAATTTGAGGACGGCAGCATTATGGCGCAGCTTGGCACGCCGGATATGCGTCTGCCGATCCAGTACGCGCTCTATTATCCCAAACGCCGTCCGTTATCAGGGAAACGGCTGGATTTTTTTGCGCTGGGCAATCTTACATTTGAACGTCCCGACATGGATACGTTTGAGGGCCTGCGCCTTGCTTATCAGGCGGCGGAACGGGGCGGCAACATGCCGACGGTTTTAAACGCGGCAAATGAGCGCGCGGTTGCAAAATTTCTGGAAAGAAAAATAAAATTTCCGGAAATTACACAGATTATCAGTGAATGCATGGAAAGCTGCAGGTTTATAAGCAGCCCGAATCTCGAAGAGATCCTTGAGACAGAGCAGTCCGTCTATGAATGGATAGAAAGCAGGTGGTAAATTGAAGATTATTTTGGCGATTCTTATTTTCAGCATTATTATTTTATTTCATGAGCTGGGGCATTTTCTGCTCGCAAAATTTAATGATGTAAAAGTGAATGAATTTTGTCTGGGGCTTGGCCCTTCGATCGTGGGCTTTACGAAAGGGGAGACCCGTTATGCGTTGCGGCTCCTGCCGTTTGGCGGCGCGTGTATGATGGAGGGCGAGGATGAGGAAAGCTCAGATGAGCGGGGATTTATCAACAAATCCATTCCGCGCCGTTTCAGCATTGTGGCGGCGGGCCCGATTTTTAATTTTATCATGGCGTTTGCCTTTGCCCTGATCCTGGTTGCCTGCGCGGGGTTTGACCGCCCGGTGATCGAAGATGTGCAGGAAGGGTTTCCTGCCGCGGAGGCAGGGCTGCAGGCGGGCGATGAGATCGTAAAGCTTGGAAATAAAAATATCCGCCTTTACCGCGAAGTGTCGATTTATACATATTTCCATGAAGGTGAGCCGGTGGAAGTAACGTATAAACGGGACGGCGAAAAAAAGACGGTGACGCTTATCCCAAAGCTGGATGAAGAGAGCGGCCGTCACATCATGGGGATCTACGGATCTTCGTACCGCACAAAGGGGAATGCATGGGAGACGCTGCGTTACAGCGTTTATGAGGTGCGCTACTGGATCTGTTCCACCATTGAGAGCTTGGGGATGCTTGTGACGGGAAAGGTCGGCGTCAATGACCTCTCGGGGCCGGTCGGCATTGTAAAAACGATCGGTGACGCCTATACGGAGAGCAGGCCGGGCGGTTTTTATCTGGTTTTCCTGAATATGTTAAATATCTGTATCCTGCTGTCCGCAAACCTCGGCGTAATGAACCTGCTGCCGATTCCGGCATTGGACGGCGGACGGCTGGTGTTTTTAATTATTGAGGGAATCCGCGGCAAGCGCATAGATCCGAATAAGGAAGGCATGATGAACTTTGTGTTCCTGATGGCGCTGATGGCGCTGATGGTCGTGGTCATGTTCAATGATATCCGAAAGATCATTATTTAGTTTTTGGAAAATTTCCGGGGAGGAGAGGCATGGAGCGAAAAAAGACAAAAGAGGTGCGGATCGGCAGCCAGATCATCGGCGGTGGGAATCCGATACGGATCCAGTCAATGACGAATACAAAAACCGAGGACGTCGCCGCGACAGTATCCCAGATCCATCGGCTGGAAGCCGCGGGCTGCGAGATCGTCCGCTGCACTGTCCCGACGATGGAGGCGGCTGCGGCGCTGGCGGAAATCAAAAAGCAGATCACGATCCCTCTTGTGGCGGACATACATTTTGATTACCGGCTGGCGATCGCCGCGATCGAAAACGGCGCGGATAAAATACGGATCAATCCGGGAAATATCGGATCGGCGGAACGTGTAAAAGCGGTTGCAGACGCGGCAAAGGAACGCAATATCCCGATCCGTATCGGCGTAAACAGCGGTTCTCTGGAAAAAGAGCTGATCGAAAAATATCATGGCGTTACGGCGGAAGGCATTGTGGAAAGCGCGTTGGATAAGGTGCGGATGGTCGAGGATATGGGATATGATAATCTCGTGGTCAGCATTAAATCATCGGATGTGCTGATGTGTGTGCGCGCGCATGAACTGATCGCTGAAAAGACCGACCATCCGCTGCATATAGGCATTACGGAGGCGGGGACGGTGACGAGCGGCAATATCAAATCCGCGATTGGGCTTGGGCTGATCCTGCATCAGGGCATCGGCGATACGATCCGCGTCTCGCTGACCGGCGATCCGGTGGAGGAGGTCAGGTCGGCAAAATTAATTTTAAAGACACTCGGCCTGCGGCGCGGCGGCGTGGAAGTCGTTTCCTGCCCGACCTGCGGGCGGACGCAGATCGACCTGATCTCCCTTGCCTCACAGGTGGAGGAAATGGTCGCGGACATTCCGCTGGATCTGAAAGTCGCCGTCATGGGCTGCGTCGTAAACGGGCCGGGCGAAGCGCGGGAAGCGGATTTTGGCATTGCAGGCGGCTGCGGCGAAGGGCTGTTGTTCCGAAAAGGAGAGATTATCAAAAAGCTGCCGGAGCGTGAACTGCTCGGCGCGCTGCGCCGGGAACTGCTTTTGTATCAGCAGGAACAAACCCCGTAGCAGTCTGCGGGGTTTTGTCAGATGGGAGAGGAAGCCGTATGGCGAAATATTTTTTTGACGTATTCCCTGTATTGCAGGTGAACGAAGAGATGAAAAAAATATTGACGGACATGGAGGTGCAGCGCGTCGTATCGAACAGGCAGCGGACGCGCCTGCGCGTTTACCTGTCCGGAGAACGGCTGATACATAAAAAAAATATTTTCCAGTTGGAGCGGAATATCAAAACGCAGCTGTTTCCAAAGCAGGAAATGACCGTCAAGATCATAGAGAAATACCGGCTTTCCGCGCAGTATACGCCGCAGACGCTGTTTGACATTTATAAGGACAGCATTTTGGAAGAGATCAGGGCGTACAGCCTTGTGCTTTATAATATCTTCCGCTGCGCCGATCCGGAATTTGACGAGCCGGGGCATATGCGCCTGCATCTGGAAGATACGTTCCTGATAAAAGAGCGTTCGGAGGAACTGCTTGAAATTCTGTATAAGATCATATGCGACCGGTGCGGTCTACCGGTTGTGATCGAGCCGGTATTTGAGAAAAAGCAGAAAGAGAAACAAAAAGACGCGGATGATTTTTATCTGGAGCCGGAGATAAGCCGCGCTGTGCATACGCCGGAGAGACAGGCGGCCCCGGCAAGGCAGAGACAGGCGGAAACCGCGCTGCCAAAGAAGCCGGAACGGAAAGCATATACGGGGCGGACGGCATATAAACGCTCCGATAATCCGGACGTGTTCTTCGGGCGTGACTTTGAAGATCCGGTAATGCCGATCGACCAGATTCAGGGAGAGATGGGCGAAGTCGCAGTCCGCGGAAAAGTGCTGCGGATGGAAGTGAGGGAGCTGCGCGGCGGGGAAAAGAGCCTTGTGATCATTTCACTGACGGATTTTACGGACTCGATCATCGCAAAGATCTTTACCAGAAATGAACAGCTGCCGGCGCTGACTGAGAATATAAAAGCGGGCGTTTTTTTGAAATTTAAAGGCGTGACGGCCTATGACCGGTTTGACAGCGAGCTGACGTTAAGCTCTGTTTCGGGCATTAAAAAGATTCCGGATTTTACGGAGCATCGGATGGATACGAGCGAAAAGAAACGGGTGGAGCTGCACTGCCATACAAAGATGAGCGATATGGACGGCATATCGGATGTGGGCGACATTATCAAACAGGCGATCTCCTGGGGACACAGGGCGCTTGCGATCACAGACCATGGCGCGGTGCAGGCGTTTCCGGCAGCAAACCATGCTGTGCCGCCGGACGCGGATTTTAAAGTCATTTATGGCATGGAAGCGTATCTGGTGGACGATTTAAAAACGATTGTTTTCGATGCAAAAGGACAGCGGCTGGACGGCTCGTTTGTCGTGTTCGATCTGGAGACGACCGGGCTCAGCCCGAATGTCAGCCGCATTATTGAGATCGGGGCCGTAAAGGTGGAGAACGGGAAGATCACAGACCGGTTTTCCCATTTTGTGAACCCGCAGACGCCGATTCCGTTTAAAATTGAGGAACTGACGCATATACGGGACGACATGGTTGTAAACGAGCCGACGATCGAGGTAATCCTGCCGCAGTTTATGGAATTTTGCAGGGGCTGTTCGCTCGTGGCGCACAACGCGGAATTTGACGCGGGGTTTATCCGCAAAAATTGCGAGGAGCAGGGGCTGGCTTTTGATTTTACGGTTATTGATACGGTTGCGCTCGCGCGGTATCTGCTGCCGCATTTGAACCGTTTTAAACTGGATACCGTTGCAAAAGACCTGAAGATATCGCTGGTAAACCATCACCGCGCGGTAGATGACGCGGAATGTACGGCGGAGATTTTCCTGAAGTTTATCGCCATGTTAAGCAGGCGCGGCATTGAAGATCTGGATGCGTTAAATGAGAAGGGGAAAGCGACGCCGGAGCAGATCATGAAAATGCCGACCTACCATGCGATCATATTGGCGGCCAACGATTACGGACGGGTAAATTTGTATAAGCTCGTATCAAAATCGCATCTGGAATATTTCCATAAAAGGCCGCGCGTCCCGAAAAGCGAGCTGTTAAAGCACAGAGAGGGGCTGCTGCTCGGCTCGGCGTGTGAAGCGGGGGAACTCTATCAGGCGGTTTTGCTCGGCCGCCCGCAGACGGAGATCGCAAGGATTGTAAACTTCTATGATTATCTGGAGATACAGCCGGACGGAAATAATGCATTTATGCTGCGGGATGAGAAGTCGCCGGTCAATTCTGTGGAAGACCTGCATGAGATCAACCGGAAGATCATAAAGCTGGGGGAAGATTTCCATAAGCCGGTCGTGGCGACGTGTGACGTGCATTTTTTAAACCCGGAGGATGAGGTGTACCGCAGGATCATTATGGCGGGAAACGGGTTTCGGGATGCCGACGAGCAGGCGCCCCTGTATCTGCACACGACCGAAGAGATGCTGAAAGAATTTGCTTACCTCGGCAGCGGCAAGGCGGAAGAAGTCGTGATCACGAATCCGAACCGGATCGCGGATATGTGCGAAAAGATCGCTCCGGTGCGCCCGGATAAAGCCCCGCCGGTCATTGAAAACTCTGACCAGCTGCTGCGTGACATCTGCTATAACAAAGCGCATGAAATGTATGGGGAGAATCTGCCGGACGTCGTCCAGAAACGGCTGGAACGGGAGCTTACGTCCATTATCAGCAACGGCTATGCCGTTATGTATATCATTGCGCAGAAACTGGTGTGGAAATCGAATGAGGACGGGTATCTGGTCGGCTCGCGCGGTTCAGTCGGCTCTTCGTTTGTCGCTACGATGGCGGGCATTACGGAGGTAAACCCGCTCAGCCCGCATTATTACTGTACGGAATGCCATTACAGTGATTTTGATTCGGAGGAAGTGCGCGCGTACGCGGGGCGCGCGGGCTGCGATATGCCGGATAAGCTCTGCCCGCAGTGCGGCAGGCCGCTTGTAAAAGCCGGTTTTGACATCCCGTTTGAAACCTTTTTGGGATTTAAGGGGAATAAGGAGCCGGATATCGACTTAAATTTTTCCGGGGACTATCAGAGTAAGGCGCATAAATATACAGAGGTCATTTTCGGCGCGGGGCAGACATACCGCGCGGGGACGATCGGCACGCTGGCGGATAAGACCGCGTTTGGCTATGTGAAAAAATATTATGAAGAGCGCGGCGTCCATAAGCGGAACTGCGAGATTGACCGCATCGTGCAGGGCTGCGTCGGCATCCGCCGGACGACCGGTCAGCATCCGGGCGGCATTGTCGTGCTGCCGATGGGCGAGGAGATTTATTCGTTCACGCCGATTCAGCGCCCGGCGAACGATATGTCAACCGATATCGTCACGACGCATTTTGAGTACCATTCGATCGACCATAACCTGTTAAAGCTGGATATCCTCGGGCATGATGATCCGACGATGATCCGGATGCTGGAAGATCTGACCGGCCTTCACGCGACCGAGATCCCGCTGGACGATAAAGCGGTGATGTCCCTGTTCCAGGACACCCATGCGCTGCAGATCAAACCTGCGGACATTGGCGGCTGCAAGCTTGGCGCGCTCGGCATTCCGGAGTTTGGCACAGATTTTGCCATGGGCATGCTGATCGACACGCAGCCGAAGGAATTTTCCGACCTCGTTCGGATCGCGGGGCTCTCCCATGGAACGGACGTCTGGCTCGGCAATGCGCAGACGCTGATTCAGGAAGGGAAGGCGACGATCTCAACGGCGATCTGTACACGTGACGATATCATGATCTATCTGATCGGCATGGGGCTGGAAAGCGAGCTTGCGTTTACGATCATGGAATCTGTCCGGAAGGGCAAGGGCTTAAAGCCGGAATGGGAAGAAGAGATGAAAGCGCATAATGTTCCGGACTGGTATATCTGGTCGTGTAAAAAGATCAAATATATGTTCCCGAAGGCGCATGCGGCGGCATATGTTATGATGGCGTGGCGCATTGCCTACTGTAAGGTGTTTTATCCGCTTGCCTATTATGCGGCGTTTTTTTCTATCCGCGCGACGGCGTTTAACTATGAGCTGATGTGCCAGGGGCGGGAAAAGCTGGAGTATTATATCGCGGATTATGAAAAACGCAGGGATTCTTTGAGCAAAAAAGAGCAGGATACGGTTCGGGATATGCGTGTCGTACAGGAGATGTACGCGCGCGGGTTTGAATTTTGCCCGGTTGACCTGCAGACGGTTAAGGCGCATCATTTCCAGATCGTGGACGGAAAACTGATGCCGGCGCTCAGTACGATCGACGGCATGGGCGATAAAGCGGCGGACGGCGTCGTAGAGGCGATTAAAGACGGGCCGTTTTTGTCCAGGGACGATTTCAGGCAGCGCGCAAAGGTGAGCAAAGGCGTGGCGGATCTGATGGCAGATCTCGGGATCTTAGGTTCGATACCGGAATCCAACCAGTTATCCATATTTGATTTTGGTTAACATCTCTTGCAATCCGGGGCGAGAAGTAATATTATAAATATAGCTGTTTATCAGTAGAAAATACAGGTGGAGAAAGTGAAAGATTTATTAGTTATCAGGGATGAAATCGATCAGGTTGACAATGAGATCGTCGCCCTGTACCAGAAGCGGATGCAGCTGACGTCGGAAGTTGCGGAATATAAGATCAGGACGAAGAAAAAAGTATTTGACCCGGAGCGGGAGCGTTCCAAATTAGAGAAGCTGACCGGGCTTGTCTCGGACAGTTTTTCGAAAAACGGGATCAAGGAACTGTTTGAGCATCTCATATCAATCAGCAAGAAACGGCAGTACCAGCTTCTGACGGAATACGGCGTGGAAGTCCCGAATGATTTCGAGGAAGTAAAGAGTATTGGCGGCGACGGCGCGCGCATTGTATTCCAGGGCGTGGAGGGCGCGTACGCGCAGATCGCCATGAACCGCTATTTCGGGGAGACGGCAGACAGTTTCCATGTGGAAAGCTGGCGGGAAGCGATGGAAGCGATCAAAAGCGGGGAGGCGGATTTTGCCGTCCTTCCGATTGAAAATTCTACAGCCGGAGTCGTTGCGGAGAATTATGACCTGCTCGTCGAGTATGACAATTATATCGTCGGCGAGCAGATCATACCGGTGAATCACTGCCTGCTCGGGCTGCCGGACGCGGAGCTGTCGGATATCACAAATGTGTATTCGCATCCGCAGGCCCTTGCGCAGTGCGACAGCTACCTGCAGGAGCATAAGCAGTGGGACTGCTCGCGGGAAAATAATACGGCGGTCGCCGCCTGCAAAGTTAAAAATTCGGGCAACCGGTCAAAGGCCGCGATCGCAAGCGAGCTGACGGCGGAATTGTACGGGCTGAAGGTGCTGGCGCGCAATATCCAGACAAACCGCGAAAATTCCACGCGCTTTATTATCGTCACAAAGCGCAGGATTTTTCTGGAAGGCGCGTCAAAGATCAGCATCTGCCTGGAGATCCGGCATCAGAGCGGCTCTTTGTACCATGCGCTCTCCCATATCATTTATAACGACCTGAATATGACTTTTATCCAGTCGAGGCCGCGCACCGATCAGGAGGGGCGCAACTGGCAGTACCGGTTTTTTATTGATTTTGAGGGGAATCTGAAACAGAGCGCGGTTTCAAACGCGCTGCGGGGATTACAGGAGGAATGTGAAAGCGTTCGGGTATTGGGAAATTACTGAACACAACAGGAAGAGAAGGAAGGGGTTTTATGGCAGTCACAACATTTGCATCCGTTTACATCGGCTCTTATGAAGTGAGCATGAAGATTTTTGAGCTTTCAGCGAAAAAGAAGCTGCGCGTCGTCGACCATGTGCGCGCAAGGATCGAGCTTGGGCAGGACGCCTATCAGACCGGGAGTATCGGCTACCGGCTGGTGGAGGAGCTCTGCGGCACATTGGAGCATTTTCTGAAAATTCTGCAGGGTTATAAGATACAGGAATACCGCGCGTTTGCCGGGCCGGTCATCGGCGATGCGGAAAATATGCTTTTTATCATTGACCAGATCAAGATACGGACGGGCCTGGACGTCGGGATTCTCAGCAATTCGGAGCGGCGGTTTCTGACGTACAAGTGCGTTGCGGCGCAGTCCGGATTTGATAAAATGACAAAGGACAGTGCGGCGGTCATCGACGTTGGCGGCGGCAGCCTGCAGATCACGCTTTTTATCCGCGGGCGCGTCGTCACGACGCAGCACCTGTCGATCGGCACGATGCGTCTGATCGGCATTTTATCGGGCATGGAGCAGAATATGGCGCGCCTGGAAATGCAGATCAAAGAGCTGGTGGACAAAGAGCTGTCCGTTTTTATGGCGCAGTATATGCAGCCGGATGAAAAGGTGAAAAATGTGATTTTAATCGGCGATTACATAACGGAGATCATGCAGCGCATTTACAAAAACAGGGATGAGGAAAATATTATCGAAGCCAAATCGTTTACCGGGTTTCTGACGCAGCTGGGCGCGCTCGGCCTGGAGCGGATCTCCGAGGAGCTGAACCTGTCCAATGATAAGGCTGTGCTTGTGCTGCCGTCCATCATCTTATACGATAAGCTTGTGGAGACGATGAAGGCGGAAATGCTCTGGCTGCCGGGCGTGGATACGGGGGACGGCATCGCCTACGATTATGCGGAGGCCAATAAGATCGTGCGCCCCGCGCATGATTTTAACGAAGATGTGCTGTCCGCGGCGAAAAATATGTCCAAACGCTACATGAGCTATTCCCAGCATATTGATGCGCTGACGAAGATGGCGACGCTGATCTTTGACGCGATGAAGAAAGTGCATGGCATGGGGAAGCGGGAACGCCTGCTGCTTGAGGTGGCGGCGATCCTGCATGACTGCGGAAAATACGTCAGCATGGCGGAGAGCGCGGCGTGCGCATATCAGATCATCCGTTCTACGGAGATCATAGGGCTGACGCATTTGGAGCGGGAGATCGTGGCGAGCGTGGTCCTGTATCATTCCACGCCGCTGGATTCTTATGAGGAACTGGCAGACCGCATGGACAGCCTGAGTTATATGGCGGTCGCAAAGCTTGCGGCGATCCTGAAGGTTGCAAATGCGATGGACCGGAGCCATAAGCAGAAGTTTAAAAATGTGAAAGCGGCGATCAAGAATAAAGAGCTGATCATCACGATTGAAACGATGGACGACATCACGCTGGAAAAGGGGCTGCTCGCGACGAAAGCGGATATGTTTGAGAAGATATTTGGATTAAAGCCTGTCATCAGGGAAAAGCGCGTATACGCATAGGAGAGGGAAGATTCATGGAAAAAACAACGTCAGTTTACGGGAGACCGGAATATTTTGAAAATCGGGAGTTGAGCTGGATTAAATTTGACCGCAGGGTATTGAACGAGGCGCGGGATAAGTCGATCCCGCTGCTGGAGCGGCTGAAATTTATCAGCATTACATCGTCGAATCTGGACGAATTTTATATGGTGCGCGTGGCTTCGCTGCGCGACATGGAACACGCGGGCGTGAAAAAAGAAGACATTGCGGGCTTAAACGCGACGAAGCAGCTTGCCCGCATTAACGAGGACGTCAGGGAACTGGTCAATCTGCAGTATTCGACGTATAACCGTTCCCTGCTGCCGCTGCTCAATCAGGAAAACATTTTTATCGTAGATGAATATGAAAAGCTGACGGGAGCGCAGGCGGCGTTTGTCGATAAATATTTTGAAAATGAGGTGTATCCGGTATTAACGCCGATGGCGGTCGATTCCGGAAGGCCGTTTCCGCTGATCCGCAATAAATCGCTGAATATCGCGGCGATCATTGAATCAAAGGGCGGATTGCTGCAGGAGCATAAAGAAGGGAAAACGGATAAAGTGGCGTTTGCGACGGTGCAGGTGCCGTCCGGCATGGCGAGGCTCGTGCCGCTGCCGACGGAAAATCCGCAGGAGAAAGCATTTATTTTATTAGAGCAGATTATTGAGAAAAATATTGATAAGCTCTTTTCAAATTATAAAGTGATCTGCGCCTACCCGTACCGGATCATGCGGAATGCGGATTTTTCCATTGACGAAGACGAGGCGCCGGATTTGTTAAAAGAGATCCAGAAGCAGCTGAAAAAACGGCAGCGGGGCGAGGTCATCCGTCTGGAAGTGGAAGACGGCATTGATAAAAAGCTGCTTGCGTTTATCAAAGATGAGCTGCATATCGAAAAGAAAGAAGATATTTTTTATATCAACGGGCCGATTGATTTTACGTTTTTAATGAAGCTGTATGGCCTGGAAGGCTGCGACCATCTGCGCTATGCGCCGCACACGCCGCAGCCGGTTCCGGAGATCATGCCGGGGGAGGATATTTTTGCGTCTATCAGGAAAGGCGATATCCTGCTGCACCATCCGTACCAGAGCTTTTCGCCGGTCATTCAGCTGATCCGGCAGGCGGCAAATGACGACGAGACGCTGGCGATCAAGATGACGCTTTACCGCGTCAGCGGCAATTCGCCGATCATTGCGTCATTGGCGCAGGCGGCGGAAAACGGGAAGCAGGTGTCTGTCCTGGTCGAGTTAAAAGCGCGGTTTGACGAGCAGAACAACATTGAATGGGCAAAAATGCTGGAAAAGGCGGGCTGCCATGTGATATACGGGATTGTCGGCTTAAAGACGCACAGCAAGATCGCGCTTGTCGTCCGCCGCGAGGAAGAGGGCATCCGGCGTTATGTGCATCTTGGCACAGGCAATTACAATGATTCGACGGCAAAGCTTTATACGGACTGCGGCATTTTGACCTGTTCCGAGGCAATGGGCGAAGACGCGACGGCAGTGTTTAATATGCTCTCCGGCTATTCCGAGCCGCTGAGCTGGAACCGCCTTGCGGTCGCCCCGCTGTGGCTGCGCAAAAAGTTTATGAAGCTGATCCAGCGGGAGACAAAATATGCGAGGGAAGGGAAGCAGGCGTTTATCCGGGCAAAGATGAACTCGCTGTGCGATCAGGAGATCATCGAGGCGCTGTATGAGGCTTCATCGGCGGGTGTGCGCATCCAGCTTCTGGTGCGCGGGATCTGCTGCCTGAAAACGGGCATTAAGGGCGTGAGCGAAAATATCCATGTGCGCTCGATCGTCGGGAATTTCCTCGAACACAGCCGCATTTTTGATTTCTGCAACGACGGCAATGAAGAGGTATATATGGGCAGCGCGGACTGGATGCCGCGCAACCTTGACCGGCGTGTGGAGATCGTGTTCCCGGTCGTGGATGCGGAGCTCAAAAAGAAGGCGCTGCATATTCTGGACGTGGAATTTGAAGACAATGTAAAGGCGCATATTTTACAGGCGGACGGCACGTATGAAAAAATTGACAAGCGCGGCAAGGTGCTGATCAATTCGCAGGAAATCTTCTGCCATGAAGCGGAGCTTGCCATACCAAAGCCGGAGAAAGTATATCAGGCGCGCGTGTTTGTGCCGGCGGAACCGGTGGATCAGGAGTCATGATGGGACAGAGGAAAATATTATTTTGCGATCTGGACGGGACATTATTGGACGACCGAAAATTAATTGAAAAAACAACCATGCAGGCGGTGGAGGAAATGCTTGCAAAGGGACATCTCTTTGCCGTCTGCACCGGGCGGCCGCTGACGAGCGCGCGCAAGGTGGCGGCGCAGTACGGGCTGGATAAAAAAGGCTGCTATATCATCGCCTATAACGGCGGCGCGGTCTATGACCCGGCGGCGGAAAAAAACGTTTCGTACGATGCGATCCCGCTTGCCTGCGCCGGGGAACTGTTCCGGCGGGCGGAAGCGGCGGGGCTTTATATCCATACGTATGACCGCGCGGATCAGGATACCGTCTGTACGCGGCAGGATGCGCCGGAGCTTGCGTTTTATACATCGCACACCGTTCTTTCCTCCCGGGTATGCGACGCGCCTGTGGCGGGGATTGCGCAGGACCCGCCAAAGATGATTGTTGCAAGCTTAAGCGACCACGCGGCATTGGAGAGATTTCATGCGGAAAACCTTTCCTGGACAAAGGACAAAATGAACAGCTTTTTTTCCTGCGAAGAATATCTGGAATACTGTCCGCCCGGCGTCTCCAAAGGGAAAGCGGTGCAAACGCTCTGCGCATATCTGGATATTCCTGTGGAAGCTTCCGTTGCGGCGGGTGATGAGCGGAACGATCTTTCCATGCTCAAGGCGGCCGGCGTCTCCGCCGTTCCCGCAAATGCGCATCCGGATGTGCTTGCGGCGGCTTCTTATGTATGTGAGAGAGACAATAACCGGGGAGCGGTCGGGGAAATTATCAGGAAGTTTATCATAAATGCCGAATAGACGCGTCTGCTGCAGGAATGCTCCCGATTTGTAATATTTTGGAAAATGGGGTAAAGAAATCAGAAAATTATCCGATATTATATTTAGAAACAATACAAAAACGGATTTTTGCTATTGTTTTGGAACATCGCATGACGATGGGCTGTAACTGTTGGAATTTACAACCAGGGAGGGGAGTAAAGCAGTATATGGTGGAAATTTATATCGGATTGAAAACGTAATTTTTGTGACGAGTCTTCAGGATTCTGTTTCGAAGCGGCGCGATGGGCAGCAAAATGAAAAGAAACAGTCTCAGGGTTTTGCAAGTGTGTTTGAACAGGCATGTGCGGATCTGGAAAACCACGATATTTCCTATACGGCAAGCGGTTATACAAAGACAGGCATGGGATACCACTATTTGGAAAAACGAAGGGAGTATGCATATTCCCACTGAAAATGAATTGTAAAATTACAACATAAAAAAGCTGCGTGGGCAGCTTTTTTATGTTGTAATTTTGGGCGTGTAAATGCCTGCCAGTCAGGTTTGGGCAGAATTAGGTTGTAAAACGTATATATAGATGGTATTATAAAAAAACACCCAGTACACTTCAGCCTGAAAAAAATTAGGAGACACTATGGAACAAAGAGAATACACAACCTCAGAACTGATACGGCGTTTCCTGCCGTATTTCAAACCATACCGGAAAACGCTTTTTACAGATTTATTCTGCGCCGCGCTTACGACGGTCTGTGAGATCATCCTGCCGCTCATTATCCGGCAGATCACGAATACGGCGCTTGCGGACGTCGCGCTGCTGACGACGCAGATGATCCTGCGCCTCGCGTTTCTTTATTTTGCGCTCAGAGTCGTGGACGCGCTTGCCAATTATTATATGGCGGACATCGGCCATGTCATGGGCGCAAAGATTGAAACCGATATGCGGCGCAGCGCGTATGCGCATCTCCAGCGGCTGTCGGATACTTATTTTAATAATACAAAAATCGGGCAGATCATGGGGCGCATTACAAACGACTTATTTGAAGTGACGGAGTTTTCCCATCACTGTCCGGAGGAATTTTTTATTGCCGCGTTAAAGATCGTCATATCCTTTCTTATTTTGGCGCAGATTAATGTCGAACTGACGCTGATGGTGTTTTTTTTCGTGCCGGTCATGACGATTGTGTGCCGGATCATCAATAAGAGGATGCGCGGCGCGTTCAGCCGCCAGCGGTACCGGATCGGGGAGCTGAATGCCAGTATAGAGGACAGCCTGCTGGGCCAGAAGGTCGTAAAGGCGTTTACAAACGAAGAGCTTGAAACGGCAAAATTTGAAGAGGGCAATCAGGATTTCCTGAAAATAAAAACCTATACGTATATGCTCATGGGGATATTTAATACGTCGACGCGGATTTTTGACGGACTGATGTACCTTACGATCATTATTGGCGGCGGATTTTTCTTAATGGACGGCAGGATCCTGCCGGGCGATATGGTGGCGTATGTCATGTATGTGTCGACGCTGATCGCAACGATCCGGCGCATTATCGAATTCGCGGAGCAGTTTCAGCGCGGCGTCACCGGCATTGAGCGGTTTTTGCAGATCATGGATGCGGATATTGAGATCTTTGATGCGCCGGACGCAAGGGAACTGGTGGATCCGTGCGGAGAGATTGTGTTTAAAGACGTCAGCTTTGAATATCCGGACGACCACAATAAAGTGTTTAAAAACCTGAACCTTACAATCCATGCGGGCGAAAAGCTCGCCATCGTGGGGCCGTCGGGCGGCGGGAAAACGACTCTGTGCAATCTGATCCCGCGTTTTTATGACGTTTCGGGCGGAAACATCACGATTGACGGGCAGGACATCAAAGAGCTGACGTTAAAGAGCCTGCGCCGCAATATCGGGATCGTCCAGCAGGAGGTGTATCTGTTTTCCGGAACTGTTTATGAAAATATCGCATACGGGAAACCAGGCGCGACTTATGAAGAAGTAAAAGAGGCGGCAAAAAAAGCGGGCGCGGATGGATTTATCCAGGATTTAAAAGATAAATATGACACGTATGTCGGCGAACGCGGCGTAAAGCTCTCCGGCGGGCAGAAACAGCGGATCAGCATTGCGCGCGTATTTTTAAAGAATCCGCCGATCATTATCCTGGATGAGGCGACTTCCGCCCTGGACAATGAGAGCGAATATGCCGTCGCAAAAGCGCTGCAGGAGCTGTCTAAGGGGCGCACGACGCTCACGATCGCGCATCGCCTTTCCAGCATCCGGAATTCAGACCGGATACTGGTGCTGACGGACGAGGGCATAATGGAAGAAGGAGACCATGGAAAACTGATGGACCAGAAAGGGATTTATTACCGGTTTTATCAGATGGCGAACGAAATGAAATAAAAAAATAAAAAAATCCCTTGACGGAACAAATAAGGAATGTTATAGTGATTAAGTTGTAAAAACAAAGTAGAGTATCCACTCTCACCTTAGCATATGAGATGACTAAGCGTTAATAGTGACAATGTTTATTCCGTATGTAGTAAATTGTGTCTATGAAAGTGGATGGTCTGCCTGTCCACTTTTATTTTTTTGGAGGTGTAAAACCATTAGCGAATTAATGATTAATGAACAGATCCGTGACAGGGAAGTTCGTGTGATTGGCGAAGACGGACAGCAGCTTGGGATCATGTCCGCAAAAGAAGCGATGAAGCTTGCGGAGGAGGCGGAGCTTGATCTGGTAAAGATTGCCCCGACAGCGAAGCCGCCGGTATGTAAGATTATTGATTACGGGAAATACCGTTATGAACTGGGAAGAAAAGAAAAAGAAGCCAGGAAAAAGCAGAAGGTGGTCGAGCTCAAGGAAGTGCGCCTTTCGCCAAATATTGATACCAATGATCTGAATACCAAGATCAATGCTGCAAGAAAATTCATTTCAAAAGGAAACAAGGTAAAGGTGACGCTTCGTTTCCGCGGACGCGAAATGGCCCATATGCATTCCAGCAAGCACATCCTGGATGACATTGCCAAAGAACTGGAAGAAATTGCAGTAGTGGAAAAAGCGCCAAAGGTCGAGGGACGCACGATCAGTATGGTGCTGGCAGAAAAAAGATAATAATAACAAGGAGGAAACAGATATGCCAAAAATGAAAACAAAAAGAGCGGCGGCAAAGCGTTTTAAGAAAACAGGAACAGGGAAGCTGAAAAGGAACAAAGCTTACCATAGACATATCCTGACGAAGAAGTCTGCGAAAAAAAAGAGGAATTTGAGAAAAGCGACGATGGCAGATGAGTCAAATGTTAAGCCAATGAAGCGTATTTTACCGTATATTTAAGAAGTAAAGGAGTGTAGAGCCATGGCAAGAGTAAAAGGCGGATTAAATGCGAAAAAGAAGCATAATAAAGTATTAAAACTGGCAAAGGGTTACAGGGGCGCGCGTTCCAAACAGTATCGTGTGGCAAAGCAGTCTGTTATGAGGGCGCTTGCTTCTTCTTATGCAGGCAGGAAACAGAGAAAACGGCAGTTCCGGAGATTGTGGATCGCGCGTATCAATGCGGCCGCAAGAATGAACGGCTTATCGTATAGTAAGTTTATGTATGGCTTAAAGCTTGCGAACGTGGATCTGAACCGGAAAATATTAGCCGATATGGCAGTAAATGATGCTGAGAGTTTTGCAAAGCTGGCAGAGCTTGCGAAATCAAAAGTTGCATAATTTGACAGATTAAGAAACATGAGCAGAGAGACCGCTTTTCAGCGGTCTTTTTCTTTCATTCATTTTCCCGCTGCTTTGCCTGCTTATATTCCCGCGGGGACATTTGCCTGGCTTTTTTAAACGCTTTGGAAAAATATAAGCTGCTTTCAAAGCCTACCGAGTTTGCAATCGCGGTTATAGAGAGGTTGGAATGTTTTAATAAATAACACGCCTGTTTGATGCGGAAATCCGTCAGGTACTCTTTCGGGGACTGCTGCAAAACCGTTTCAAAGGAGCGGAACAGGTGGCTGCGGCTTAATCCGACATAGCCGGCGATGTCTTCGACCGTAATCGGATAAGAGTAATGGACGGAAATGTATTCGATCGCTTTCTGCACATACGTATGATAATTATTCGGTACGGGCGTATGCGCAGCGCTCTTTAAATAAAGGGCGAGCGCGGTATAGAGCCGTCCGGTCATTTCGACCGCATTTTCAAATTTATTTCCGCGCGCTTCATAGATATGTAAAAGCTGCCTTGCGATCTCATCTCCGTAGGGAACATCCGTAATGACCGGATGCGCGGGCGTAAAATCTGTCGCTTTCAGAATGATCGGCGCGTCAGAGCCGTTAAATCCAACCCACGCATATTCCCATGGCTCCCTTGCATCGGCGGTGTAGGCCGCTTCTGTTCCGGGGTAGATCAAAAAGGAGTCGCCTGCTTTTAAGTCATACTTTTTTTTGCCCGCCATCAGGGCGCCTTTTCCGGAAATGACATGGTGGATCAGATAGTGGTCGCGTATGCCCGGCCCCCATTGGTAGAGGGCGTCGCATTTCTGGTAGCCAACGTTATAGACGGCAAGCGACACAAGCTCTTTTTCTGTCGCTTTGTATGAGTTTTTATAATTCGCGTTCATATTTTTTCTCCTGTCTGGCGGCACAGGCTATGCCGGAAAAGCTTTGCGTCATATGCTATTATACAATTCATTGTTTCTTTGTGCAACAAAATTACATATTTATTATACATTTTCTTCTGTACAACAGCCCCCGCTAACGATAAACTTAAAATATAAAGAAGCGGCAGCCGGAACGGTGAAATCTCTGGAAACCGGACGGCGGGCGGCAAAAAAGGAGAAGGGAGTCATAAAAATGGCAATTTTAGTAACAGGCGGGGCGGGCTACATTGGGAGCCATACATGTGTGGAATTATTAAATGCGGGATATGAGGTCGTTGTGCTGGATAATTTATCCAATTCCAGCGAAAAATCCTTAGACCGCGTAAAACAGATCACCGGGAAAGAGGTCAAATTTTATAAGGGCGATATTTTAGACCGCGGGATCCTCGGAAAACTCTTTGCGGAAAATGCGATCGACAGCTGCATTCATTTTGCGGGATTAAAGGCGGTCGGCGAATCCGTACAGAAACCATGGGAGTATTATAACAACAATATTACAGGGACGCTGACGCTCGTAGATGAAATGCGCAGGCATAACTGCAAAAATATTATCTTTTCATCTTCCGCAACGGTATATGGCAATCCGGCGCAGATCCCGATTACGGAGGAATGCCCGAAGGGACAGTGTACGAATCCGTATGGCTGGACAAAATCCATGCTGGAGCAGGTGTTGACCGATATCCAGAAAGCGGATCCGGAATGGAATGTGATCCTGCTTCGTTACTTTAACCCGATCGGCGCGCATAAGAGCGGCCTGATGGGCGAAAACCCGAATGGAATCCCGAACAACCTGATGCCTTACATTACACAGGTGGCAGTCGGGAAATTAAAGGAACTGGGCGTGTTTGGCGATGATTATGACACTCCGGACGGAACCGGCGTGAGGGATTATATCCATGTCGTCGATCTCGCCATAGGGCACGTAAAAGCATTAAAGAAGATTGAAGAAAAAGCGGGGCTTTGCATTTACAACCTGGGAACCGGCCATGGCTACAGCGTATTGGATATCGTAAAGAATTTTGAAAAAGCAAACGGCGTGAAGATCCCGTACGTGATCAAACCGCGCCGCGCGGGAGATATCGCAACCTGCTATTCCAACGCGGATAAGGCGGAACGCGAGCTTGGCTGGAAAGCGGAAAACGGCATTCTGGAAATGTGCGAGGACTCCTGGAGATGGCAGAAAAATAACCCGAACGGGTATGAGGATTAGTCGCTGCGGGCGGACAGGCACAGATGAGAAAGGGTCAGGGCAGAGGATCCTTTCTCATTTTGCCAGAGCCTGCCGCCACAAATTTATCGCGCGTTTTGGAAAAAAGCGCTTGCATTTTGTTTATGCATATGTTAAGATAACAGACAGTTCGGTTCGTTGGTCAAGCGGTTAAGACGCCGCCCTCTCACGGCGGAAACACGGGTTCGATTCCCGTACGGACTGCGCAGAAAAATTTTCTGTAAATGAATGCGCCTCTTATTGGGGCGTCAGTTCTTTTGGAGTGAAATGGTTCGTTGGTCAAGCGGTTAAGACGCCGCCCTCTCACGGCGGAAACACGGGTTCGATTCCCGTACGGACTGTTCAGGAAAAGCGAAAATGACATTTTTTTAAAAGTTTTTCCGTATTTGCTTGCATTTCTATATGGAAAGTGGTATTGTTTAATGTAAGAATATGGCAGTTGTTTGTTGAGAGTGGATTTCGGTCCACTCTCAATTCGCGTTTGTTATGCCAGGACAGGGCCGGAAGAGAAAACTGCGTATGCCCCGGCGTATAATTTGGATTTCAGGAGGTGTTCCGTTTGTCAAGGAGAGAAGCATATGAGCAGAAAACAGAGGAACTGCTCACGCCGATTTTGCAGAAAAGGAATTTTGAATTGATCGATGTGGAATATGTGAAAGAGGGAAGCGTCTGGTATCTGCGCGCTTATATTGATAAAGAGGGCGGGATTACGGTGAACGACTGCGAGGACGTCGCAAGGGAAATGAACCCGATTTTAGATGAACTGGATTTTGTGGAGGGATCTTATACATTTGAAGTCAGTTCGCCGGGGCTCGGAAGGCCGTTAAAAAAAGAAAAAGACTATATGCGGAATATGGGAAAAGACGTAGAAATACGGACATACCGTCCGATTGGCCATAAAAAAGAATTTTACGGGACATTGTCCGCTTATGATGAAAAGACCGTAACGGTCGTGACAGGAGAAGAAGACACGCTGACTTTTGAAAAAAGCGATATTGCCTTAATCCGTCAGGCATTTGATTTTTAGCAAAGCATTGCGCAGGGCGACGCCGCTGTCATGCGCCGGTGCGCAAAGAGTAGGAGGATTAAAAATGAATAACGAATTATTAGAAGCATTGAATATATTGGAAAAGGAGAAAAATATCAGTAAGGATACGTTGATCGAGGCCATTGAAACGTCGCTGATCACAGCCTGTAAAAACCATTTCGGGAAATCAGACAACGTAAAGGTGGATATGAATCCGGAGACCTGTGAATATCACGTATACCAGTCAAAAACCGTAGTCGAGGACGTAGAAGACCCGGTTATGGAAATCAGTGTTTCTAATGCAAAGATGATCGACAGTTCGTATGAACCGGGAGATATCGTCAATATCGAAGTTAAGTCCAGGGAATTTGGACGGATCGCAACGCAGAATGCCAAAAACGTTATCCTGCAGAAGATCCGCGAGGAAGAGCGGAAGGTGCTCTGCGATGAATATTACAGCAAAGAGAAGGATATCATTACAGGCATTGTCCAGCGCTATGTTGGCAGGAACGTCAGTATCAATCTTGGAAAGGTCGATGCGATACTGACGGAAAACGAACAGGTAAAAGGCGAAACATTCAAGCCGACCGAGCGGATCAAGCTCTATATTTTAGAAGTGAAATCCACATCGAAAGGCCCGAAGATTTTGGTGTCGCGCACCCATCCGGAGCTGGTAAAGCGTCTGTTTGAGTCGGAAGTGACAGAAGTAAAGGACGGTATCGTAGAGATCAAAAGCATTGCGCGGGAGGCGGGCAGCAGGACAAAGATCGCGGTATATTCCAACGATCCGGATGTGGATGCGGTCGGCGCATGCGTCGGCATGAACGGCGCGCGCGTCAATGCGATCGTCAACGAGCTGCGGGGCGAAAAAATTGATATTATTACATGGAATGAAAATCCTGCCATGCTGATCGAAAATGCGTTAAGCCCTGCAAAAGTTATTTCCGTTATAGCGGACGCGGAAGAAAAGACGGCAAAGGTCGTCGTTCCGGATTATCAGCTGTCGTTGGCGATCGGGAAGGAAGGGCAGAACGCAAGGCTGGCGGCGCGTCTTACCGGTTTCAAGATTGACATCAAGAGTGAAACGCAGGCGAGGGAAGCGGGCGATTTCCTCGACTATGAGAACGATTATGAAGATGTGGATGAAGATTACGAAGACGCATATGAGGAAACTTCGTATGAGGATGAGGATCTTGATGACGAAGGCTTCTATGAGGAGGAAGACATTGGCGAAGAAGCCGCATATGACGATGAGGACATTGATGACGAAGAAGCCGCATATGACGATGAGGACATTGACGATGAGGACATTGATGACGAAGCTTCGTATGAGGATGAAGACATTGACGATGAAGGCCTTTATGAGGATGAAGACATTGACGACGAAGCCGCATATGAGGATGAAGACATTGAGGATGAAGACATTGAGGATGAAGACATTAATGACGAAGCCGCATATGAGGATGAGGACATTGAAGATGAAGGCAATTATGAAGATGAGGATCTTGATGACGAAGCTTCGTATGAGGATGAAGACATTGATGAGGAGGACATCTATGAGGATGAGGGCATTGACGATGACGACATTGATGAGGAAGCGTACGGCGGTGAGGCAGAGTTAGAAGACAGGAAAGAGAGTGCAGAGGAAGCGGATGAAGACTAAGAAGATTCCTTCCAGAATTTGTGTAGGCTGTGGCGGGAAAAAAGAGAAGCAGGATATGGTGCGTGTCGTGAAGACAGCAGAAAACGGCATTTGCCTGGATATGACCGGAAAAATGAACGGGCGCGGCGCTTATGTCTGCAGGAATGCGGAGTGCCTGCAGCGCGCGGTCAGCGGAAGAGGGCTTGAGCGTTCTTTGAAGACAACGGTGCCTGCAGATGTAATCGAGTCATTAAAAAAGGAGATGAGTGGAATTGAAGCCGGATAAAGTATTGTCGCTGGCCGGATTGGCTGCAAGGGCAGGGAAAATTGCAAGCGGTGAATTTTCAACAGAAAAATCTGTAAAACAAAGGCAGGCTTATCTGGTGCTGGTAGCAGGGGATGCGTCAGACAATACCAAAAAGCATTTTTCAGATCTATGCGGGTACCGCGGCATTCCATATTTTGAATATGCAGATAAGGAGCGTCTGGGAAAAAGCCTGGGAAAAGAGTTTCGCGCATCTCTTGCAGTAAAGGACAAAAATCTGGCGGATGCGATTATAAAACAGATAGAATCGGAAAAACAACTGAATAACGGAGGTAATGAATAGATTATGGCGAAACAGAGAATACATGAGCTTGCAAAAGAGCTTGGAATAGAAAATAAGGTTATTGTTGGATATATGAAAGAAAAATATCCGGAAAAAACATTTACTGCGTCAAATTCCATCGGGCCGGAAGATGCAGACGTGCTGCGCGGCAAGTATGCAAAAGCGGGGACGGAAAAGCCCGCAGGAAAAGCGGAGATAAAAACAGAGGCAAAGCCCGCAGGAAAAGCGGAGACAAAAGCAGAGGCAAAACCCGCAGGAAAAGCGGAGGCAAAAGCAGAGGCGAAACCCGCAGAAAAAGCGGAGACAAAAGCAGAGGCGAAACCTGCGGCAAAAACAGAGTCTGCAAAGCCGGCCAGGAAAGCGGAAGCAGGCGCAAGGCCTGCGGCAAAGCAGGAAAAAAGCGCCGGCGCAAAGCAGGGCGCGAAAGCGGATGGAGTGAAAACGACTGCGAAAACAGAGGGCGCGAAAGCGGATGGAACCAAACCGACTGCCAAGACAGAGGGCGCGAAAGCGGATGGAACCAAACCGACTGCCAGGACAGAGGGCGCGAGGCCGGCAGAGGCGCGCCCGAAGAAAAAGAAAAGCATTACGGCAGTGTTTAATGCCCAGTACAGCAAGCAGAGCGGCCGCAGGCAGAATGAGAAAAAAGGGAATAATAAGCAGGGCGGGGAGCGGAATCGCAACAGTGTAAAGCCCGCGGAGAAGCCATATATCCCAATCCGGCCGAATGCTGACCGCCCGAATTATGACAGGGCGTCCGCGCATACGCCGGATGATGAGGTTGTAAAACCGTTAAATGCAAATGAAAAAGCGCAGAATGAAAAGCAGCCTGCGAAAAATAATAACCAGCAGGGCAGGCAGGAACGCGCGAATGGTTCAAAACCGGGAAACCGGCAGGAACGCGCGCAGCGTGACCGCGGCGGAAAGAATGGAAGACAGGAACGCACTGAAAGGAATGACAGAGGTGGCAGGAATGCGGGAACTGAGCAAAAAGGTGAAAAAAATTTCCAGAACAATCGAACGAATTCCAATAATCATTCTGGCGATAAAAACGGCGGCAGAGGCGGTCAGAATCGCCAGAAGGAATTTAAAGGCAGATTAGACCATGAGATCAGCCGTTTTCATAAGGATTCCGCGAAAACCGCGCCGGATGAACTGCGCAAAGAAAGCCGCGATAACAGGGATCGTGATAATGGCCGCAAGAAAAATAATAACGGCAAAGATTATGATAAGCTGGGCGGCAAGAAGCAGGAACGCTTTACAAATCTTGAGAAAAAGAGCGGGCATAAAAAGAAGAACCAGACGCCGCAGGCTCCGGCTGCCCAGAAGGAAGAGGAAGTGATTAAAACGATCACGCTTCCGGAACATCTGACAATTCGGGAACTGGCTGACAAGATGAAGGTGCAGCCGGCCATAATCGTTAAAAAACTGTTTATGAAGGGCACGATGGTAACGGTCAACCAGGATGTTGATTATGATACGGCGGAGGAAATCGCGCTGGAATTTAACTGTATTGCGGAACCGGAAGAAAAAATCGACGTGATTGCAGAACTCTTAAAAGAGGAAGCGGAAGATGAGAGCAAGATGGTTTCCCGTCCGCCTGTCGTCTGCGTTATGGGGCATGTTGACCATGGAAAAACATCGCTGCTGGATGCGATCCGCCATACGAGAGTGACGGATAAAGAGGCGGGCGGCATCACACAGGCGATCGGCGCCTATACGGTAAAATGCAATGGGCAGGATATCACATTCCTTGATACGCCGGGCCATGAAGCGTTTACCGCAATGCGTATGCGCGGCGCGAACTCAACGGATATCGCGATCCTTGTCGTTGCCGCGGATGACGGCGTGATGCCGCAGACCGTGGAGGCGATCAACCATGCAAAAGCGGCGGGCATTGAGATCATCGTTGCCGTAAATAAAATTGATAAGGCAAATGCAAACGTGGAACGCGTAAAACAGGAACTCTCGGAACATGAACTGATACCGGAGGACTGGGGCGGAAGCACGATTTTTGTTCCGGTATCCGCCCATACGCATGAAGGCTTGGAGCAGTTATTGGAGATGATCCTTCTGACGGCGGAGGTGCTTGAACTGAAAGCGAACCCGAAGCGGAACGCGCGCGGCGTCGTAATAGAAGCAAAACTGGATAAAGGGCGCGGCGCTGTGGCGACAGTCCTTGTGCAGAAAGGAACGCTGAAAGTCGGCCAGCCGATCGCATGCGGCAGCAGCTACGGAAAAGTGCGCGCCATGATCGACGATAAAGGACGCACCGTTAAGGAGGCTGGCCCGTCCATGCCGGTGGAAATTCTGGGCCTGAACAGCGTGCCGGACGCGGGTGAAACGTTTGTTGTCTTTGCGTCTGAAAAAGACGCAAGGAATTTCTCTGAAACCTATATCGCGGAGAGTAAAGAAAAGCTTTTGGAGGAAACGCGTTCCCGTATGTCTCTGGACGATCTGTTTTCCCAGATACAGTCCGGCAATGTAAAGGAATTAAACATCATCGTAAAAGCGGATGTGCAGGGTTCTGTGGAAGCGGTTAAGCAAAGCCTTGAGAAACTTTCCAATGACGAAGTTATGGTAAAGATCATTCATGGCGGCGTGGGCGCGGTCAACGAATCGGACGTAAACCTTGCTTCTGCGTCGAATGCGATCATTATTGGCTTCAATGTGCGTCCTGACGCAATGGCAAAGGCGACTGCCGAGCGTGAAGGCGTGGATGTGCGTCTGTATAAGGTCATTTATAACGCAATCGAAGATGTGGAGGCGGCGATGAAGGGTATGCTGGATCCGATCTTTGAGGAACAGGTGATCGGCCATGCGGAAGTGCGCCAGATCTTTAAAGCGTCAGGCGTCGGAAATATTGCGGGCTCTTATGTTTTGGACGGCGTCTTTGAACGCGGCTGCAAGTGCCGGGCGTTTCGTGAGGGAACGGAAATTTTCAATGGCGATCTTGCGTCTTTGAAGCGTTTTAAGGATGATGTGAAGGAAGTCCGGGCAGGATATGAATGTGGTCTTGTACTTGAGGGCTTTAATGATATTGCCGAATTTGACCAGATAGAGGCATATAAGATGGTGGAAGTGCCGCGTTAAAGCCGAAAGCATAAAGTGAGGGCGAAAAATGAGGAAAAACAGTATCAAGAATACAAAAATTAACGAAGAGGTGCTGCGGAATTTAAGCGAGATCATCCGGAGTGAGATCAAAGATCCGCGCATCCATCCGATGACGAGCGTTGTGTCCGTAGAGGTCGCGCCGGATTTAAAAACCTGCAAAGCGTATATCAGCGTGCTTGGGGATGAACAGGCGCAGAAGGATACGCTTGCGGGGCTGCGGAGCGCGGAGGGATTTATCCGGCGCGCGCTTGCCAAAAGCGTGAATCTCAGGAATACGCCGCAGATCACGTTTATTATTGACCAGTCCATTGCATATGGCGTACGGATGTCTCATTTGATCGATGAGGTGAATAAGAACAGCAGTCAGGAGATGGAGGAACATGAATAGCCTGGAGGAGCAGCTGGCGGGAGTGAAGACAGTGGCGGTCGCAGGGCATATCAAGCCTGACGGCGACTGCGTCGGTTCCTGCCTGGCTACGTATAATTACCTGAAAGATTATCATGCGGAAATAGACGCCCGGCTGTTTTTAGAGCCGATCCCCAATATTTTTAAGTTTTTATCCCGCGCGGAGGAGATCATCAGCGAATCGGATTATGAGGAGACGTTTGACCTTTTGATCGTGCAGGACTGCGGCGATCTGGGGCGGCTTGGCAAGGCCGGAAAACTGGCGGAGAAAGCAAAGCGCGTCATCTGCATTGACCATCATATCAGCAATGCGGGTTTTGGGGATGACAGTTATGTCTTTCCGGACGCAAGCTCTACATCGGAACTGATTTTTGATTTACTGCCCCGGGAGCGGATCCATAAAAAGATTGCGGAGTGCATTTATGTCGGGCTGGTACACGATACGGGAATCTTCCAGTATTCGTGCACATCTTCCAAGACGATGCGGACGGCAGGTTTTCTGATGGATACGGGGATTGATTTTTCCCGTATTGTGGATAAGACATATGTGGAAAAAACATATGAGCAGAATCTGATCCTGGCGCGGGCATTGGAAAAGAGCCGCCTGCACTTAGACGGCAGATGCATTTCTTCTATTATAACGGAACAGGATATGGAAGAGTGCCATGTGCTTCCAAAGCATTTGGAGGGCATTGTATCCCATTTGCGTTCTACCAAAGGCGTGGAGGCGGCTGTGTTTTTCTACCGGAAAGAGGAAGACGGATACAAGATCAGTTTCCGCTCTGCGTCTGACCGGGTAAATGTGGCGGAGATCGCCATGAAGCTTGGAGGGGGCGGGCATGTGCGCGCGGCTGGCGCATCGACAAAGCAGCCGCCGGAAGAATGCCTGGCGTTTATTTTGAAAGAAATAGAAAAACAGTTGGGGCAGGGAGCATGAACGGGATTATCAATGTATATAAAGAAAAAGGCTATACGTCGCATGACGTGGTTGCGAAGCTGCGCGGCGTCTGCCATCAGAAAAAGATCGGGCATACCGGAACGCTTGATCCGGATGCAGAGGGCGTGCTTCCGGTATGCCTTGGTACGGCAACAAAAGTCTGTGACCTGCTGACAGAAAAAGACAAAGAATATGCGGCGACGCTTTTGCTCGGCGTGGAAACAGATACGCAGGATATCACCGGAACGGTTTTAAAAAAATCGGACGTAACCTGTTCCGGAGAAGCGATTGAAAAGGCAGTTTTATCGTTTGTTGGCGGTTATGCTCAGATCCCGCCGATGTATTCCGCGTTAAAAGTAAATGGGAAAAAACTGTGCGATCTGGCACGCGAAGGGATTGAAGTGGAGCGGAAGGCAAGGCAGGTGCAGATCTATGATATTCAGGTGGAACAGATAGAGCCGCCGCGCGTGAAAATGCGCGTCCACTGTTCCAAAGGGACTTATATCCGCACGCTCTGCCATGACATAGGGGCGCTGCTCGGCTGCGGCGGCTGCATGGAATCGCTGCTGCGCACAAAATCCGGAATGTTTGGGCTGGAACAGGCGTGCAAACTGGCGCAGATCCAGGAGCTTGCGCTGGCTGGCCGCCTAAAAGAACTATTACAGCCTGTGGATTCCCTTTTTATGCAGTATCCCGCAGCGTGTGTATCGGAAACTTTCCAAAAACTGCTTGTAAACGGAAACCGGCTGCCGAAACAGGCTTTTTTTGATTTTGAGGGAATGCCGGCGGACGGCGCGGCGGATTGTCTGCGCGTTTACTCCGGCCGCGGGCAGGCGGATTTTTTTGGAATTTACGAAAAAGATGCAATAAAAGGGGACTATAAGCCGTTAAAAATATTTTGGCAGAGGTAAAACTGGCAGAGGAACTGGAGAGAAACGCCATGAGATATGAAAAAGAGTTCAAAAATCTACAACTGACCGAGGATACCGTTCTTTCAATCGGAAAATTTGACGGTCTGCACAGAGGCCATGAACGTTTAATGGATGCTGTATTCAAAAAAACAGCCGCAGGATTAAAAGCGGCTGTTTTTACGTTTGACATTCCGCCGCAGCAGACGGCAAAGATGCTTACGACAAATGAAGAAAAACAGCGTCTGTTTTTGGAACGCGGCGTAGATTATCTGGTCGAATGCCCATTTACGCCTGAGATCATGCATATGGAAGCGGAACATTTTATAGAAGAGCTGGTAAAAAAACTACGTGTAAAATGTATGGCAGTCGGGACGGATTTCCGGTTTGGATGTCAGAGGCGCGGCGACTGCCGGATGCTCGCGCAGTATGCGGGCGTCTATGGATACGAGGTCGTGGTCGTGCCGAAGCTGCAGTATGGGAACCGGGATATCAGCAGTACGGCAATCCGCGATGAAATCTGCAAAGGCAATATCGAACCGGCAAATGAAATGCTTGGACATCCGTATTTTATTGAGGGCATTGTCGCGCATGGCAACCAGATCGGCAGGAAGCTTGGATTCCCAACGGTAAATATCCTGCCGCCGGAAATAAAGCTGTTGCCGCCGTTTGGCGTGTATATGTCCAGGGTATGGATCGGCGGGCGCTGTTACAACGGCGTCACCAATATCGGATGCAAGCCGACGATACATGGAGGCAGTCCGGTTGGGGCAGAAACTTTTATTTTGGGTTTTCATGAAAATATTTACGGAAAATATATCAGGGTTGACATCCTGCATTTTGAGCGCTCGGAGAGAAAATTTGCAGGACTGGAGGAACTGCAGGAGCAGCTGGAAAGAGATATACAGGCGGGGGAACGGTATTTTGCGGGCAGACCGGACTGACTGTGTTACAAAAATATTACAAATTGTTGACAGGAAAATGATAGACTGCTATAATGTACCAGTAGTTGGAAATTTCTGGCAGGTCTGACAGGAATGGAAGATTGCTACTATATATTGGTGCATACAGATGAGAGAAACAACAGGATATGGGAATGACAGTTCATGCGTGTTGTTTGGTTTACATTCTTTACAGGAGGAAATCATGAAAAACAGATTTGTAAAATTCAGTGCAATATTTATGGTTGGGGCGATAGCCGTCGGCGGGGGAAGCCGGGCGGTTGCTTATGCGTCGCCGCTGCAGGCGGGGATCAGCGCCGCGTTGGCGGATTGCCTGAATAACAGCGAAAATGCATTGGATACGGAGGAAGAGTCAGAGCCGGAGAGGACGGAGCCGGAAGAAAAGACGATCTGCGGATATAAAAACCTTGGCGTCGCAGTGGTTGACAATTATCTGAACGTGCGTGAAACGGCGGATGAGAACGGAAAAATAAAGGGCAAGATGCCCGCGAAGGCCGGATGTGAGATTTTAGGGGAAGAAAACGGCTGGTATCAGATCCGGTCCGGAAAAGTGACGGGTTATGTAAAAAGTGATTTTATTGCAACGGGCAAAAAGGCCGCGGCGCTGGCGGAAAAATACCAGACGACGGTCGCAACGGTCAATACGCAGACCGTTTATATCCGGGAAGAGCCGAATACGGAATGCACGATCCTGACAATCGTGACGACCGGCGAGGAACTGGAAGCGGTCGAAGAGAAAGACGGATGGGTTGAAGTAAAGTTAGATGATGAAAATGGATTTGTCTGCGCGGATTATGTGGATATTTCACAGGAACTGAAAAAGGCGATGACCATTACAGAAGCCACTTATGGGGAGGGCGTATCGGATGTGAGGCTTTCTCTTGTGCAGAAGGCATTGAGCTATGTCGGCAATCCATATGTCTGGGGCGGGACAAGCCTGACAAACGGGGCGGACTGCTCCGGCTTTACGATGCGGATTTTGGCGATGTACGGCGTGTATCTGCCGCATTCCTCAAGGGCGCAGGCCGGCTATGGCAGAAGTGTGAGCGCGTCGGAGCTGATGCCGGGCGATCTGATCTTTTACGGCAGCGGCAGTTCGATCAGCCATGTGGCGATTTATATCGGCAATGGACAGATCGTACATGCAAGCAACAGCCGGGATGGAATCAAGGTATCCAATGCGTTTTACAGGACGCCGATCTGCTGCAGGAGATATCTGTAGCGCCGGGAATGCATTGATAAAAAAATTTTATTTTCTGTTTACAAGTAACTTTCATTATGTTATAGTAGAGAAGCGTGAGTAAGCCCGTACCCGGAAAATGGAAACTCCGGCCTTTTTCTGAGTATTGCGTGAAATGTGGGCGATTAAATTATTTGGAGGAAGAATTATGTTATCAAAGGAAAAGAAAGCGGCAATTATTGCGGAATACGGAAAGACGCCGGAAGACACAGGCTCTACGGAAGTGCAGATCGCTCTGCTGACAGCGAGGATCAATGAGCTGACAGAGCATCTGAAGGTAAACCAGAAAGACCATCATTCGAGGAGAGGCCTTTTAAAGATGGTTGGACAGAGAAGGGGTCTGCTGGCATATCTCAAGAGAATAGACATTGAAAGATACCGTACTTTGATCGCACGTTTAGGCTTGAGAAAGTAATTCTGTAAAAGAGCGGATTTTCCGCTCTTTTTTAAAGTTCATAATAAAAGAAGGAGATAAAACATGTACAAGACTTATTCTATGGAAATCGGCGGCAAGACACTGACGGTTGATATCGGAAGGGTTTGCGCGCAGGCAAACGGGGCGGCGTTTTTAAAATATGGCGAAACGACCGTACTTTCTACGGCGACAGCATCGGAAAAACCAAGGGATGGCATTGACTTTTTCCCGTTAAGCGTAGAATATGAGGAAAAACTGTATTCTGTCGGCAAGATTCCGGGCGGATTTAATAAACGGGAGGGAAAGGCGTCGGAAAACGCGATTTTAACGTCGCGCGTCATTGACCGGCCGATGCGTCCGCTGTTCCCGAAAGATTACCGAAATGACGTTACGCTGAATAATATGGTTATGAGCGTCGATCCGGAATGCCGTCCGGAAATTACGGCTATGCTCGGCGCGGCTATTGCAACCTGTATTTCAGATATCCCGTTCTGCGGCCCATGCGCCATGACGCAGATCGGCATGGTGGACGGACAGTTTATTGTCAACCCGTCCCAGAAGGAATGGGACGAGGGCGACCTGCAGCTTACGGTTGCCTCTACGATGGAAAAGGTTATCATGATCGAGGCCGGCGCAAATGAGATTCCGGAAGCGAAAATGATCGAAGCGATCTATATGGCGCATGATATCAACCAGACAATCAATGCGTTCATCAACCGTATGGTGGAAGAAGTCGGGAAGCCAAAGCACACGTATACAAGCTGCGCGGTTCCGGAAGAGATGTTTGCCGCCATGAGGGAGATCGTGACGCCGGAACAGATGGAGGAAGCGGTATTTACGGACCAGAAGCAGGTGCGCGAAGAAAATATCCGGCAGATCACAGAAAAATTTGAAGCGGCATTTGCAGAAAATGAGGAATGGCTGGCCCTGCTTGGCGAAGCTGTCTACCAGTACCAGAAAAAGACCGTCCGCAAAATGATCTTAAAGGACCATAAGCGTCCGGACGGGCGTGACATCAGGCAGATCCGCCCGCTTGCCGCGGAAGTGGATCTGATTCCGCGGGTGCATGGCTCATCGATGTTTACGCGCGGACAGACACAGATCTGCGATATCGTGACGCTCGCGCCGCTTTCCGAAGTGCAGAAAGTGGACGGGCTGGATGAAAATATCGTGACAAAACGTTATATGCACCATTATAATTTCCCGTCTTATTCCGTAGGCGAGACAAAACCGTCAAGAGGGCCGGGCCGACGCGAGATCGGGCATGGCGCGCTGGCGGAGAAGGCGCTGATGCCGGTGCTTCCTTCGGTGGAAGAATTTCCGTATGCGATACGTGCGGTGTCTGAAACGTTTGAATCAAACGGCTCGACGTCAATGGCGTCTACCTGCGCATCGTGTATGTCGCTGATGGCGGCGGGCGTGCCGATCAAAAAAATGGTGGCGGGCATTTCCTGCGGCCTTGTGACGGGTGATACAGACGACGATTATATCGTCTTGACGGATATCCAGGGGCTGGAAGATTTCTTTGGCGACATGGACTTTAAAGTGACGGGTACGCATGACGGCATTACGGCGATTCAGATGGATATCAAGATCCATGGACTGACAAGGCCGATCGTGGAAGAGGCGATTGCAAGGACGCGCGAGGCAAGGCTTTACATTATGGACGAGGTTATGTCAAAAGCGATCGACAAGCCGCGCGCGGAGGTCAGCAAATATGCGCCGAAGATTGTTCAGATCCAGATCGATCCGCTCAAGATCGGCGACGTTGTCGGCCAGAGGGGGAAAACGATCAATGAGATCATTGAGCGTACCGGCGTAAAGATCGATATTACAGATGACGGCGCGGTGTCCATATGCGGTACGGAAAAAGAAAAAATGGATGAAGCCGTTAAGATGATAGAGATTATCACGACAAACTTTGAGGCGGGGCAGATTTTCAGAGGAAAGGTTGTCAGCATCAAGGAATTTGGCGCATTTCTTGAGTTTGCGCCGGGCAAAGAGGGCATGGTGCACATTTCCAAGATGACAAAGGAGCGGATTAACCGGGTAGAGGATGTATTGACGCTCGGCGATGAGGTGACGGTTGTATGTCTTGGAAAAGATAAGCTTGGGCGTGTAAGCTTCAGCATGAAAGACGTTCCGAAGAACAGCAGATAGAGCCAAAAAAGAATCCTGCGTGGGCAGGGTTCTTTTTTGGCTTGGAGTTGCCATTTTAAAAATAAAGGGTATACTGTAAAGGGTGGGGCAATACCTTCTGAGGCACATGCAGAAAGGGGAGCAATATGGCAAGAATCGTAAATACAGGGAGTCAGGATTTCGTAACTATCAGGGAAAACAATGATTTTTATATTGATAAGACCGGTTTTATTCCTGAGTGGTGGGAGAACAGGGATACGGTTACTTTAATTACCCGTCCGCGCAGGTTTGGGAAGACTCTGGCTATGAGTATGACGGAGAGCTTCTTTTCCGTAAAGTATAAGGGCCGGGGCGATTTATTTGAGGGGCTGTCTGTGTGGGAGGAAGAAAAATACAGGGAGCTGCAGGGGACCTACCCGGTTATTTTCCTGAGCTTTGCGAACGCAAAGGGGAGAAATTATACATTTGTCAGGCAAAAGATGTATGAGACGATTGTGAAATTATATGCGGAATATTCCTTTTTAAAAGACAGCGGTTTTTTGACCGGGCTGGACAGGCAGCTTTTCGATCGGGTGTCCATGGATATGGATGAGAGCGCGGCGACGTCCGCCATCAACAATATGGCGGGTTTTTTGAGGAACTATTACAATAAGAAAGTGATCATCCTTTTGGACGAATATGACGCGCCGATGCAGGAGGCGTATTTAAACGGGTATTGGGATGAGATCGTTGATTTTATGCGCAATCTGTTCCATGCGACGTTTAAGACAAATCCCTGGCTGGAGCGCGGCCTGATGACGGGCGTGACGCGGGTGAGCAAGGAGTCGATTTTTTCCGACCTGAATAACCTTGAAGTGGTGACAACAACTTCAAAAAAATACCAGACGTCCTTTGGCTTTACGGAAAAAGAAGTGTTCGACGCTTTGGAGGAATTTGGCCTGCAGGCGGAAAAGCAGAAAGTAAAAGAGTGGTATGACGGCTTCCGGTTTGGCGATTATGATAATATTTACAATCCATGGTCTGTGATCAATTTCCTTGATAAAAAGGAATATGGCGCGTATTGGGCGAATACAAGCTCCAATGGACTGGTGGACAGGCTTGTCCGCGAGGGCGGCGCGGATATAAAAACAGCAATGGAAGATTTGCTGCAGGGGAAGGAGGTCCGCGTGTCTTTTGACGAGGAGATTGTTTT
>CANQQG010000003.1 GCA_947625875.1 uncultured Lachnospiraceae bacterium
TTGATGGTAACGTATCAGGATTATATTAAGAAAACAAAACAGAATGTATACAAGAGTAAAAAAATCAAACTTCCAAGGCCAGAACTGTATGTAATATATACAGGGGATCGGAAAGAGCGTCCAGAATATATTAGCATGGCAGAAGAATTTTTTGATGGGCAGAATGCTTTTCTGGATGCAAAGGTAAAGGTTCTTTATGGAAGCGATGAGGGTGATATCATCAGCCAGTATGTGACATTTACAAAGGTTTATGATGAACAGAGAAAGCTACATGGGAGAACCCGGAAGGCAGTGACGGAAACCATCCGTATCTGCAAAGATAAGAATGTGTTAAAGGAATATCTGGAAGAGCGGGAAAAGGAGGTTGAGCATATAATGTTAGCAATGTATGATGAAAAAGAAATTTTGCTGGAGTATATTGAGAGTGAGAGATATGAGGCAGAAAAGAAAGCAGATAAAAGAAATGCGATTCAGATGGTAAAGGCAGGTAGGTTGTCAATAGATGAGGTGATGCAATTTTTCCCATCATTGTCATCTGACGATGTAAAAGAATTGCAGGAAGAATTGTTGCAGAATATTTGATAATACAGACACAAAGGAATGATGTTACACAGAAAGAGGTGATGGAGATATGCAACACGGCGATTGAGCGAGGTATGCAGCCTAAAGTCCTGCAACAGCTATTGGGCCATGCAAGTATTAAGACAACTATGGACAGATATGTTCATGTTACGGACGAGTCACTGGTAAACGCAGTTCGCCAGTTTGAAACGGCTACGCCTGCCACTTATGAAAAAAGGGCGTAAAAAAGGCGTAGAGATAATTTATAGAAAGGCGGAAAGCCTTGAAAACAAGGGCTTTCTGAACAGGTATCATACATTATGAAATTAGGAATCGTCGGCTTGCCAAATGTAGGCAAAAGCACACTGTTTAATTCACTCACAAAAGCGGGAGCGGAATCCGCCAATTATCCGTTCTGCACGATCGACCCGAATGTGGGGATCGTTGCGGTTCCGGATGCGCGGCTTGACAAACTGGGTGAGATGTACCATTCAAAGAAAGTCACGCCTGCCGTGATCGAATTTGTAGATATCGCGGGGCTTGTAAAAGGCGCGAGCAAAGGGGAAGGGCTGGGAAATCAGTTCCTTGCCAATATCCGGGAGGTTGACGCGATCGTGCATGTGGTGCGGTGTTTTGAAGATGCGAATGTCGTGCATGTGGACGGCAGCATCGACCCGGCACGGGATATTGAAACGATCAATCTGGAGCTTATTTTTTCGGATATTGAAATTCTGGAACGCCGTATCGCCAAGATCTCAAAGCAGGCGAAAATGGATAAAACACTGGCGAAAGAGCTGAAGCTGGCAGAGGGCGTCAGGGCGCACCTGGAGGAAGGGAAGCCGGCAAAAACCTTTGCGCTGGGAGAAGATGAGGAGGAGCAGGCCTGGTTTAAGACCTATAACCTGCTGACAGCAAAGCCGGTCATCTATGCGGCGAATGTAAAGGAGGACGACCTTGCGGACGACGCGGCGTCCAATGCTTTCGTGGCGGACGTGCGCGCGCTTGCACAACAGGAAAACAGCGAGGTGTTTGTCGTCTGCGCACAGATTGAGCAGGAGATGGCGGAGCTGGAAGATGATGAAAAAGAAATGTTTTTAGAGGAGCTTGGGCTGAAAGAGTCCGGGCTGGACAAGCTGATCCGCGCCAGCTATCGGCTGCTTGGGCTTATCAGCTTCCTGACGTCGGGCGAAGATGAGACGCGGGCGTGGACGATCAAAAACGGAACAAAAGCGCCGCAGGCGGCGGGGAAGATCCATACAGATTTTGAACGCGGGTTTATCCGCGCGGAAGTCGTCGCCTATGAGGATCTGGTATCCTGCGGGAGCATTGCCGCGGCAAGAGAGAAGGGGCTGGTTGGGCTGGAAGGCAAGGAATATGTCGTAAAAGACGGGGATGTAATTGTGTTCCGGTTTAACGTCTGACTCTTTTTGGGATTTCCGGTGGAAAAAATTGTATGAAACAGCATATGATGGTAAAAAACGAGGCGGCGCCGTTATGCGTTTGTGCGAGCTACAGGAAAAAAAGGTCATTAATGTAAAAGACTGTAAGTATCTGGGAAATGTGGTAGATATTGATCTGGATGAATGCACGGGGTGTATCCGTTTTCTGATCCTGCCGGGGCCCGGCCGTATTTTCGGGATATTTTGCCGGGAATATGAGCTGTTTATTCCGTGGCGGAAAATTATAAAGATCGGGCCGGATATCATTCTGGTAGATGTGGACGAAAAGGAAGCGATACATAAGCTGTGAAAATTTATTGACATGCAGCCCGGGGAAGGTTAAACTTTTATTTATAAGAACTGTCAATAGGACTTATCGGGAACCGGGCCGGGGAGAGAGGAGAAAGTTGCGATGAAATGCCCATATTGCGGAAGTGATGATACCAGAGTCATTGATTCAAGACCGGCGGATGATAATAATTCTATCCGCAGGCGCAGGCTTTGCGATGGCTGCGGGAAACGGTTCACGACTTACGAAAAGGTCGAGACAATCCCGCTGATCGTCATTAAGAAGGACAATAACAGAGAGCAGTTTGACCGCTCAAAAATTGAGACGGGCATCCTGCGGGCGTGTCATAAGCGTCCGATCTCCATAAATGAGATCAATAAGCTGGTTGACGATATTGAGACCGAGATTTTTAACCGCGAGGAAAAAGAGATCTCAAGCAGCGTGATCGGGGAGATCGTCATGGACCGGTTAAAGGATCTCGAAGAGGTTGCTTACGTGCGTTTCGCGTCTGTCTACCGGGAATTTAAAGATGTAAACACCTTTATGAACGAGCTGAAAAAAATGCTGGATAAGGACAACACAGACACAGAACCAGAGGCTTAGGAAGGAGCGGTATGTTACAGGCATTTTATCCGGGCGAATATCTGCAGTCGGCCTATGCGGTTGATTATGACAGGCTTTACACGGAAGGGTACCGGGGCGTGATCTTTGATATTGACAATACGCTCGTGCGCCATGGCGAACCGGCGGACGAACGCGCAAAAGCATTGTTCGCGCATTTAAAGGAGCTTGGATTCCGCGCCTGTGTGCTTTCAAACAATAAAGAGCCGCGCGTGAAGATGTTCTGCGACGGGGTGGTCTATACGGAGTATATTTTTAAGGCGCATAAACCGGCAAAGGCGGGCTACCTGCTTGCCATGGAAAAGATGGGGACGCATAAGGAAAATACATTGTTTGTCGGCGACCAGATCTTTACGGATATCTGGGGCGCAAACCGCGTCGGCGTCCGCACGATGCTGGTTCAGCCGATTCATCCGAAAGAGGAGATTCAGATCGTTTTAAAACGTTACCCGGAGAAGCTGATTCTGTTTTTTTATAAAAGGCGGCTGAAACGCCGGGGACGCAAAAATACAGGGAAAGGGAGCGTATAAAGATGAAGATTATTATTGGCAACGACCATGCGGGGCCGGAAATGAAAAAAGAGATTGCCGCGTATCTGGAGAAATTAGGGCACGAGGTCATTAATTTCGGCGTGGATACGACGGAAAGCTGCAACTATCCGGAGATCGGGGAGAAGGTCGGACGTGCGGTTGCAGCGGGCGAAGCGGACTGCGGCGTTTTGATCTGCGGAACCGGCGTCGGGATTTCCATTGCGGCGAATAAAGTCAAAGGCGTGCGCGCGGCGGTTTGTTCCGATACGGCGACGGCGCGTCTTGTAAAGCAGCACAACAATGCAAATATCATAGCGTTTGGCGCGCGCATTGTCGGCATCGAGGCCGCGAAAGATATCGTGAAGGCTTATCTGGAAGCGGAGTTTGAAGGGGGCAGGCACCAGACCCGAATCGATATGATCCATGCGATAGAAAACCGGTAAATTTATTGCTGTTCGTAAGAGAATGCAAAAAAAGGTTGAAATATAGATATTTTTATTATATGATAGATACGTGGGTGACAAAATATCCCATAGAGTTTTAAGGAGGAAATATCGAATGATTTCAGCAGGTGATTTTAGAAATGGCATTACGATTGAATTAGAAGGTAATATTTATCAGATTATCGAATTTCAGCATGTGAAGCCGGGAAAAGGCGCTGCATTTGTCCGGACGAAATTAAAAAATATCAAGAGCGGCGGCGTGGTGGAAAAAACATTCCGTCCGACGGAGAAATGCCCGCAGGCGCGGATTGACCGAAAGGATATGCAGTATTTGTATTCGGACGGGGATTTATATTATTTCATGGACGTTGAGACGTATGACCAGATTCCGATTGCTTCTGATCTGATCGGCGACGCGTTGAAATTTGTCAAGGAAAACGAAATGGTCAAGATCTGTTCCCATAACGGAAACGTATTTGCGGTGGAGCCGCCGTTGTTTGTTGAACTGGTCGTTACCGAGACGGAACCAGGCGTAAAAGGGGATACGGCGACAGGCGCGACAAAACCGGCAACGGTTGAAACGGGCGCGACGGTCTATGTGCCATTGTTTGTAAACCAGGACGATACGATCAAGATCGATACGAGGACAGGCGAGTATCTTTCGAGAGTATAAGAGAGCGACCGCGCAGAAATGTGCGGGAATGTATGCGGCATTGGCGGAAAGCCAATGCCGTTTTGTCAGGCGGATGGCGGGAAAGAGCGGTGCAGTCAGTCCGCTCATTGCCTGTGGGAATCATTACATGTGGAGGAGATTATGTTAACGGTTGGGATCAGCAATGAATGTGTCAGGGAAGTGACATTGGAAAACACGGCGAGCGCGTTTGGGAGCGGTTTGCTTGATGTGTTTGCGACGCCTGCCATGATCGCTTTGATGGAGGAGACGTGCCTGAAAAGCGTACAGGCGGAGATGGAAGAAGGATGGGGCACGGTCGGGACAGAGGTAAACATTGAACATGTGTCCGCGAGCCCGGTCGGTATGCATGTGCGCTGCGTGAGCAAACTCGTGGAAGTGGACGGGCGCAAGCTGGTGTTTGACGTGCAGGCGTTTGACGAGGCGGGATTAGTCGGACAGGGGACGCATGTGCGGTTTATGGTTCAAAATGAGAAATTTCTGCACAAGGCGCAGCATAAGCGAAAACAGTAGGAAAAAAAGCGCGGATAAAAAATAACTGCCGGATCCGAAAAAGGAGCCGGCAGTTATTTCTGCATATAGATTTGATTTAATCTGGAAATTTGAATTTTGCAAGCAGGTCTCCAAGGGAAGTCGTGGCGGATTCATTTGTCGAGTACTCCGCCGCGCTGGCGGTTTCCTCTGCGGAAACTTCGCCCATTTCTTCTTCCAGATCGCGGATGCTTAACGAGATGCGGTTATCGTTTGTGCTGCGGATTTTTGCGCGCACTTTCTGGCCGACCTTTAATACTTCGGAAGGCTTGCGGATACGCCGCTCACAGATCTGCGACACATGGACAAGACCGGTCAGCCCGTTGCCGATATTTACGAACGCGCCATAATTGGTCAGGCTTTCCACTGTCCCTTCCACAATGCTTCCCGGGACGAGCATGGAGATCCGGTGGTTCCGTTCGGCCTCTTCCCGTTCTTTCAGGATGACCTTTGCGGACAATACGAGTTTTTCCTTTTGGGCGTCCACTGTGATCGGGCGCACTTCCAGATTTTTCCCAATCCATTCGGAGACGTCTTCTACATAGTCAAGGCTTAACTGCGACGCGGGGATAAAGCCGCGGATGCCTTCTACATAGGCGATAACGCCGGCGGGAACGGTTTCTTTTACCTTTACCTGAAAGACCGTCCCCTGTTCCATGGCTTCTTTTAATTTATCCCAGCCAAGCTCCTGGTTGGCTTCGCGCTGTGACAATAAGATATTGCCGGAGCCGTCGTCCATGCGGATTACCGTAGCCTGGATCTCATCGCCCGGATGCAGCTCCTCCAGGATGGAATAATCGGGATCGTCGCTCAATTCGTTTGCCTTGATAATGCCCGGCGCGAAATATTTCAGATCCAGCGTCGCCTCTTCGTCCGATACGGCGACAACCACGCCCGTTACGATATCGCCTTCCCGTATGCGGCGGAAGGAGGCTTCCAGTTCTTCTTTGTAATCGTCCATTGATTCTAAATGTTCTTCCATAGTTTCTTTCCTTTCTGTACCTTTCCTTTCTGTACAAGTGTTATACTCCGGAGTATGTGATATAGAATGACGTAAAAAAATCCGGCCTGTTAGTAGTGTATTGCATTTTTGCAAAAGATACAAGCGCTTTTAGCAGCGGGCGGGGAAATTTGGGAACGGAGGGCAAAGCGGCGGAAAAGGGGTGGCGCGGGACGCCGCGTCATGTTATAATCCGGTTGGAAATATGCGCTGCGGCAGAAACTGTGGCAGAAAGAAGGGAAATGAAATTTGTATAAACGTGTGATGGATATCCGGAGCGGGGGTTCGCAGGCATTGCGTGCGGATGCGGGGATGAAGATTATGATCGTGGAAGACGACGCGGCCCTGGCAGGGGAGATCGCGGCTTTTTTAGAGAAATGGGGCTATCGGACGTTTCTTGCGGAGCAGTTTGCGCAGGTTGTGGACGAATTTCTTGCCTGCCGCCCGCAGCTTGTTTTAATGGATGTGAACCTGCCTTTTTATGACGGATTTTACTGGTGCGCGAAGATCCGGGAGATTTCGCAGGCCCCTGTCCTGTATATCAGCAGCCGCAATGACGACCGGGACAAGATCATGGCGATCGCGCAGGGCGGGGACGATTATATGGAAAAACCGTTTCATCTGGAGCTTTTAAGGGCGAAAGTCGAAGCGCTTTTAAGGCGCACGTATCAGTACCGCGTCCGGGAGCGGATATTCCTGCGCGACGGCATTTCTTATGATGCGGGGCGGGCGGCGCTCTTTTTCGGGGAGACGGAATTGGAGCTTACGCGTTCGGAAAAGAAGATTGTGTCAAAGCTTCTGGAGCGGAAGCCGGAGGTTGTGACGCGCGAAGAGCTGATGGCGGCGCTTTGGGATACGGATGAATTTGTTTCTGACGGGACGCTGACGACGATCGTAAGCCGCCTGCGCAGCAAGATCAAAGCCGTCTGCGGGGAGGAGCTGATCGTTACAAAGAAAGGGCTGGGGTATCTGATACAATGAGTTATCTTTTGAAACAGAAAAAGCTGATATTGCTGCCGACGCTTCTGGCGGTTTTTTATAACCTGTATTTTGGAGCTTTCGGGAATGGGATGGATATCGGCTTTTTACTTTACGCAGATCTTTTGGCCGGCGCGGCGATGGCTGTTTTTTTCATGCTGGACGTCTACAAATTTTATCGGGAAAAGAGACGGAAGGAAGAGCTGCTGCGCATGGACTCGCTCGTGTGGATGGAGTTTGAGGATTCCGGGGAGAGCCGGATCGCCAGACATGACGCGGTGATCCTGCAAAGGCAGCTGGAGGCGCAGTTTCGCATGAACTGCGATCTGCAGGATTACATGGCGCGGTGGTGCCATGAGGTGAAGCTGCCGCTTTCCGCCGCCCTGTTAATGAATGAGAAGATTGCGGACGCGGCGCTGCGCCATACGCAGAAAGAGCAGCTGGAACGCATCCGGCAGCAGCTGAACATGGCGCTGCTTGGCGCAAAAGCGCAGAGCAGCCTGTTTGACCTGCAGGTGCGCCGGGTAAATCTTTTGGACTGCGTAAAAACGTCTGTCCATAACAATCAGTTCTTTTTGATCCAGAAGCAGTTTCAGATTGACCTGCGCGTGCCGGAGACGTTGGTTTACACAGACCGGACATGGCTGGTTTATCTTTTGGATCAGCTTGTGCAGAACGCGGTAAAGTATGCGGGCGCTCAGCCCATGCTCAAGATTTATACGGAAGACGGGGAAGAGACCGTCCGGCTTTTTGTGGAGGATAACGGGGAGGGCATTTTAGAAAGCGACGTCCGCCGTATTTTTGAGCGCGGCTATACGGGGAGCAGCCACCATAACGGGAAATATAAATCGACGGGGATGGGGCTGTATCTGGCGGATACGATCGCGAAGCGGCTGGAGCATCCGCTGGAAGTGGAGAGCGTGTATGGGGAGTATACGAGGTTTGCGGTCAGTATGCGCAGGGCGTCCAACCTTACAAAAATGTAACCTTCCCGCCCGGCGCTGTAACCCTGACGTCAGGATTTTTTTGCCCTGTTCTTTTATAATACAGATGTGTGAAGGAGGAAACCAATATGAATAACAACAACGCAGTGGCGTCAATCAGACATCTGACAAAGGATTACGGCACGAGAGGGTATGTGGCGCGGGTGTTAAAGGGCATTGACCTGACAGTCGCGGAGCATGATTTTATTGCCATTATGGGGCCGAGCGGCTCGGGGAAGACGACTTTGTTAAATATCTTATCTTCCATTGACTGGCCGACGCAGGGCAGCGTGCTTATCGACGGGAAGGATATTACGAAGGCGTCGAACAAAGAGCTTTCCGCGCTCCGGCGGGATAAGATCGGGTTTATCTTTCAGGATTACAACCTGTTGGATACGATGACGCTGCAGGATAATATCGCGCTCCCGTTATCGCTAAACGGCGTGGACAGCCGCACATGCATGGAGCGGGTGGACGCGCTTGCGGGCATATTCGGCTTAAAGGAGCATCTGGGCAAATATCCGTATGAGCTGTCCGGCGGGCAGAAGCAGCGCGGCGCGGCATGCCGGGCGCTCGTGCATGAGCCGCGCATAATCTTTGCAGACGAGCCGACCGGCGCGCTGGATTCCAAAGCGAGCCGCGATCTGCTGGAATGCCTGCGGGCGGTCAATGACAGCGGACGGGCGACGATCCTGATGGTAACGCATGACGCGTTCAGCGCGTCTTATGCAAAAGACGTCTGTATTCTGAGCGACGGTCAGATCAGATGCCGGATCAGCAGGGGGACGGACAGACAGGAGTTTTACGACAGGATCATGGATATGATCGCGTCGATGGGAGGTGAGGAGGTATGACGATCGGACGGCTGGCTTTGCACAACGTAAAGAGCGGGATGAAAAATTATCTGTCGCTGATTTTATCCCTGGCGTTTACGGTCCTCATTTTCCTGAATTTCCAGATGATTGTTTTTTCGGACGTCATGAAAGCGCTCGGCGCGCACAATAAGAGCTATATCGACATAATCGTGGAGACCGTCTCAGTCGTCCTGGGCTGTTTTATGTTCTTTTTTATCAGCTACGCGATGAATGTTTTTCTGACAAGAAGGAAAAAAGAGATCGGGATCTACGCGTTTCTGGGATTGACGAACCAGCGGATCGGGAAGCTGTATATGCTGGAAATGTCCGTTGTCGGCGTTGTGACGCTTTTGGCCGGCATTGGTTCCGGTCTGCTTTTTATGCAGCTGTTCCAGATGCTCCTGCTGAAAATGTCGGATATTACGGTTTCGATCGGCTTTTCGTTCGCATGGCAGCCGATTCTGATCACCGCAGGCGTTTTTCTTTTGATGTATGCGTTTTTTTTGTGGAAGGGCTACCGCAATCTTGTAAAAAGCAGTATTTTGAGCCAGATATCCGCCAGCAGGAGAAATGAATATGTAAAATGGCCGCTCGGCGCGCTGATCATAAAAACGGCGCTGGGGCTCGGGATCCTTTCGTCGGGCTATTATCTGGCGGTCAAAGAAGGCGGGGCGGAAGTTATGCAGAATGTGCTGATGGCGGTCGCGCTCGTGATCGCAGGCGTTTATCTGTTATTTGGCGGTTTCGTCCCGCTCCTGTTTCAGTCGCTCGCAAAAAATAAGCATTTTTTGTACCGGAAGGAACGGAATCTCTGGATGAACCAGATTATTTTCCGCATGAAGAAAAATTACCGCACATACGCGATGGTGTGCATTCTGATGATCTGTTCGGTGACGGCGCTGGCGGCGAGTTTTGCCATGAAGATGCGTTATGAAAACATCGTGAGGTTCCGCAATACGTATTCGTTCCAGCTTCTGAGCGGGCGCGCGGATTTACTGGAAACCGGGCGGGAGCTGATCGGACAGGATAATGACGTCACAGCGGCGGCGCAGATACCGGTTCTTATCATCCCGCTTTCGGAGGCAGAAGCAGAGACACGCCAGCAGTCAGCGGCCATTTCCTATTCGGCTCTGAAAACGCTTGCCGGGGAAACCGGGCTGGCGTTTGACATTCCGGAGCTTGCCGGGGATGAACTCGCGGAGATTTCGCACCTTTATCTGCTTTCGCTGTTGACGGAACGGGATGGGATTACGGTGACGCTGCATGGCAAAAAATATCGCCAGGTTATGGAGACGAGCGTGCCGTATCTGGGATACCTGCAGGAAAGCATGCGTTTTTTCTGCGTATCGGACGCAGAATATGAGAGGCTGCGCGCGGACGGTACGGAGCAGTACGTATGTAATTATAAGATCGCGGATATCGGGCATTATAAAGCGTCAATGGATGAACTGGACGCATTTGTGGAAAAAGAGCGGGCGGCAGGGAACAGGATCGCGCGGGTTGCGGTCGACCCGAAGAGCAGCGATATTGAGTGGATCAAAATCCTGTATTCGCTGTGCGTATTTATGTTTATGGTGTTCGTGCTGGCGGGCGGGAGCATTTTATTTATGAAGCTTTCAAATGACGCGTTTGAAGAAAAGGAGCGTTATGCGGTTTTAAAAAAGCTTGGCTGTTCCGGGCAAAAGCTGTGCAGGTCAGCCGCGAAGGAGCTTCTGGTCACGTATGCCGCGCCGTTTTTCATCATGCTGGCGTCCGCGTATTTTTCCGTCCATGCGATGGAAAAGATGATGTTTACGGATTTAACGGATGTTTTACTGGCAAGCGCGGGCATTATCTTTGTGTTTTTATCGCTGTGTTACGGGATATCCGTTTCCGTTTATGTGAATAATGCGGGGATACGGGAGAAAAAAGAGTGACGGCGCGCCGTTTGCTGTAAAAATTCCTTGCATAAATACGGCGCGGCTGTTATAATAAATGCAGTCAATGAATCAGCCGCTGTCTGCGGATGCGCAGCAGTGCGGCGGCGTCAGGGGAGTCTGTTAAAACAGGCTGAGAGTAAGCTGATTTGCTTAGACCCGTAACCTGATTTGGATAATGCCAACGTAGGGAGATGCGAAAACAGGATGTGTCAGGATGATGCCTGCGGTGGGCGTCATCCTTTTTTTGGACAGAAAAAATTGTTTTCAGGGGTTTGTGATGTACAGAGACAGGACATTGGAAAAAACAGACGTGCGATTGTATGCCGTTACGGACAGGAGCTGGCTGAACGGGCGCACACTGTATGAGCAGGTCGAGGAAGCGCTGCAGGGCGGAGCGACGATGGTGCAGCTGCGGGAAAAGCAGCTTTCCCGGCAGCAGTTTCTGGAAGAGGCCAGGCGCATCAAAAAACTGTGCGCGGCGTATCATGCGCCGTTTATCATTAATGACGATGCAGAGTTTTGCAGGGAAGTCGATGCGGATGGCGTGCATGTCGGGCAAACAGACATGGCGGTCCCGGATGTGCGGGCAGAGATTGGGGAAGGCAGGCTGATCGGCGTGTCGGCGCGGACGGTGGAGCAGGCGGTCATGGCGTGGAAACAGGGCGCGGATTATCTTGGCGCGGGCGCAGTGTTCCCGACCGGGACAAAACGCGATGCGTCGCCGCTTTCGTATAAAACGCTGCAGGAAATCTGCGCGGCTGTGCCGATTCCGGTCGTGGCGATCGGCGGCATAACAGCGGAAAATATTTCCGCCCTGCGTGGCAGCGGCATAAGCGGAGTTGCTGTTGTGAGCGCCATTTTTGCGCAGCCGGATATCCGCGGCGCGGCGCGCGGACTGCTCGCGCAGGCGCGCAGGATTACGGGCGGCATGGATACCGTTTCGGATTTTCTGAAGCGGGAGCGGCCGGCGGGCATGATCTTTGACGTGGACGGGACATTGCTGGACTCCATGCCCGTTTGGGCGCATTCAGGGGAGCGGTATCTCGCGGGGCTTGGCATTGCTGCGCCGCCGTCGCTGGGGAAAACGCTGTTTTCCATGACGCTTCCGGAGGGCGCGGCGTATATCCGCAGGACTTATCAACTGGAGCAGACAGCGGATGAGATACAAAAAGGCGTCGTGGGCGTCGTTGCGGACGCATACCGGACGACGATCGGGCTAAAGCCCGCTGTGCCGCCGTTTTTGCAGGCTCTGCGCGAAAAACAGATCCCCATGTCGGTTGTGACGGCGGGGGAGCGCGCGCTTGTGGAAGCCGCGTTTAGTCGGCTTGGGATCGCGCAGTATTTTGATGCGGTCATCACCTGCATTGAGTTTGGGAGCGGGAAAGACCGCCCGGATATTTTTTACGCCGCGGCGGAGAAAATGGGCGTTCCGCCCGAACGGACATGGGTGGCTGAAGACGGGCTGTATGCTGTTAAAACTGCGAAACGCGCGGGTTTTCGCACGATTGGCGTTTCTGATGCGGTGAGCGCGGACGACGCCGAAGAAATGCGCATGACAGCGGATTATTATATCGCGCTGGCGTAAAATTTACACAGGGACGCCCGCGTGTTTGAATATAAAAAAGACAGGAAAGGATATGGGAAAATGAGGGACTATGCAACACAGATGGAAGCTGCCAGAAAAGGCATTGTGACAGAGGAACTGAAGAAAGTAGCGGAAAAAGAGCAGATGCGCGTTGACGAGCTGACGCCGCTTGTCGCTGAAGGAAAAGTCGTTATCTGCGCAAATAAAAACCATAAATGCCTGGATCCGGAAGGCGTCGGCTCTATGCTGCGCACAAAGATCAATGTAAATCTCGGCATTTCGAGGGACTGCAAGGATTATGACGTGGAAATGCAGAAAGTGATGGAAGCGGTCAATATGGGCGCGCATGCGATCATGGATCTTTCTTCCCATGGCGATACGGTTCCGTTCCGCAGGAAGCTGACGGCGGAGTGCCCTGCAATGATCGGTACGGTTCCGGTTTATGACTCGGTCATTCATTACCAGCGCGACCTTGACACGCTCACGGCAAAAGATTTTATTGACGTCGTAAGGCTCCATGCGGAAGACGGCGTGGATTTCGTGACGCTCCACTGCGGCATTACGCGCAGGACAATCGAGCAGATCAGGAAACATAAACGGAAAATGAATATCGTATCCCGCGGCGGATCGCTCGTATTTGCATGGATGTGCATGACGGGGAATGAAAATCCTTTTTATGAGTATTATGATGAGATCCTGGATATCTGCCGTACATATGACGTGACGATCTCGCTCGGAGACGCCTGCAGGCCGGGCTGCCTGGCGGACGCTTCGGACGTCTGCCAGATTGAGGAACTGGTGCGGCTTGGGGAACTGACGAAACGCGCGTGGGAAAAAGATGTGCAGGTCATGGTGGAAGGGCCGGGGCATATGCCGATGGATCAGATCGCCGCCAATATGAAGATCCAGCAGACGGTCTGCAGCGGCGCGCCGTTTTATGTCCTGGGGCCTCTGGTGACGGACATTGCGCCGGGTTATGACCATATCACGTCCGCGATCGGCGGCGCGATTGCGGCGGCTTCCGGCGCGGCGTTCCTTTGCTATGTGACGCCTGCGGAGCATCTGGCGCTTCCGAATGTGGAAGATGTAAAACAGGGCATCATCGCTTCTAAGATCGCGGCTCATGCGGCGGATATTGCAAAAGGCGTGCGCGGCGCGCGGGAGATGGATGATAAGATGGCGGATGCAAGGCGCGCGCTCGACTGGGAGGCGCAGTGGGCATGCGCGATCGATCCGGAAACGGCAAAAGCGATCCGTAATGACCGCAAGCCGGAGCATGACGACACGTGTTCGATGTGCGGGAAATTCTGTGCGGTGCGCAGCATGAATAAGGCGCTGGCGGGAGAACATATAGATATTTTATAAGATAGACTGTGAAAGCCCGGCCATGTGTGAGCCGGGCTTTATTCCCGGGCGTCCCTGCCCGATGTCTGATGGTTGTTATATTGTTTTATAGCTGCCTGATATTCTTTTAATAAACGCCATAGAGCGTATAACTCCCTTTGTTCCATGTTTTCCAGGATCGCATTGATATCGTGGATAACCGTTGCGCAGCGGTTTTTCTGTATTTCCGGCGCATCGATGATAGCGGAAACGTCAACTTTGAAAAACTTTGCGATCCTGTGGTAAATTTCTATGCTTGCAGGTTTTTTGCCGCATTCTATTTTGCTGAGATAGCTGAGCGATATATTTAATTCTTCGGCTAATCGTTGCTGTGTGAAATGTTTTTCTTTTCTGAATTTTTTGATATTTTTTCCTATAACCTCATAGTTGATGTTTTTTGAATCCATGAGTGTCTCCTTCTGCGTGTGATTTCAGGGGGTTATCGTGTGTTTTTTCAGAATTTCCTGAGACACTATCTATTATAATTCAAAAGAAAAAGCGAGATACGCAACAATAGTGTAATAAATATATTGACATTAGGCACTATAAGTGTTATAAACTAAATTAATTGGGTAGTATCATGGAGTAAAATATGATATGATAATTGTAACCTGATAATAAATGGAAAAGGAGAACGCTATGTTTGGATTATCAGTTTTAGAAAAGTATTTATTTTTTAAGACAAAAAAATGGGTTTATCTCCAGGCGACGAACTCATTTGAGAAATACAGGCTGTATCGGGAGAGGCTGGATAAAAGAGGCATCGATTATCGGGTAAGGATCATTGAATTATCGGAAAAGGAACAGGAGGATATAAAAAGGGAAGAAAATGAGATCTTCCGGTATTGCTTCCAGTTTTATGTCAGGCCGGGAAAACGGGATATCGCGTTGATGGCGATCGGAATTATGCCAAAATCACTGGGGCCTTTTTATTGCAGCGCAACATATATTTGAAATGTCTTTGCATATCCGTTTACATTTCGTTTTGTGCGTATTCTTCCACGATCTTTTTTTCTTGTTTGCGTCCGACAGATTTTAAAGATCTGCCGGTTCAAACTATGGAATTAATATATTTCCCAAAGAAGCGTTTTTGTTTATATTTTTTTTATATTTTAATCATAAAAATAAGAAAAAAAGAGAAAAGATGAGAAAAAATGAAGATTTAAAAGAAAAACGAACCAAAAATGGAAAATGTTATGCTTGCGAAACAGGACATAAACCAATATGATAAGAGCTATCAGTTAGCACTCAAAACCGGTGAGCGCTAATAATACAAAAACAGACAATTGCGGTAAAACAGTTGCATAAAAATGATGAATAAGTTTAAAGGAGGAATTATTCATGAAGTTAGTACCATTATCAGACAGAGTCGTATTAAAACAGTGTGAGGCGGAGGAGACAACCGCATCCGGCATTATCCTCACAAGCGCATCCCAGGAAAAACCGCAGGAGGCGGAAGTGATCGCTGTTGGGCCGGGCGGCGTTGTAGACGGCAAGGAAATCACGATGCAGGTGAAAGAAGGACAGCGCGTTATTTATTCTAAGTACGCGGGGACGGAAGTGAAGATCGATGGGACAGAGTATATTATCGTCCGTCAGAATGATATTCTTGCAGTAGTGGAATAATGAAACTTAAAATATAGAAGATTATAAAAAGAAAAGAGGAAAACAGCAATGGCAAAGGAAATTAAGTATGGTGCGGAAGCAAGGGCGGCATTAGAAACAGGCGTAGATAAACTGGCGGATACCGTAAGGGTAACGCTTGGACCAAAAGGCAGGAACGTTGTACTGGACAAATCTTATGGCGCTCCGCTGATCACAAACGATGGCGTGACAATTGCAAAAGAGATTGAACTGGAAGACGCTTTTGAGAATATGGGCGCGCAGCTTGTAAAAGAAGTGGCGACAAAGACAAACGATGTAGCGGGCGACGGCACAACGACAGCGACCGTTCTTGCACAGGCAATGATTTCCGAGGGCATTAAAAACCTTGCGGCAGGCGCAAACCCGATCATTTTAAGGAAGGGCATGAAGAAAGCCACCAATGCGGCAGTGGATGCGTTAAAAGAAATGAGTCGAAAAGTAAACGGCAAAAACCATATCGCGAAAGTCGCCGCTATTTCAGCGGGCGATGAAGAAGTCGGCAATCTGGTAGCGGATGCGATGGAGAAAGTTTCCAAGGACGGCGTTATTACGATCGAAGAGTCCAAGACAATGCTGACAGAGCTTGACCTGGTAGAAGGTATGCAGTTTGACCGCGGTTATATTTCCGCATATATGGCGACCGATATGGATAAAATGGAAGCCGTTCTGGAAGATCCGTACATCCTGATCACAGATAAGAAGATTTCCAACATTCAGGAGATCCTTCCGCTGTTGGAGCAGGTTGTAAAGACAGGCGCGAAGCTCCTGATCATTGCGGAGGACGTAGAGGGCGAAGCGCTTACGACCCTGATCGTAAACAAACTGCGCGGCACGTTCAACGTTGTAGCTGTAAAAGCGCCGGGCTATGGCGACAGAAGGAAAGCAATGCTTGAGGATATCGCGATCTTAACAGGCGGCGAAGTGATTTCTTCTGAACTTGGGCTGGAATTAAAAGATACCACGTTAGAGCAGCTCGGACGCGCGAAATCTGTAAAAGTGCAGAAAGAAAATACGGTTATCGTTGACGGCGTTGGCGAGAAATCTGCCATTGATGCAAGGATCTCCCAGATCCGCGCCCAGATCGAAGAAACGACCTCTGACTTTGATAAAGAGAAGTTACAGGAGAGGCTTGCAAAGCTGGCTGGCGGCGTCGCGGTTATCCGCGTAGGCGCGGCTACGGAAACAGAGATGAAAGAGAGCAAGCTCCGCATGGAAGATGCGCTGAACGCTACAAGGGCAGCTGTAGAAGAGGGCATTATCGCAGGCGGCGGTTCCGCTTATATCCATGCTTCCAAGAAAGTTGCGGAACTGGCGGAAACACTGGAAGGCGATGAAAAGACCGGCGCGAATGTTATCTTAAAAGCGCTGGAGTCCCCGCTGTTTTACATTGCGGCAAATGCCGGACTGGAAGGCTCTGTTATCATTAATAAAGTAAAAGAGGCAAACGTAGGCATTGGTTTTGACGCAACGACCGAGGAATATGTGGATATGGTGGAAGCAGGCATCCTTGATCCGGTGAAGGTGACAAGGAGCGCGCTGCAGAATGCGACGTCGGTTGCTTCTACTTTGCTGACGACAGAATCTGTTGTGGCAAACATAAAGGAAGACGCTCCGGCTATGCCGGCAGGCAATCCGGGTATGGGCATGATGTAATCAGGCATTTCCCATCGGATAAAAACAGATAAGAAAATAGAACCGGATACGTATATTTTGATATGCGTGTCCGGTTTTTATCTGGAAAAGATTTTGGCAAAGAGAAGCTTGTAAGAATTTTCCGGGTGTGGTACAATCCCTTTGGAAAAAAGAAAGATCGGAGGCCAGACGAATGGGCAGAGTAGCGGTTGTGACGGATTCAAACAGCGGAATTACGCAGGCGGAGGCGAAGGAGGCAGGGATCACCGTATTGCCAATGCCTTTTTTTATTCAGGGAGAAACGTTTTTTGAAGATATCAATCTGACGCAGGAGCAGTTTTACGGGCGGCTTGCGGACGATGCGGAGATTTCCACATCCATGCCGGCGACAAAGGATGTGACGGAAACGTGGGACGCCTTGTTGAAAGAATATGATGAGATTGTGCATATCCCGATGTCGTCCGGGCTGAGCAGTTCCTGTGAAACGGCTTATGTGCTGGCGCAGCAGTATGAAGGGAAGGTGCAGGTCGTTGACAACCAGCGGATCTCCATTACGCAGCGGCGTTCGGCGTATGATGCGCTTATGCTCTCGGAGCAGGGAAAATCCGCGGCGGAGATTCGGGAAACGCTTGAGCGGGAAAAATTTGAATCGAGCATTTATATCATGGTCGATACGCTCAGATATTTAAAAAAGGGCGGCCGCATTACGCCTGCCGCGGCGGCGCTTGGGACGCTTTTAAAATTAAAGCCGGTGCTGCAGATTCAGGGCGAGAAACTGGATGCGTTTGCAAAAGCGAGAACTGTCAAGCAGGCGAAAAATATCATGCTGGAAGCGATGAAAAATGACTGCCGGGACCGTTTCGGGGATGCGGAGGGCAAAAATATGTACATTGATATCGCCTATACATTTGACCGGGACGCGGCGGAGAAGTTCCGGGAAGAATTATTAGAGGCGTTTCCGGGGCAGGAGTGCGTGGTGCATCCGCTTTCGCTGAGCGTTTCGTGCCATATCGGGCCGGGCGCGCTCGCGGTCGGGGCTTCGCACCAGTTTGTATAAACAATGCTTTACTTATGCGGCGGAGTCGTGTATAATCAGAAAGTAAAAACAGGAAACAAAAGGCAGGTTTTTACGACCTGCTTTTCATATGTCCGCAGATAGAAAGAGAAAAGAGGTAGTCAGATGGTAAAAGCAGTTGTAGGCGCGAACTGGGGAGATGAGGGAAAAGGCAAGATTACGGATATGCTTGCGGAGCATGCAGATATTATCGTCCGTTTTCAGGGCGGGGCGAACGCAGGCCATACGATTAAAAACAATTATGGCAAATTTGCATTGCATACGCTTCCGTCCGGTGTGTTTTACGGACACACGACAAATATTATCGGAAACGGCGTTGCATTGGATATCCCGAAGCTGTTGGAAGAGATCCGGTCGGTTACGGACCGGGGGGTTCCGGCTCCAAAGATCCTGGCGTCTGACCGCGCGCAGATCGTGATGTCCTATCATGTGCTGTTTGACCAGTACGAAGAAGAGCGCCTGGGCGGAAAATCCTTCGGCTCAACGAAGTCGGGCATTGCGCCGTTTTATTCGGACAAATATGCCAAGATCGGTTTCCAGGTCAGCGAGCTTTTTGACGAGGGGCTTTTGCGGGAAAAAGCAGGGCGCGTCTGCGAAACGAAAAACGTATTGCTGGAGCATTTATATAAAAAGCCGCTGCTGAAAGCGGAGGATATCCTTGCGGAACTGCATTCTTATAAAGAAATGATCGGGCCGTATGTGGCGGATGTGTCAGGCTTTCTGGATCAGGCGCTCAGGGACGGAAAGACGATCCTGCTGGAGGGGCAGCTTGGCACGTTGAAAGATCCGGATCATGGAATCTATCCGATGGTGACGTCATCTTCCACATTGGCGGCTTACGGGGCGATCGGAGCCGGGATTCCGCCTTATGAGATCAAACAGGTCATTACCGTATGCAAGGCGTATTCAAGCGCAGTCGGCGCAGGCGAATTTGTCAGTGAGATCTTCGGGGCGGAGGCGGATGAGCTGCGCAAACGCGGCGGGGACGGCGGCGAATTTGGCGCGACGACCGGACGTCCGCGCAGGATGGGCTGGTTTGACTGCGTGGCAAGCAAATATGGCTGCAGGCTGCAGGGCGCGACGGACGTGGCGTTTACCGTTCTTGACGTGCTGGGGTATCTCGATGAGATTCCGGTCTGCGTCGGATACGAAATTGACGGGACGGTTACGACGGAATTTCCGACGACGGCAGGATTAAAAAAGGCAAAACCGGTCTATGAGAAGCTGCCGGGCTGGAAATGCGATATTACGGGCATCCGCGAATATGAGAAGCTGCCGGAAAACTGCAGGAAGTATATCGAATTTGTGGAGCGCCAGATCGGTTATCCGATCACAATGGTGTCAAACGGGCCTGCGCGGGAAGACATTATATACAGGAAGAAATAGGGGCGCATGATGGTAAGAAATATTATTTTGGACGTCGGAATGGTGCTGGTTGATTTCTGCTGGCGGGAGCTGATGGAATCGCTTGGCTTTGATGGGGAGACGCTGGAAGCGGTTGCGGACGCTACGGTGCGCACGCCGCAGTGGAATGAATATGACCGCAGCGCGGAGACGGACGAGGAGCTGCTGGAGACGTTCCTGCAAACGGCGCCGGGACGTCAGGCGCAGATCCGGCTCTTCTGGGAGCATATGGAGGGCATGATCCGGCAATACCCGTATGCAAAGCCATGGATCCGCGCAATGAAAGCGGCGGGTTATCGGGTATACATATTGTCGAATTACGCGAGGCGCACCTATGCGCTGACGCGGGAAAGCGGGCTGGATTTCCTGCCGCTTACGGACGGCGCGGTATTTTCTTTTGAGACAGGGCATATCAAGCCGGAGCCGGAGATCTATCAGGTGGTGATGGATAAATATCATTTAACGCCGTCAGAATGTGTGTTTCTTGACGATAATGCGGCCAATCTGACATATCCAAAGCAGATCGGCTGGAACACGATCCGGTTTCTGACGCTGGAACAGGCGAATGCGGAACTGGAAACGCTGGGCGTTATGGTTGATCCGGTAAAGACAGCAAAAAAATAAAAATATTTTGCATAACTTTCCGAAAGCTGCCTATACTATGAGTAATCCGAAGATGTTTTCCCCCGAAATTGTTTTCGGATTGCATGCAAAAGATACGATAAATACTTTATCCTCCCCCAAACAGAAAAGCTGCTTCGGCAGCTTTTCTGCATAATAACGGGAATCCTGACAGAAATGCCGCGGAAAAAAACGAAGGCGGTTCGGCCTGCGTCCATGCAGGCGCGGCGCTCCCATCCGGCCGCCAGATGGCGGGACGGTTGCAAAAATTGTGGGCTGTAATGTAAAAAACGCTTGGAAAACAGGCATGAATGGAGTATAATAAATCACGTATAGTTGCCTGCGGGAATATATATTACAGGAATAATAAAAAGGATGGGATACAGATTATGGCATTATTAGATGATTGGAAAAAAGTTGCCTATGATGAAACTGCAAATAAAGGGCAGCTTCAGAGATTCTGGCAGAAATACTTTTTGGTGGAAAAAGGCGTGTATGAGAAGCTGCTGGCAAATCCGGACGAAGAGGTAAAAGGGACGGTAAAAGAGCTTGCGGAAAAATATGGGCTGAGCATTATGGATATGACGGGGTTTCTGGACGGCATCAACGACAGCCTGAAAGAGCCGAATCCGATCGACACAATGGACGAGGATACGGTCGTAAACCTTGTTTTTGATAAAGAAAAGCTTTATAAGAATATGGTCGACGCAAAAGCGGACTGGCTGTATGAACTGCCGCAATGGGATGCTATTTTTGAACCGGCGGTAAAAAAGGCGCTGTATTTAGAGCAGAAGAAGTCCGGTACAGTCGTTGTTGGGAAGAAGATCGGGCGGAATGATCCCTGCCCTTGCGGGAGCGGCAAAAAATATAAGTATTGCTGCATGAATAAGCCAAAAGCGGACGCTGCGGGATAAAGATATTTTTGTCTTTACATTTTATATAGAAGAAATTATAATAAGAGCAACACGTTGACGAGACGAGTACGGTTGGGAAAGCAACAGAGAGAGATACGAAATGCTGAGAGTGTCTTTGCGGGAACAGCCCGAAAACCACCTCTGAGTGGCCTTAATCAGGCCCGGTCATACCGTTATCATGGAATGAGACGCCTGTATAGCTGCAGCTTTTTGAGCCTGCTCAAATGTCGCAGGGAACATACAGGCAAAGCAGGGTGGAACCGCGTGCTATACGCCCCTGACATTACGGTTTGGAACAATATCGTTTCCGTTTTTTTGCGTAGTGTCAGGGGTTTTTTATACATACATTATTATCTGGAGGTAAAATATATGAAAAAATTGAATCAATTCTGGGCGTCACTGGACGGGGAAACGGCAGTTCCGAAAAAAGAACTGTTTTTTGAGATCACGACATGCATTCTGGCCGGCATTGTCATTGGCATGATTTTCAGCCCGAAAAAATGCGTGGCGATCGGGAGCAATAACAGCGGGAACGGCTGCAATTGCGGAAATCAGGGAGCGGACGATGAACCGCTTGAATTTTAAAGGGAACAGGAGATAGAATCAGTGATGAAGATTACATTAAAGGACGGCTCTGTAAAAGAGTATCGGGAGCCAAAAACAGTCCTGGCGATTGCCGCTGACGTCAGCGAAGGGCTTGCCAGGATCGCGTGCGCAGGGGAAGTAAACGGGGAGATCCTGGACCTGCGGACGGAGATCAGAGAAGACTGCGCATTAAATATCATTACCGTAAACGATGCGGAGGGATTAAAGGTGATACGCCATACCGCGTCGCATGTCATGGCGGAGGCTGTGCAGCGGCTGTTCCCGGACGCGAAGGTGGCGATCGGGCCGGCGATTGAAAACGGGTTTTATTATGATTTTGACCATGCGCCGTTTTCGCGGGAAGATCTGGACAGCATTGAGGCTGAGATGAAAAAGATCATTAAAGAAGGGCATGAGATCACCCGCTTTACGCTGCCGAGGGAAGAGGCCATCCAGTATATGAAGGAGCGGAACGAGCCGTATAAAGTGGAGCTGATCGAAGACCTGCCGGAAGACGCGGAAATCTCTTTTTATGACCAGGGCGGTTTTGTCGACCTGTGCGCAGGCCCGCACCTGATGTCCACAAAGGGGATTAAGGCGTTTAAGCTGATCTCGTCTTCGATGGCGTACTGGCGCGGGGACGAGCATAAAGCGCAGCTGCAGCGGATTTATGCGACCGCATTCCAGAAAAAAGAAGAACTCAAAGCGTATTTAGAGCATCTGGAAGACATTAAAAAACGCGACCATAACCGGCTGGGACGGGAAATGGAACTGTTCACAACGGTTGACGTGGTGGGACAGGGGCTGCCGCTCATATTGCCAAAGGGCGTCAAAATGATCCAGAAGCTCCAGCGCTGGATCGAGGATCTTGAGGACAACGAATGGGGCTATGTGCGAACCAAGACGCCGCTTATGGCCAAAAGCGACCTGTATAAGATTTCCGGTCACTGGGATCACTATAAAGACGGCATGTTTGTGCTGGGCGATGAGGAAAAAGACAAAGAAGTGTTCGCGCTGCGGCCGATGACCTGTCCGTTCCAGTATTATGTCTATAAAAATTCGCAGAAATCTTACCGCGACCTGCCATACCGCATGGGTGAGACATCCACCCTGTTCCGCGCGGAAGAATCCGGCGAGATGCATGGGCTGACGCGCGTGCGCCAGTTTACGATCTCCGAGGGGCATCTTGTCATCCGCCCGGACCAGACGGAGGAGGAGCTGAAAAACTGTCTGGATCTGGCGTATTATACGCTGTCCACGCTCGGCCTGCAGGAGGACGTGACGTACCGCCTGTCAAAATGGGATCCGGCGAACCGGGAGAAATATCTCGGAGACGAGGCGTACTGGGAAAATACGCAGGACGCGCTGCGCAAGATCCTGCTGGAAAAGAAAGTGCCGTTTGTGGAAGCTGACGGGGAAGCCGCATTTTACGGGCCGAAGATTGACATCCAGGCAAAAAATGTATACGGAAAAGAAGATACGATGATCACGATACAGCTGGACTGCGCGATCGCGGAAAACTTTGATATGTATTACATTGATGAAAACGGGGATAAGATCCGGCCGTACATCATCCACCGCACATCCATGGGCTGCTATGAGCGCACGCTCGCGTGGCTGATCGAAAAATACGCGGGGAAATTCCCGACCTGGCTGTGTCCGGAGCAGGCGCGCGTGCTGCCGATCTCGGATAAATATAACGATTATGCCGGACGGGTGGCGGCGGAACTGAAGAAAAACGGCGTGGACGCAAGCGTGGATGCGCGTTCGGAAAAGATCGGCTTTAAGATCCGCGCGGCAAGGCTGGATAAGCTGCCTTATATGCTTGTCGTCGGCCAGCAGGAAGAGGCGGACGGCACAGTGTCCGTCCGGAGCCGTTTTGCGGGGAATGAAGGCGTAAAGCCGCTGGATGCATTTATTGAGCAGATCGGTAAGGAAATCCGCACAAAGGAGATCCGAAAGGAATTGCCGGAAGAAGAAAAAGCAAGATAAAATCCGTATGAGATGAAAAAAACTGCAAATACTAACGCTGCAAAAAGAAGCAAAGGAGAATGAGAATATGCCAAAACTTGATTGCAGCGTGGTAAATTGCAGATACAACGAAGATTACGGATGTGTCAGGAGCAATATCAGCGTAGGAGGAGCGTCCGCGCAGAATTCGTCTGAGACAAGGTGCGACAGCTTTGAGGAGCGGAGGGGCGATTATGCGAGGAACAGTACGGCGGGGCCGTCTGCGCGCCTGAACGTCCGCTGTGAAGCGAAAAAATGCGTTCACAATGACAACTGCACATGCGAGGCGGAAAAGATTGATGTAGCGGGCGCAAACGCCTGCCGCTGCGGGGATACGCTCTGCGGCACGTTTTACCAGAAGTAAAAAACAGGCGGCGTGCACCCGGCGCAGGAAACGGATAGGGCAGAAATGTTTTATTCGTTTCCTGTATGCTTTGCAGGAAACGGAAACCGGGAGGATTTCATGAGAAAAAAGTCACATATTATACTTGCGCGTTATCTTGTACATGAATCGAAAAACAAAGAATTAAAGGAGCATAAATACGCTTTTTATCTCGGCAGCATCCTGCCCGATATCAAGCCTTCTTTTTTGTACAGGAAGCACGAGTTTTACGGCACTTTCCCGCATTTGCAGGAAAGGATCCGCCAATTGTCGACCAAAGAGTACAAGGACAGCAAAAGCGAGGCCAAATATTACCGGAAGCTGGGCGAGATCTCCCATTATATCGCGGACTATTTTACATTTCCACATAATAAGAAATTTGCAGGCGGTTTTCGGGAGCATTGCTCTTATGAAGAGGAATTGAAAAAGCAGCTGCGTACTTATATCAAAAGCGGGAAGGCGGCCAGCCGCAAGCGGAAATATATTAAGTTTGAACGCCCGGAGGCGCTGTTCCATTACGTGGAGCAGTCGCATAATGATTATTTAAAAGAGCATAATAGTGTAGAGGAGGATATCACAAATATTGTGCCGATCAGCACGCAGGTGATCAGGAGCATTTCCTCATTTGCGGAGGAGTCCGGGAGCTGATTGTCGGATGCTGTCTTTTTTTGTCGTATCTTGTCGAACGAAAGTCTGCGGATATGTTTGACTTTCCTTTGCGCAGCATATAAAATAAACTTGCTACCAAAGAACGTAAGAGAGGTACAGGATGATTGAGAGGACAGATGGATAACGGAAGTGCGTTACGGATGCAAATTGAACTGGAGATAGAGTGTAAACGGAAAGAATTAAATGAGGCGGCGGAAAAAGATCTCGGTTCATGGGAATGTTTCCAGCTGAGCCTTGAAGTGGACAGGCTGTTGGAGATATATCTGGATCTGCTGGCAGGGGAAAAAAAATAAAAAAAATTTCATAGTGGACACACCGTCCGGAACGGGCTTTTTTAAAGGCTTTTGGAGAAAAACGGACATCAAAAAAAGAGAAAGCGGGGCAATGCTTTCTCTTTTTTTGTCCAAAAAGGCTTGTCAAAATGGATTTGAGGGCGTATATTATAGGTAGACGTGGAGGAAAGTGGTTGAAAATGGATAGAAGTGGTGTATAAGTGGTGGAAAGTGTGGAAAACTTTATCTGTCCGGGGATAAAGGGCCAGGCCACCGGCAGGCGCGCTCTTTGCGCGCAGGATTCGTCTTATTTTCAATTGTAGAGGGTATTTGCGATGTTTATGGGTGAATACAATCATACAATCGATGCAAAAGGCAGGCTGATCGTCCCTTCCAGGTTTCGGGAGAAGCTTGGGGATGAGTTTGTTGTGACAAAGGGGCTGGACGACTGCCTGTTTGTTTACCCTTTAGAGGAGTGGGCAAACATCGAAGAAGCTTTCCGTAAGGTACCATTAACCAATAAAAAAGCAAGAGATTTTGTCAGGTTTTTCTTTGCGGGCGCGGCGTCCTGTGAAGTGGATAAGCAGGGGCGCATCCTCATACCGCCGTCCCTGCGGGCGTATGCGGGGCTTGAAAAGGAGATCGTCTCTGCGGGCGTGTTAAACCGCGTGGAGATCTGGGATAAGGAGAAATGGGCGCACAGCAGTGAGATCGGCGATATGGACGAGATCGCCGATTACATGGCGGAGCTGGGCGTGAGCATCTGACAGTAGGGTCCGGAAGGAGAACCATGGAATTTAAGCATATTTCAGTATTGTTAGAAGAAACGGTCGACAGCTTAAATATCAGGCCGGACGGCATTTATGTAGATGGCACGCTGGGCGGCGGCGGACACGCTTACGAGGTTCTGCGGCGGCTGTCGAAGCAGGGGCGGCTGATCGGATTTGACCAGGATGCGGACGCGGTGCGCGCGGCGGCAGAGCGGCTGGACGTGTTTGGGGAACAGGCGGTGGTCATACGCAGCAATTATGCCTGTATGAGGGATGAGCTGTTAAGGCTTGGCGTCCGGAAGGTGGACGGGATCCTGCTGGATCTTGGCGTATCTTCTTTTCAGCTTGATACGCCGCAGCGCGGCTTTACTTATCGGGACGCGGACGCCCCGCTGGATATGCGTATGGACGACCGGCAGGAGATGACGGCAAAAGATCTTGTGAACGGATACAGCGAAACGGAGCTGTTTCGCATTATCCGGGATTATGGGGAAGAAAAATGCGCCAGAGCGATTGCAAGGCGGATCGTGGACGTCAGGGGAAAAAAAGAGATCTGTACGGCGGGGGAGTTATGTGATATTATCCGTATGGCAGTTCCGGCGAAACTGCAAAAAAGCGGCGGGCATCCGGCGAAGCGCACATTCCAGGCGATCCGCATTGCCCTGAACCATGAACTGGAAGTCCTTGAGGACAATCTTGCGGATATGATCGACCTGCTGAATGACGGCGGGCGGATCAGCGTGATCACATTCCATTCGCTGGAAGACCGGATTGTAAAAACGATTTTCAGAAGAAGCGAGCGGCCCTGTACGTGCCCGCCGGATTTTCCGGTGTGCGTATGCGGCAATGTCTCTAAGGGGAAGGTAATAACAGGGAAACCGATATTACCGACAGAAGAAGAAATGAAATTCAATAAACGTTCAAAGAGTGCAAAATTGAGAGTATTTGAACGGAAGGAGCAATAATGGCAGGACGGAAAGATGCGGCGGCATATAAACGGTATACATATGAGGACGGCAATACGGTACGCCATATAGAGGCAGAACCGGATTATCATACAAAGCGGAAGCAGAGGCAGGAAGAGCGGGAGCTCGCTGACCGGAAACGCAGGCACAGGAGGGCGGCAAGGCGCAACAGGGAACGCGCGCTTGCCATGAATCCGGGCTATGTCGGTTTCCTGACCGCCTGTGTGCTTGCGCTCGCGGTGACTTCGGCGACAGTTATCAACCTGCAGTCGACGGTCACGATGCGGCAGCGGAATATTGCGTCTTTAGAGGGCGATATATCGGATCTGAAGATTGACAATGACACAAGCTATAAGCGGATTGAGACGGCTGTAAACTTAAAGGAGATTAAAAAGCAGGCAAAGAAGCTCGGGATGCGATATCCGTCAGAAAAACAGATTGTTTACTATACGATTGACAATTCGGATTATATGACGCAGTACAGTCATTGACAGGTGTATTATGGCAGAGAAAAGGAAACGGAAGAAAAGGCGGAAAAAATGGCTGCGCATTAACCGGAAAACGCATATCAAACTGTTTTATGTGTTTGCGGGAATCTTTGCCCTGCTCGGTGGGCTGGTCGTGCGGCTGATTTATATTGAGCATACGAGCGGGGCGAAGTATCAGCGCATCGTCCTGTCGCAGCAGGAATATGACAGTAAGCCGATTCCGTACCGGCGCGGCGACATTACCGACAGCAAGGGGACGGTTCTCGCTACGAGCATTGACGTTTACAATGTGATTCTGGACTGCAGTGTGCTGACGGCGGAGGAGGATTATCTCGAACCGACAGTGGCGGCACTCGTCAACTGCTTCCCAGAAGAGGTTGACGAGACGGAACTCCGCGCATTTATCAAAGAAAATCCGCAAAATAAGTACAAGGTACTGGCAAAACGGCTTCCGTATGATGAGATTCAGACGTTTGTGCAGATGCAGAATGACGAAGATTCGAAAACGGCGTCTAAGATTAAGGGCGTGTGGTTTGAGAAAGAATATATCCGTAATTATCCGTATAAGAAGCTGGCGGCCTCCGTCATAGGGTTTACCGCAACCGGCAATGTGGGGATGGCGGGGCTGGAAAATTACTATAACAGCGTCTTAAATGGCACGAACGGCAGGCAGTATGGCTACCTGAATTCGGACAACGCCATGGAAAGGACGATTAAAGAGGCGATAGACGGGAACAATATTGTTACAACGATTGATATGAACATCCAGTCTGTTGTGGAAGCAAAGATCGCGGAATTTAATAAAGCGTATACGAATGCGGTCTATGAGGGCGACGGCGCAAAGAATATCGGCGTTATTATTGAGGATCCCAATACAGGGGAGATCCTTGCAATGGCGAATTATCCGGATTATGACCTGAGCGCCCCGCGTGACCTGAGCGGTTATTATACCGAAGAAGAGATTGAGGCAATGTCGGAAGAGGAGCAGCTTGACGCGCTCAATGAGCTCTGGCGTAATTTTTGCATCAGCGATACGTATGAGCCGGGTTCCGTACAAAAGCCGCTGACCGTTGCCTGTGGGCTTGACAGCGGAAAGCTGACAGGCAATGAAGTGTTTGAGTGCGACGGCTATGAGGAAATTGAGGACAGGCATATCCGCTGCGTAAATAAAAACGGGCATGGGACAGAAACGGTGCAGGGCGCGCTGATGGATTCCTGCAATGACGCGCTGATGCAGATCGTGCGCAAGATCGGGAAGGAAGATTTCTGCAGCTATCAGGCAATCTACGGCATGGGCCTGCGGACAAATATCGACCTGCCGGGTGAGGCGCGTACGGACAGCCTTGTGCGCTCCGTCGAGGAAACGTCTTCGGTTGACCTTGCGACAGAATCGTTCGGGCAGAATTATAACTGCACGATGATTCAGATGATCAGCGCGTTTGCCTCTGTCATAAACGGCGGAAATTATTACCAGCCGCATATTGTTTCTAAAATTACGGATGAAAACGGCAATACTGTGAAAGAAATAAGACCGGAGCTTTTAAAGCAGACGGTGTCAAAGGCGACCAGCGATAAGCTCAAAGAGTTTCTTTATGCTACGGTTTCAGAAGGAACGGCAAACCTTGCAAAAGTGCCGGGATATTCCCAGGGCGGCAAGACCGGAACGGCGGAGAAGCGTCCGCGCGGTACGGGTGAGTACGTGGTTTCTTATATCGGCTATCTGCCGCAGGAAAACCCGCAGCTTGTTATTTATGTCGTGATTGATACGCCGAACCAGAGCAGAGAGGGCGAGGCGCAGGCGCACAGCTCATTCGCGCAGAATATCGCGCGGGAGATACTGGAAGAGATTCTTCCTTATATGAATATTTATAAAGATGAAGAAACGCCGGAAGATGCACTGAGCGCGAAGGAGACGAATATGTATACCGGAATTGCAGGATACGAGGCGAAAGCCGCGCTCGGCGAATCGGTTTCTTATGATTAAAGACGGCGGAAAGATACATAACCTCATAATTGCAGAATAAGTTATAATAACTGCTATTATGAGGTTTCTTTTATGAATGGTATCCGTACGAACAACAGAAAGAAAATTGTTGTTGTGTTTTTGTGCATTCTGCTGGCGATGACAGCCCTTGCCGGGCGGCTCGTTTATCTGATGGTATTCCGCTCCGCGCATTATAGCGGCATGGCGCAGGAACTGCATGAAAGGGAGCGCAGCATCAAGGCTGCGCGCGGCAGGATCCTGGACGTGAATGGAAAAGTCCTTGCTTCAAACCGCAGCGTATGTACGATATCCGTTATCCACAGCCAGATAAAAGAGCCGGAAAAAGTTATCGCCGCGCTGGCAAAAGAACTGGAGATGGACGAAGAAACGGTGCGCAGGCGCGTGGAGAAGGTCAGTTCCATTGAGCGGATACGCGCAAACGTCCCAAAGGAAACGGGGGATAAGATACGGGAGTATAAGCTGGAAGGCGTTAAAGTGGATGAAGACTACAAGCGCTATTATCCGTATGGCAGCCTTGCCTCTAAGGCGCTTGGATTTACGGGAGGTGATAATCAGGGCATTATCGGGTTGGAAGTTATGTATGATGAGAATTTAAAAGGGACGGATGGGAAGATCCTCACGCTGACGGATGCGAGAGGGGTGGAGATCGAAGACGCCGGAGAGACGCGCCTGAATCCGGTGGACGGGAACGATCTGCGCATCAGCCTGGATTATAATATCCAGATGTATGCGCAGCAGGCGGCGGAAAAAGCAATGCAGGCAAAAGAGGCGGACAGCGTAAGCGTTATCATCATGAAGCCGTCCAATGGGGAGATTATGGCAATGGTAAACCTGCCGGAATTTGACCTTAACAATCCGTACGAACTGCCGGAAGGGACAGACGCCGGCAGCGCGGAAGAAAAACAGGAGCTGCTGAACCAGATGTGGCGCAACGGCTGTATCAACGATACGTACGAGCCGGGCTCTACCTTTAAAGTCATCACCGCGTCGGCGGCATTGGAGGAGGGCGTCGTGTCGCTGTCAGACCATTTTTTCTGCCCGGGCTATAAAATTGTGGAGGACAGGCGCATCCGCTGCGCAAAGACGTCAGGGCATGGCGCCGAAGATTTTGCGCAGGGGCTGGGCAATTCCTGCAATCCGGTGTTTATCGAACTGGGGCTGCGGCTGGGCGCGGATAATTTTTATGATTATTTCCGGCAGTTCGGGCTTCTGGCAAAAACGGGCATCGACCTGCCGGGGGAAGCGCGCACGATCATGCATGAGAAAGATAAGATCGGGCAGGTGGAGCTTGCGACGATCTCATTCGGACAGTCCTTCCAGATCACGCCGATACAGCTTGCGGCGACAATCAGCTCCCTGATAAACGGCGGGCTGCGCGTGACGCCGCATTTTGCCCTCCAGGAAGAAGATGCGGAGGGAAACATCGTAAAAAAATTTAATTATGAACCGACGACGCGGATCGTAAGCAGCGAGACTTCGGCGACGATGCGCACCCTGCTTGAAAAAGTTGTCTCTGAGGGCGGCGGGAAGAAAGCGTATATCGAGGGCTACCGGATCGGCGGGAAGACGGCGACGTCCCAGACGCTGCCGAGGAGCGCGCACAGGTATATTGCTTCGTTCATGTGTTTTGCGCCGGCGGACGATCCGCAGGTTCTCTGCCTTGTCATTATCAACAACCCGCAGGGCGTGTATTACGGCGGCACGATCGCCGCGCCTGTTGCAAAAGAATTGTTTGAGAATATCCTGCCGTATCTTGGGATTGAAAAGGATAAAACGGCGGAAGATAATAAAAATTTATTGCAACAGACGTTAAAATCCGATATACTGAAATTTTGACAGGTGCAAAGTGTTATGAAAAACAAATGAAAGAGGGATAAAGGAAATGACACAGCAGTTTATTGATTCACAGCTGATCTTTGCGGTAATACTGGCATTTGCCATAACAGCGGCGTCAGGCCCGCTGCTGATCCCGCTGCTGCGCAGGCTGAAAGTGGGAAATACGGAGAGGGAGGAGCTGAAGTCGCATCAGAAAAAGACAGGGACGCCGACAATGGGCGGGCTTATGATCCTGCTGGCGATCATCATCACATCCCTGTTCTTTCTTTCATCATACCCGAAGATCGTACCGATCTTATTTGTTACGGCGGGCTTTGGCGTGATCGGTTTTTTTGACGATTACCTGAAAGTCGTGCTGAAACGCTCTGACGGGCTGCTTGCATGGCAGAAGATGATACTGGAAATCGTTGTAACGGGCGTGTTTGCCATTTATTTAGTGCGTTTTTCCGACATACCGCTGACAATGCTCGTGCCGTTTTCGGGCGGAAAATACGCTGATTTTGGCTGGCTGGCGGTTCCGATCCTGTTCCTGGCTGTGATCGGTACGGTAAACGGCGTCAATTTTACAGACGGCCTGGACGGACTTGCTTCGAGCGTGACCGTTCTTGTTGCGACGTTTTTTACCGTTGTGGCGATCGGAACGGACAGCGGGATCGAGCCGGTCACATGCGCAGTCGCGGGCGCGCTGCTTGGTTTTCTGCTGTTTAATGTATATCCGGCAAGCGTATTCATGGGGGATACGGGCTCGCTTGCGCTTGGTGGGTTTGTTGCGGCTACGGCGTATATGATGCAGATGCCGATGTTTATACTGATCGTGGGGCTTATTTACTGGGTGGAGATTTTATCTGTCATGATACAGGTGGGATACTTTAAGGCGACGCATGGCAAACGGATTTTCCGCATGGCGCCGATCCATCACCATTTTGAACTGGGCGGCTGGTCGGAAACGCGCGTTGTCGCAGTGTTTTCCATTGTTACAACATTGCTCTGCCTGATCGCATATATGGGGCTTTGAGCAGAATCTGGAGGAATGAATATGGATACAAAGGGTAAGAAAGCGCTTGTTGCAGGTACGGGGATCAGCGGGATCGCCGCTGCGGAGCTTTTGCTTTCAAAGGGTGTGGATATTGCGCTTTATGAAGGGAATACAGATATAACGGAGGAACAGATCCGGGCAAAATCGGAATGCCTGAAAGATGTGCCGATCATAAGGGGAGATCTGAAACGGGATGAGATCGAGCAGTTTTCCATTGCGGTATTAAGCCCCGGCATTCCGCTCGATTTGCCGATCGTGGGCAGGATGTGTGAAATGGGCGTGGAAATCTGGGGCGAGATCGAGCTTGCTTATCATTTTGCGAAAGGGAAGGTCATTGCAGTTACCGGGACGAACGGGAAAACGACGACGACAGCCCTGACCGGAAAGATTATGGAAAATTATTTCCCGGATGTAAAAGTGGTCGGGAATATCGGCGTTCCGTATACGTCGCTTGCGGCGCAGACAACAGATGAAACGGTGACGGTAGCGGAGATCAGCAGTTTCCAGCTGGAAACGGTGCATGAATTCTGCCCGCAGGCGTCAGCGATCTTAAATATCACGCCGGATCACTTAAACCGGCACCATACAATGGAAAATTATATCCGCATAAAGGAGTCCATTACGAAAAACCAGGGGGAAGGCCAGGTCTGCGTGTTAAATTATGAAGATGAAAAGCTGCGCGCCTTCGGGCAGAAACTCTCAGGCGTGAAGGCGTTTTATTTCAGCAGCGCGCACAGGCTGGAGACGGGCCTGTATTTAGAGGACGGCGTCATTTATCTGGCAAAGGACGGGAAACAAAAGCCGGTCATCCGGACAGACGAGCTGCAGCTTTTGGGCAGGCATAACTATGAGAATGTCATGGCCGCAGTGGCGCTTTCGCTTGCAGTCGGCGTCCCGCTTCCGAAAGTCGTGGAAGTCCTGAGAACGTTTCAGGGGGTGGCGCATAGAATAGAATATGTTGCCGAGATAGCGGGCGTGCGGTATTATAATGATTCGAAAGGCACCAATCCGGACGCGGCGATCCAGGGCATCCGCGCCATGGACCGCCCGACGTATCTGATCGGGGGCGGCTATGACAAGCAATCTGATTACGGCGAATGGATCGATGCGTTTGACGGGAAAGTGCGCGAGCTTGTGCTGATCGGGGAAACAAAAGATAAAATTGCGGCTGCGGCAAGGGAGAAGGGTTTTACAGACATTGTAATGTGCGGGACTTTGGAAGAAGCGGCGGCATATTGCCACAGGCAGGCGAAAGAGGGGGAGGCGGTGCTGTTATCGCCGGCCTGTGCGAGCTGGGATATGTTTAAAAGCTATGAACAGCGCGGGGATATCTTTAAAAAGCTTGTGTATGGATATGGGCTGCCGGAAGGGGAAACAAAATAAACAGGAGTTGTTGGAGTGAGCAGACAAAACGGGATGGGACAAAAGAAAATCAAATATTGTGATTACAGCCTGTTTTTTCTTATTATTTTCCTTGTATGCTTCGGGCTTGTAATGCTTTACAGCGTAAGCGCCTATAATGCGCAGGAGGAGTTTGGCGATCCGCTGCATTACCTGAAGCGGCAGATGTTTGCCGATGTTCTCGGACTGGCGGCGATGGTTATCATATCGAAGATTGATTACCATTTGTGGATACATTTTGGCCTCGCCGCTTATGGCCTGTCCTTTGTTTTATGCGGGCTCGTGTTTTTTGTCGGGGACGAAAGAAATGGCTCCGCGCGCTGGCTTCCGCTCGGACCGCTGAGTTTCCAGCCGTCAGAGTTTGCCAAGCTTGCGGTGATCCTTTCTCTGGCCGGGCTTGTATGTAAGATTCCGAAGCAGCTGGGAAAAATGCAGAACCTGCTCAAGGTTATGGCGTTGTTTGTGGCGCCGGTTTTCGTAGTCGTCGCGCTCAGCAATCTCAGCACAGCGATCATTATTCTGGGGATTGCGATCGTTATTACGTTTGTCGCCAGCCCGAAATATAAGCATTTTTTTATCCTGGGCGCTGTGGCTGTCTGCGGCGGAGGGATATTTGTGCTGGCGGAAGCGTACCGCGCTACGCGTTTTAAGATCTGGCTCCATCCGGAAGATTACGCGGAGGGTTATCAGACGCTGCAGGGGCTCTATGCGATCGGTTCGGGAGGCGTATTTGGCAAGGGCCTCGGGCAGAGTATGCAAAAGCTTGGCTTCGTGCCGGAGGCGGAGAATGATATGGTCTTTTCGATCATCTGTGAGGAGCTGGGGCTGTTTGGCGCCATCTGCGTCATAGGGCTGTTTGTGCTTATCCTCTGGCGGTTCATGGTGATCGCGAATAACGCGGCGGATCTTTATGGGACGCTGATTGTGACCGGCATCATGGCGCATATCGCCATACAGGTGATCCTGAATATTGCCGTTGTCACGAATTCCATCCCGAATACCGGCATTACGCTTCCGTTTATCAGTTACGGCGGTACGTCTGCCTGTTTTCTGCTGGCAGAGATGGGACTCGCGTTGAGCGTGTCGAGGGGGATCCGCCTAGAAGGGAATGGTCGTGATGAGAGAACGTAGGAAACGGAAGGCAAAATTAAAAAAGCTGCTGTACATATTTCTGGCCCTGCTTGCGCTTTCGGCAGCCGGGGCGGTCTTAGTGACGCAGGTGTTTGTCATTAAAAATGTACAGGTGGACGGCAATGAGCTGTATTCGGACGAACAGATCAAAGAGAGCCTGTTAAATGACGGGTATTCCTGGAGTTCGCTTTATGTCGTGTTAAAATACCGCCTGTTTCAGGTAAAGGAAGCGCCGTTTATTGATGACATGGAGGTCAGCCTGCTTTCGCCTGATACGATAAAAATAGACGTTTATGAAAAAGCGATCATTGGAATGCTGGAAACAGGAGATCAGAACGTTTATTTTGATAAAGACGGGTTTGTTGTGGAAATATCCAAAAAGCGGATCGATGATGTGCCGAAGATCGAGGGCATTGACTGCCATAAAGTCGTTGTTTACGAAAAACTGAATATAGATGACGAAGATGCGCTCGACCTGATACTGGCTTTTTCACACCGCCTGCAGAAGTATAACCTGATACCGGAAACGATTGTTTATGAGGAAGATAAAACGCTTTCGGCGGAGTACGGGGATATTACGGTAATGTTCGGCGATGAAGCGTATCTGGAGGAAAAGGTCATGCGTTTAAACAGCATTATGCCGCAGCTTTCGGGGAAAAAAGGCACGCTGCATATGGAGAACTGGTCGCCGGTGACGACGGATATTGTTTTTTCGCCGGAGCGCGGCGCGGCAAAAAAATAGCGCCTGCGCAATGTTAACCGGCATGAGAAATGGTTGACGGTTAAATCTGTAAAATTTTTAAAAAACGGGTTGATTTCACAGACAAAAAACTATATTATAGAATGCAGGAGTTATATTCTGCGTCCCGGACAGTCGCAGGATAATGCAGAGATGAAGGAGGTACTACCTTTGCTTGAGATTACAACAACAGAAATAGATTCAAGTGCAAAGATTATAGTTATCGGCGTCGGCGGAGCCGGTAATAATGCAGTAAATAGAATGATCGATGAAAATATCGGCGGCGTGGAGTTCGTCGGTGTAAATACAGATAAGCAGGCGCTGATGCTGTGCAAGGCGCCTACCCTGATCCAGATCGGGGAGAAGCTGACCAAAGGGCTTGGCGCGGGCGCCGATCCGGAAGTGGGCATGAAAGCGGCGGAAGAAAGCGCAGACGAGCTGTCAGCGGCTGTTGAGGGCGCGGACATGGTGTTTGTCACATGCGGCATGGGCGGCGGCACAGGGACCGGCGCGGCTCCGGTCGTCGCAAAGATCGCAAAGGATAAAGGGATATTAACAGTCGGCGTTGTGACAAAGCCGTTTACATTTGAAGCGAAGACGCGTATGGTGAACGCGCTCTCCGGGATCGAGCGGTTAAAAGAAGGCGTGGATACGCTGATTGTGATTCCGAATGATAAGCTTTTGGAGATCGTAGACCGCAGGACGACGATGCCGGACGCGCTGAAAAAAGCGGACGAGGTGCTCCAGCAGGGCGTACAGGGCATAACCGATTTGATCAATATGCCTGCGCTGATCAACCTTGACTTTGCCGACGTCCAGACGGTCATGAAGGATAAGGGGCTTGCGCATATCGGCATCGGTATGGCAAAAGGCGATGAAAAGGCGATCGAAGCGGTCAAGCTTGCGGTGTCTTCCCCGCTTCTGGATACGGATATCTCCGGCGCAACGCATGTGATCATCAATATTTCCGGCGCGATCTCGCTTTTGGATGCGAATGACGCAGTGGGCTATGTACGCGATATGGTCGGTGAAAATGCAAATATCATTTTTGGCGCGAAGTATGATGAGTCGAAAGCGGATGAAGCGACGATCACAGTTATTGCAACCGGGATTGTAGATGCGAGGACGCAGCCGAAGCCGTCTCTGATGGCGGGCGTACAGGGGCTTAGGAATACGGCGGGTGTGAGCGCGCATCGTCCGGTTTCCGGCGGGTATGCCACACGTCAGCCGATGCAGCAGCCGGTGCAGCCGATGCAGAATGCGTCTATGGGTGGTTATCATACCGGTGTGCCGGTACAGCCGTCCGGCTTATCCGGAGGCGCACAGCAGCCGGCGTTTGGCATAAATACACCGAAGCGGCCGGAAAGCTCCGTTCCGGAAAAAGATATCAAGATACCGGATTTCCTGAAAAATACAAGAAAATAAGATCTTACATATAACAAAAAACAGTTCTGCAGATTCTGCGGAGCTGTTTTTTTGCATATGGGCAGGGGGAAAGCCTTTTTCCTGCCCGATTGTTTAGGATAGAATGCCTTATTTGACAAATTTTATACAGGAAAAAGGAATAAGATAATACAGGTGTGGCTATGGAAATGGAGGTGGCGTGGCATATATGAGGTTTACATAGACGTACTCGCGCTGCATAATTTTATCCTCGACCTGGCGGCGTTTCTGGCAGTGCGGCTGCTGCTGAAACGCTGTGCGAAGGCGGCGCGGATACTCTCAGGCGCGGCTGCCGGAACTGCAGCCGGCTGTCTGGCGTTTGTTTTTTGCGGAAATACGGCGGCATATCTGCTTCTGATGCATTTTGTGATAAATCCGATTGTATTATATTTTGTTTTCAGGCAGAAAGATAAACGGGTCTTTTTTGCAGATTGGGGTGTCAGTTACGCTGTATTTTTATTTATGGGCGGGGTGATGGAATGGCTGTATGAAGGGGCGGGGGTTCAGGCATTTGCGCCTGCGGCGCTGATTACGCTTTTGTTCCTGGCAATGATCCTGCTGCAGGGGATAAAGCGGCTGAAAAAACGTCTCTGCTGTATGGAAGTATGGCTGTTCCAGAACGGGCGTAAACTGTGCCTCCAGGCGCTTTCAGACACCGGAAATCTGCTCCGCGAACCGTATGAAAGCAGGGCGGTCAGCATTATTGACCGCAGTGTGTATGAGGCGGCGTTTGGGCGGCCGCAGGGCGCGCTGCTGATACCATATGAGTCGCTCGGCCGCACAGACGGGTTATTGGAGACGGTCAGCATAGAAGAGCTGCATTTTATATATGGCAGCCGTACACAGCGGGTCGGCCATGCCGCAATCGGGCTGGCGGACCATGCGTTATTTTATAAAAAGCCGTATCAGATGATTTTAAATCCACAGGAACTGGTACATTATGAAACAACATCCGGGAGGTAGGGCATGAAAAAGGCGAATGACCTGATACAAAAGATGATACGGACATTCCATTATGTTTTGGAGATGCCGGAATCCGGGGAGGAGATCTGGTATATCGGCGGGACGGACGTTTTGCCGTCCCCATTGGAGGCCGATGAAGAAAATGAGTGCATAGAGCGGCTGGCGGGGGAAGGGGAAGAGACGGAACGCGCCAGAAGACTGCTGATTGAACATAATCTGCGGCTTGTCGCTTACATAGCGAAAAAATTTGACAATACGGGCGTCGGCGTGGAGGATTTGATCTCGATCGGCACGATCGGGCTGATAAAAGCAATCAATACGTTTAATCCGGGCAAAAATATCAAGCTTGCCACGTATGCGTCGCGCTGTATAGAAAATGAGATCCTGATGCATCTGCGCAGGACAAGTAAGACAAAGCTGGAGGTGTCCATTGACGAGCCGTTAAACGTGGACTGGGACGGCAATGAGCTTCTGCTGTCGGACATTTTGGGTACGGATGACGACGTGATCTCAAAGGATATGGAATCGGAAGTGGAAAAAAAGCTGCTGCGCAAAGCGGTGGACAGCTTATCCGGCAGGGAGCGTATGATCGTAGAGCTGCGGTTCGGCTATAATACGCCGGAGGGGAATGAAATGACGCAAAAGGAGGTGGCGGATCTGCTCGGCATTTCGCAGTCCTATATTTCAAGGCTGGAAAAAAAGATCATGAAACGCCTGAAAAAAGAGATCGTGCGGTTTGAATAACGGCCGATCCGGGTTACAGGCGGTTGCAATGGGCACATGGGTATGCTAAAATAAATGTAAATATATGCTGGACGGAAGGGGGAGTTTTTATGTTGCTGGAATTTTTAGGCGCGGCGCATGAAGTTACGGGCAGCTGCCATTTTATCCAGTTTGCGGGAAAGCATATCCTTGTGGATTGCGGGATGGAACAGGGGCCGGATCTGTACGAGAACCAGGAGATACCGGTAAATGCCTCTGCGGTCGATTATGTGTTTGTGACGCATGCGCATATCGACCATTCCGGATTGCTGCCGCTGCTTTACAGCCGGGGGTTCCGCGGGCAGATCTATGCGACTAAGGCGACGAGCGAACTATGCAATATTATGTTAAAGGACAGCGCGCATATCCAGATGTTTGAAGCGGAATGGCGCAACCGGAAGGCGATGCGGGCGGGTCGCCCCGCGGTGACGCCGCTTTATGATATGGACGATGCGATCGGCGTTCTGGAGCTTTTTGTGCCATGCGAGTACCATGCGAAGATCGACGTCTGCGAAGGGCTGTCTGTCCGGTTTGTGGATGCGGGGCATCTGCTCGGCTCATCGAGCATTGAACTCTGGGTGACGGAAGATTCGGAGACAAAAAAACTGGTATTTTCCGGAGACCTCGGCAATGGGAACCGTCCGCTGATCAAAAATCCGGAGTATATCGAAGATGCGGATTATGTCATCATGGAGTCCACGTATGGCAATAAAATGCATACCATGCCGCCGGATTATGCGGTGAGCCTGGCGGAAGTCATTAAAGACACGTTTATCCGCGGCGGGAATGTCGTGATCCCCGCGTTTTCCGTCGGGCGTACACAGGAGATGCTTTATTTTCTGCGGCGTATTAAAACCGAGCATCTGCTGCCGGAATTTGAAGGGTTTGAGGTATACATAGACAGCCCGCTTTCTGTGGAGGCGACCAATATCTTCCATAAAAATAATGCGGATTGCTTCAATGACGAGGCAATGGCGCTGGTAGAACAGGGGATCAATCCGATCCGCTTTGACGGTTTGAAAACATCGGTGACAAGTGATGAGTCGCGCAATATCAACTTTATTGAGAAACCGGTCGTCATTATTTCCGCGTCGGGCATGTGTGAGGCGGGGCGTATCCGCCATCATCTGAAGCATAATCTGTGGCGGAGCGACTCGACCATCCTGTTTGTCGGCTATCAGGTGCCGGGGACGCTCGGCAATGCGCTTTTAAACGGCGCGAAGGAGGTAAAGCTCTTTGGCGAGACCGTCAGCGTGAATGCAAAGATCCTGAATCTGCCGGGCATCAGCGGCCATGCGGATATGGAACATCTGACAAAATGGGCGGGCGCGTTTAAAAAACCGCCGAAAAAAGTGTTTGTCGTACATGGGGAAGACGCCATTACGGATCATTTTGCAGAGCATCTGCATCAGACGCTCGGGTATGAGGCCGTTGCGCCGTACAGCGGGGATGTATTTGACCTTGCGACGGGCGAGCTGATCAAACAGGGCGTGCGCATTCGCAAGGAAGCGCCGTCAAAGACGCAAAAGGTCGCTTCGAATATATTTGCGCGGCTGCTTGCGGCAGGGGAACGCCTGCTTGGCGTTATCCATAAGCTGGAAGGGCGTCCGAATAAAGAACTTGCAAAATTTGCAGACCAGATCAACGCGCTGTGTGATAAATGGAGCAGATAAAATTCAGAATGCAAAGTAAATGCAGGGCTTCGCGGCGATTATGCCGCAAAGCCCTTAGTTTTTCAGGTCAGGGACAGATAATTCTGCATACTTTTTAACGCGGATTTTTCCAGCCTTGAAACTTGCGCCTGTGAGATATGGATCTCTTCCGCCACTTCCATCTGGGTTTTCCCCTCAAAAAAACGGAGCCGGATAATATAATTTTCCCGTTCGTTCAGCCGTTTCATGGCGTCGGATAAAGACAGGGATTCGATCCATTTTGACTCTTTGTTTTTCTTGTCCGAGATCTGGTCCATGACGTATAAGGCGTCGCCGCCGTCCGTATAAACCGGTTCATACAGGCTGACCGGCGTCTGGATTGCGTCCAGCGCAAAGACGATCTCGGCCTTGGTCAGCCCCGCCTCTTCCGCGATTTCTTCCAGCGTGGGCTCCTGGCTGGATTTGCGTGATAAGACTTCTTTTGCGTGGATTGCTTTGTAGGCGTTATCGCGCAGGGAACGGGACACGCGTATGCTGTTATTGTCCCGCAGGTAGCGGCGCACTTCGCCGATGATCATTGGTACGGCATAAGTAGAAAATTTGACGCCCAGGGTGGGGTCAAAATTGTCAATGGATTTGATTAATCCGATGCATCCGATCTGGAACAGGTCGTCCACATTTTCGTGATGGTTGGAAAAGCGTTTGATAACGCTTAGCACAAGGCGCAGGTTGCCTTTGATGTATTGTTCTCTGGCCTCCCGGTCGCCTGCCTTGATCTTTTTAAATAATTCTTCTTTTTCCGATTCTTTTAATACAGGCAGCTTTGCAGTATTTACGCCGCAGATCTCAACTTTATAAACAGCCATTGTCAACCTCCGGATTTGATTCGATATAAATAATGATGTGCGGAAAGGAGAAAAATATTCACTGGAAATAAATGTGCGGCTGAAATGTTCTTGCATAACGGGGAAGTTTTTCATATAATGAAAGAAAAATCAAAAGTTTCAGGGGGAAAACGGCATGAAAAAAACATCGGCAGGATCCATGGAAGAGGTGTCTTTTACCTATACCGGCATTTTGCGGAAAGGGAAAGAGAAAATTGTCCGTTTCCGCTTTGCGCGTAATGGCGAGCGGGATTACGCGGAGGGCGTGATCCCCGGCGGGCGCATTGAAACGTCGAAAGGCTTTACGCAGGAGGAGCTGGCGTCCCTGCGGTTTTATCTGAAAACAAATGAAGCGGAGATCATGCAGAAGGCAAAAGAGATATCAGGGCTGCGCGGTTTTTTGCGCGGATAAGAAAAAATTAAGAAAATCTTAAACATTTCCCTCATTGGAACTTAATAAAAAATCCGTTACAATGTGTTTATGATCGATCATGGCGCAGGTAACGGATTTTTTCTGCCTGCAGGAAAATGGAGGAAATTATGTACAATATACTGGTTTGTGATGATGAAAGGGATATCGTATCCGCGATCCGGATCTATCTGACCGGGGATGGCTATCGGGTGTTTGAAGCATATGACGGCGTCCAGGCGCTGGAGGTCATGCGGCGGGAAGAGATCCATCTTGTCTTAATGGATATTATGATGCCGAATATGGACGGCATTGCGGCAATGCTGAAGATCCGGGAAAGGAGCAATGTGCCTGTCATTCTGCTTACGGCAAAAAGCGAGGATACGGATAAAGTCCTCGGGCTGACCGTCGGGGCGGACGACTATGTGACAAAGCCGTTTAACCCGGTGGAACTGCAGGCAAGGGTGCGCTCGCAGCTGCGGCGCTATATGCAGCTTGGCGGCGGGACGCGGCAGGGCGGTAGGCTCTGCATTGGCGGCATTGAGCTGGACAACAAGGCCAAGACGGTGACGTTAGACGGGGAGGACGTCGCGGTGACGCGTACGGAATATGATATCTTAAAGCTATTGATGGAACATCCGGGGCAGGTGTTTTCCCCGGCCGAGATCTATCAGGAGGTCTGGAAGGATGTGTCCATCGGCACAGAAAATACAGTGGCGGTACATATCCGGCACCTGCGTGAAAAAATAGAATACGACCCGGCGCAGCCGCGATATTTAAAAGTCGTCTGGGGACGGGGCTATAAAATGGAAGGAGTGTAAAAGATGAAAAATAGAAAGACGGGGACGGCGCAGAAGGTGACAGCGGGCGTATTGTTTGTCGTCAGTGTGGCGGTGTTCGCTCTGAGCGTGGCGCTTTTAGTGTTTTTTGATGCGGAGGGCGTATACCGGATGAACAAGTCGGAAATGCTCTCGCAGGGGTATGGCAAGGTCTGCGATAATTATTCGGTGGTTGCGCTTTCGGATTATCAGGATGATTTTGCCGCAGAAGAGCTTGCGGATACAAATTTCCGTTACCGGATATTTAAAGTCGGAAAAAACGGAAATCCGGAGGGAAAAAGCCTGACGTCGAATTTTCAGAGCGGGGCGGATACGGCGCATCTGCATACTTATCGGGCGGATATCCATGGACAGACAGAGTTCCGGTGCGGGGATGATGTGACGGATTATTTTGGCATTTATGATGCTGCCACTGTGATCGATGCGTCTTACGCGCCGGAAGAGTATATCTATAACCGCAACAGGCAGAGCCTGTATATCCGTTCCGGCAATAAGCTGTTTCTCGTGCCGGAGGAGTGGATCCTTTTGAATATCGCAAATGGCGGGATGCAGCATTACCAGCTCGATAATAAGCGGCTGAATACGCGGACGGGAACGTGGCTGGAACCGGATATGGATGTGCAGCTGTATGAGCAGGATCCGTTATGCCTGACCATGCAGAATATTACGATTGTAAATGACCGGGAATTTCCGGCGCTTGGGGAGGTTTCGGAGCATCCGCTCGACCGCATCCAGGACGGGTATCTCCATGTGTATGAGGAAAGTTATGAATCGGCGGTCTCCTATGTCGTTGAGTCTTATGTAAAGCTGCCATTGGAGGGGGACAGTTCTTATGCCGGCGGCGATATGTTTGTCCAGATGCGCATTCTGGTCGACTGGGCATACCGGCTCCGGTATCCGGTGATCGCGGCCGTCATCCTGTCCCTGTTGTTTGGGATTGCGGCATTTGTATATTTAATGTATGCGGCGGGACGCCATAAGGGGTTTGACGGCGTCCATGCGGTTTTGCTGGATAAATGCCCGCCGGATCTTTATCTGGCATGTGTTCTGGCGCTGGAAATGCTGCTTATTATGCTGCTTTCTGCGGTCGGATATCATTACGGCGATGCGTTTACGCATGTCTCGTATCTGCTCTTTTTAAGCTGCGGGGGCGTGATCGGCATTTTGGCGGCGCTGCTGTTTTGCATGAGCTTTGCGGTGAACTTAAAGCTTGGGAAATGGTGGCGGAAAACGCTCGTGTTTATCCTCTGCCGGAAGGCGTGGCGTGGGATGAAAAGGGCGTGGGCGTATTTTTGCACACTGCTGTCCGGCGTGCGGCTTTTCTGGAAGGTATGGCTCGTGTTCGGCGCGCTGGCGTTTGCGGAACTTGTCGCCATGGCCAGTATGCTGTGGGTGGACGAGGAAATGCTTTTGATCTTCTTTTTCTTTAAAGGCTGCCTGTTTGTGCTGGTCAGCATCGCGCTGCAGCAGATGGAAAAACTAAAGCGCGGCGCACAGCGGATCGCGGGCGGGGAATTAAATTATAAGATCAATACGGATAAAATGATATCGGACTTAAAGGAGCATGGGGAATGCTTAAACAGCATCGGGCTCGGGATCGCGGACGCCGTAAATGAACGCTTAAAAAGCGAACGGTTTAAGACGGAGCTGATCACAAATGTATCGCATGATATAAAAACGCCGCTGACGTCGATCATTAATTACGTGGATCTGCTGCAGAAAGAGCCGATGGAGAGTGAGGCGGCAAAAAATTATATTGAGGTGCTGCAGCGGCAGTCCGCGCGCCTGAAAAAGCTGATCGAGGATCTGATGGAGGCGTCGAAAGCCTCGACCGGAAACCTGACGGTCTTCATGGAGCAGTGCGATACGGGCGTGATGCTCGTGCAGACAGTTGGCGAATATGAGGAGCGCCTGCTGGAAAAGGAGCTTGAGCTGGTGATCCAATATCCGGAGGAGCAGATTTTTATTGAAGCGGACAACCGGCATCTTTGGCGGGTGTTTGACAACCTGATGAATAATATCTGCAAATATGCGCAGCCGCATACGAGGGCTTATATCAATCTGGAACGGAAGGACGACCTGGCGGTCATCACGCTCCGCAACATCTCCCACAGCCAGCTCAATATCAGCAGCGAGGAGCTGATGGAGCGGTTTGTGCGCGGCGACAGTTCCCGCAATACGGAAGGGAGCGGGCTGGGGCTGTCGATCGCAAGGAGCCTGACGGAGCTGATGAACGGGAGCCTGGAGCTGGTCATTGACGGCGATTTATTTAAGGTCATCCTTGCGTTTCCGGTATACGGGACGGACGCCGCTGTGCCGCAGGCAGCGGCCAAAGCGGCGGAGAAACCGGAAGAGGCGGAGAAAAAAGAGGGGATTGCGTTTATGGCTGTAAAGGCGGCGGGGACGCAGGCGCGCCGGTTCGGAGACGGCGTCCGCAGGCGCGTCAGACGTTTTTTTAAACGCCTTGGCAGATTTTTTAAAGGCGTAAAAATGGCGGCTGCAAGTATGGATGAGCCGGATGAAAAAAATGATTGAATTTTATGATAAGGCAGCAGGTTAAGAAGAAAGACATACGCATTTTTTCACATCATAGCCTTGAAGATACGTGTTATACGTGTTACAATGTGTTTATCAGGGAGGGCAGGACATGAAAGACAAAGAATTACTCAAATTGCTAAAGAAAAATGGATGGGAAGTAAAGCGTATAAATGGAAGCCATCATATTATGCAAAAAGGCGATCAAATTGAAACGATACCCATCCATGGGAAGGACGTTCCTGCCGGCTTACTGAATGCGATATTAAAAAGAACAGGGTTGAAATAGACTGCCCTGCAAATAAGGAGGTAATGGTATGTTGTTGGTTTATCCTGCTGTCTTTCACAAAGAGAGCGACGCTTTCTGGGTTGAATTTCCGGATCTGCAAGGGTGCCAGACATATGGCTGCAGCATTAATGAAACGATGGAATATGCGCAGGAAGCTCTGGCAGGCTATGTTCTTACTCTGTTGGAGGAAGGCCGCCCGGTTCCGGCTCCATCTGATATTTCTGCGGTTATGCATGACGAAGAAAGTTTTGTGACCTTTGTGTCTTGCGATATCAACCAATACAAAGATGCAAAAGCGGTAAAGAAAACACTGACCATACCCGCGTGGCTGAATGATCGCGCTGTGTCAATGGGCGTTAATTTTTCCCAGACGCTTCAGGAAGCGCTTATGCAAAAGCTGCAGGTCAAATAGCAAAATGATAATGGATTTCCCGCAAAACATTGACATTTGCTGTAATGCGTGCTTAAATAAAAAAGGCAAAAATCCGTACGCGGTGCGGATGCCTGGAAAGTGGAGGTTTAAGCAGGTATGAAGAAAAAAATTGCAGCATTGGCGCTCGCGGCGATGTCGCTTGCGGCATTCGCGGGCTGCGGGAGAGCGCAGGAAACAAAAACAGAGGGAGGCAAAGCTTATAAGATCGGAATCGTACAGTTTGTAGACGACGCTTCGTTAAACCAGATTGAAAAAGCGGTAGAAGCCGAGCTGGACGCAAAGGGGAAAGAGCTTGGCGTTACGTTTGATTATTCGGATTATGTGTTTAACGGGCAGGCGGACGCTACGACATTGAATCAGATCGGGGCGGAGCTTGTCGCGGATAAAGTGGATGCGATCGTTGCGATCGCGACGCCTGCCGCGCAGGTTATGCAAAATGCGGTTGACGGGACGGATATCCCGCTGATTTTCTCCGCCGTCAGCGATCCGATTACGGCGGGGCTTGTGGAGGATCTGGAAAAACCGGGCGTGAACATTACCGGCACATCGGACGCGCTGGACACAGATGCGATCTTCAATCTGATGTTTGCGGCGGATCCGGAGATAACGTCCGTCGGATTGCTGTATGACAAGAGCCAGGACGCCTCGACAAAAGCGATTGAAGAGGCAAAGGCGTATTGCGCGGACAAAGGCGTGGAGGTCGTGGAAAAGACAGGGACGACCAATAATGAGATCGTGCTTGCGGCGGATGCGCTTGCGGCGGCGGGCGTGGACGCGGTTTTTACGCCGTCCGATAATACGATCATGACGGCGGAGCTTGCGATTTATGAAAAATTCCTCGACGCAAAGATCCCGCATTACGGCGGCGCGGACTCCTTCGCCTTAAACGGCGCGTTCCTCGGATACGGCGTAAACTATGAAGACCTCGGGACGGCGACCGCGGATATGGTTTCGGACGTCGTTGTAAACGGCGCGGATCCTGCGCAGACGGCGGTGCAGCATCTGGACAACGGCATCGCGACGGTCAATACGGAGACTGCTGATGCGATCGGGCTGGATTACAGTATGTTTTCGGATATGTGCGCAAAGCTGGTGGAGACAAAGACCGCGGAAGAGTTTGAATAAGGAAGATGGGCTGGAAAGTGCCTGGATTGGCTTTTTCCAGCTCATTTTTTGCCGTCCGGAATTGCGCTCTTTCTGATTTCGGTTGATTCTGAAAAAAGGTTATGATAAACTCAGGTTAAGATAAACCAGACTTCGTACATCAAGGAGGAAAAGCAGGATGAAGAGTGTAAGGACGCTGCTGCTTACGGTAAATATCATACTTGTCGTGACCGTAGCGGCGGCAATCGGCGGGACGGCGCGCAACGCCATGAAAAAGCAGATCCGGACGTCGCTGGATATGTATCGGGAAACGCTTTATAAAGGCTATGACGATGCAGTGGAATATCAGGTGCAGAACGTCATAACGCTCCTGGAAGGCATTTACGGGCGCCATCAGGCGGGCGAACTGACGGAGGAAGCGGCAAAGAAGGAGGCCATCGCCTGTGTAAAGTCGCTGCGTTACGGAGACGACGACAGCGGCTATTTCTGGATCGACGGCCTGGACTACATACTTGTTGCGCACCCGATTCTGGAAGAGGACGAGGGGACGAACCGCTATGAGCTGGAGGACCAGAATGGCGTAAAGATTGTGCAGGAGATCCTCTCTGTGGCACAGGCTTCTGCGGAAGGCGGTTTTAACGAATTTTATTTTACAAAGGCGGACGGCGTGACGGTTGCGCCGAAACGGGCGTATTCGATGCTTTTTGAGCCATGGGGCTGGGTGGTCAGCACAGGGAATTATATTGACGACATAGAAGCGGAATATGCAAAAAAAGAGGTGGAACTGAATGCAAAGCTTGACCGGCAGGTGCAGATGACAAACCTCTGTACGGCGTGTATGCTCGTTTTGTCCATACTCGTGACGGTTGTCTATGCAACGGCGTTTACCAGGCCCCTGCGGGAAATACGCGACCTGGCGATGCGGCTGTCGGAATGTGATTTTTCACAGTCGCTGAGCTTAAAGAGGAAAAACGAGTTCGGCCAGACGGCGCGGACATTAAATTTTGCGCAGGAAAACCTGCAGTCCTATATCCATGACGTGTCAAGGCAGCTTGGCGAGATGGCGGCGGGAAATTTTGACGTCCATGCGGAAGTGGAATATCAGGGCGAGTTCGAGAAGATCCATCTCTCTCTGGAAAAGATCGTATCGTCCATGAATACGGTGCTTTTAAATATCCATCGGTCTGCGGAGCAGGTTTCCATGGGAGCGCAGCAGGTGTCGGACGGCACACAGCAGCTTGCCTCGGCGACCGTAGAGCAGGCGGCGAGCATACAGGAAGTGTCGCAGCGCATGGGAAAGATTTCCGAGCAGGCGCAGCATAATTCGGGCAACGCCGAAGACGCAAAGGAATTTGCGGTGCAGACAAAAGCGTATATTGAGACCGGGAAAGAGCGGATGCAGGAGTTAATGGACGCGATCCACGATATCTCAGAGGCTTCTGACAGCATCGAAAAGATCATAAAAAGCATTGACGACATCGCGTTCCAGACGAATCTGCTTGCCCTGAACGCGGCGGTCGAGGCTTCCCATGCGGGCGACCTCGGAAAAGGCTTTTCTGTCGTCGCGGATGAAGTGCGCAACCTTGCGGAAAAAGCCAGCCAGTCGGCGAGCGATACGCAGGAGCTGATCGAAAACTGCCTGCGCGCGGTCGACAGGGGCACAGAGCTTGCGGAGGAGATGGAGACGGCGCTGAACGCGATCGTAGAGAAAAACAAGGCGACGCGCCTGCTTGTGACGGAGATTGCGGAGGAGTCCCGGAAACAGGCGCAGGAATCCGAGTATATCAATGAGCAGATCGGCGCGGTGGCCGGGGTGACGCAGACAAATTCGGCGACCGTAGAGGAGAGCGCCGCTTCCAGCGAGGTATTGAGCCAGCAGGCGGAAGCGATGAAAAACCTTGCGGGGCAGTTCCGTTTGAGCGGCAGTCCGTCCGGAACCGGCGAATTAGGAGCATAATATTTCAGGAGGAGTTGGCATGGGATCTATTTTTACGGTATCCATCGTGCAGAGCGCGCTGGAGCTTGGCTGTATTTATTCGCTTGTCGCGCTTGCGCTGTTTGTCTCGTATTCATTATTAAATATTGCGGACCTGACGACGGACGGCTGTTTCACGCTCGGCTGTTCGGTGGGGGCGATGGTCACTCTGGCGGGGCATCCGCTGCTTGCGTTGTTTGCGGCATTGATCGCGGGCGCGCTGGCGGGTTCTGTCACCGCTTTTTTGCAGACAAAAATGGGCGTGGAATCTATCCTTGCCGGGATTATTGTAAATACGGGGCTGTATACCGTCAATATCGCGGTGATGGGATTTTCTTCCAATGTGAATCTGTTCCGGTGTGAATCGATCTTTACCTATGCAAAAGAACAGATTCCGACGGAATGGTATAATCTGATTGTCGTGCTGGTGATCGTCGGCATTTCCAGCGCGCTGCTGGCGCTGTTTTTAAACACAAGGCTCGGGCTGTCCATCCGGGCGACGGGCAACAACGCGGATATGGTGCGCGCTTCCAGCATCAATCCGGGCTTTACCGTTACGGTGGGGCTTTGCGTGGCGAATGCGCTGACCGGGCTTTCCGGGGCAGCGCTCGCGCAGTACCAGAAATCCTGCGACATCAATCTGGGAACCGGAATGGTGACGATCGCGCTTGCCAGCCTGATTATCGGGGAGACGCTGATCGGTTCCGGCTCCATGCTGCGGCGGATCATCGGCGTTGTGCTTGGCAGCTGCCTGTACCGGTTTATCGTGGCAGTCGCGCTGCGCATGAATGTTCCGGCGGAGTGCTTAAAGCTGGTGTCCGCCATTATCGTTGCCGTAGCGATCGCATTCCCGCATCTGAAAAAATCGGCGGCGTTTACTAAGCAGAAAATGTCTGCGAAAAATAAAAGCGGCAGTCAGGGAGGGGTGTGACGCATCATGCTGGATTTAAAAGAGATCAGTAAAACATTTAACCAGGGGACGGTCAATGAGAAAAAGGCGCTTTCCAATGTCAGCCTGCATCTGGACAAAGGGGATTTTGTCACGATCGTTGGCAGCAATGGCGCCGGGAAGTCAACGCTTTTTAACGCGATCGCGGGTTCGTTTTATGTGGACAGCGGACAGATTTTACTGGACGGGGAAGACATTACGTTTAAAAAAGAATATATGCGCAGCAAGACGATTGGGCATTTATTCCAGGATCCGCTGCGCGGGACGGCTCCCGGCATGACGATTGAGGAGAACCTTGCGCTTGCCTATTTAAAGGCGTCGACGGATAAGCATGATTATTTAAGCCGCGTCAGCAAGCGGGAAAAAAAGATGTTTAAAGAGCAGCTTGCCCGGCTCAATATGGGCCTTGAAGACCGCATGAAACAGCCGGTGGGCCTGCTGTCGGGCGGGCAGCGGCAGGCGCTGACGCTTCTGATGGCGACGATGGTGACGCCGAAGCTTTTGCTTCTGGATGAACATACGGCTGCGCTGGACCCGGGGACGGCGGCCAAAGTGCTTGCCCTGACGGAAGAGATCATCAAGGACCGGAAACTGACGTGCCTGATGGTGACGCACAATATGCATCAGGCGCTGGATCTGGGAAACCGCATTCTTATGATGGATGCGGGGACAGTGATCTTTGAAGCGGCGGGGAAGGAAAAGAAAAAGCTGAAGGTGGAAGATCTGCTGGAAAAATTCCGCATCAATGCGGGGAAACGGCTGGATAATGACCGGATCCTGCTCTCAGCGGCGGGCAGCCGGTGATGCGGTCCGGGAAAACAGGAGGGATTATGAGAGAATATTTAAAAAAGATCGGCATACGACGTATCATTGGCATGGTTGCAGGAAATATCATACTTGGGATCGGGATTGCCGTTTTCCGTATTTCCATGCTGGGAAACGATCCGTACAGCGCGATGATGTTTGCGGGCGCGGACCTGCTCCCGGTTTCCTATCCGCAGCTTTTGCTCATCGTCAATGCATTTATCTTTATTTTGGAACTGATCTGGGGCAGACATTACGTCGGGCTTGGGACGTTTGTAAACTGGTTCCTGCTCGGCTACGTGGCGGACTTTTTTATCGGCTGCGTGTTCGCGCCGCTGCATGTGTCCGATCAGGGCATGGCGGTACGCCTGCTGACGGTTGTGGTCGGCGTGCTTGTCGTAAGTCTCGGCGTTTCGCTGTACCAGTCGGCGGATCTTGGCATTTCGCCGTATGACAGCCTTTCGGTCATTTTCAGCGACAGGAGCCCTGTGCCGTATTTCTGGTGCCGGCTTTTTACGGATGTGGTCTGTACCGTTGTCTGCCTGCTGTGCGGCGGGATCGTAAATATCGGAACGGCGGTCTGCGCTTTTGGGCTGGGGCCGTTTATCCATTTCTTTAATGAGCGGGTTTCTAAAAAAATTCTTGGAATGACAGACGTGAAATGACAGACGAAATAGGAATTTAAAAGTAGAAATGTAAAAAAGAAGTGAGGGAGAGTCACTTCTTTTTTACGTCCATCATTATTTATATATTAGGGAGAGAGTTATAAGCAATTTGCTTATGCTGTTATTATAGCCAGCATGTTGTTATAAGTCAACAAAAAAAGTTTTGGGGATTTATACAATATGGCTAAATTGGGATTGTAAAAGAGGGGAAAATGCACAATTTTTTTGCCGTATAATTGTCAATTGAGGGTAAAAAAACGTTTCCGGCAACGTTTTCAAACCGATGAATCGTGAAATGTAACAAAGAAATAAAAAAAATCTTCTTAAATTCGACAAAGCGACAAAATTTTCAGATTCCCTGCCGTCTTGAAAAAGTGGAAATATATATGTTATAATAAAAATGTTTATGTATGTGAACGGGATTCATAAATTTAATATATTGGGGTGTTGGTATGGCGGCGACGTATTCAGTGGATTTAATTGCAAAAAGGGATAAAAAGCTCCGGATGGACCGGAGCATTGTGAAAGGCTGGAATGTGCACTATCAGACGCAGGAGGAGATCGAGGCGGAGGAAGAGGAAAAGCGCCTGAAGGAAGAGCAGGAGAGACAGGCGCAGGAGATCTACCAGCGACTGTCGGAAGAAGCGGAAATGGATGAGGAAAAACTGCGGGCGGAGATCGAAGCGGCAAGGAAAGAGGCCGAAGCCGCGTTTAACGCAAAGACGGGCTCCTATTCCGGGCGATATGGCTCAAAGCCGGTGGAAAACGAAGAAGAGCAGCAGCAGATCAACGCGATACTCACTGAAAAACCGGATGCGTTTGATTCCGCCATGTCTGCGCTGCAGGAGCAAAAATAAGAAAAGAAAGCAGGATCGAAAAGATGAAAAAGTTAATGGAATGCATGAACGAAGAAATGGCGGCGGCGTTTGCCGCTTGCGGCATAGAGGAAACGTACGCGCGCGTGACGGCGTCGAACCGGCCGGATCTGTGCGAGTTTCAGTGCAACGGCGCGATGTCGGCGGCGAAAGCGCTGAAAAAGGCGCCGATTCTTATCGCGCAGGATGTGGTTTCGCGTTTGGCGGACAGCGGTGTGTTTGCGTCCGCAGAAGCTGTAAAGCCGGGCTTTTTAAATTTGAAATTACAGGAAGATTTTCTGGCGCAGTATCTGAACCGTATGCGGGAGGAGCCGGACTATGGCAATGAAAAGGTAACGGAAGCGCAGACGGTGATCATTGATTACGGCGGGCCGAATGTGGCAAAGCCGCTGCATATCGGGCATCTGCGTTCTGCTGTCATTGGCGAGAGCATCAAACGGATGGGGCGTTATGCGGGTCATCATGTGATCGGCGATATCCATCTGGGGGACTGGGGCCTGCAGATGGGGCTGATCATAACGGAACTGCGGAAAAGGCAGCCGGACCTGGTTTATTTTGACGAATCCTATGAAGGGGAATATCCTGCGGAAGCCCCGTTTACGATTGCGGAGCTGGAAGAGATCTATCCTACCGCAAGCGCAAAGTCGGAAAAGGACGCTGACTATAAAGCGCAGGCCATGGAAGACACTTATAAGCTGCAAAACGGCGTCCGCGGCGTCCGGGCGCTCTGGAACCATATTATCCGGGTGTCCGTAGCGGACCTGAAAAAGAATTATGCGGCTCTGAATGTGGAGTTTGACCTCTGGAAAGGGGAATCAGACGTCCATGATATGATCCCCGCCATGGTTGAGAAAATGAAAAAAGATGGCTTCGCCTATGAGAGCGACGGGGCGCTCGTGGTCGATGTAAAAAAGGAAACAGATACCAAAGAAGTCCCGCCCTGCATGATATTGAAGTCAGACGGCGCGTCGCTGTATAATACGACGGACCTGGCGACGATCTTAGACCGTATGCGGACTTACCAGCCGCAAAAACTGATTTATCTGACGGATAAGCGGCAGGAACTGTATTTTGAACAGGTGTTCCGCTGCGCGAGGAAGACGGGGCTGGTTAAGGAAGAAACACAGCTGGTCCATATCGGATTTGGGACGATGAACGGCAAAGACGGCAAGCCGTTTCGGTCAAGGGACGGCGGCGTGATGCGCCTTGAGTACCTGCTGCGGGATATTTATGAGGAGATGTACCGCAAGATCGCGCAGAATGAGACGCTGAGCAGGGCGGAAGCGGAAGAGACGGCAAAAGTCGTGGCGCTGTCCGCGATAAAATACGGCGATCTGTCAAACCAGGCGTCGAAGGATTATATCTTTGACATTGACCGCTTTACTTCTTTTGAGGGGAATACCGGCCCGTATCTGCTGTATACGGTCGTGCGCATGAAATCTATTTTGAAAAAGTATATGCGCGGCGGAAAAGGGATGCCAGAGGGCGGGATCCTGCCCGCCGTCTCGGAGAGTGAAAAGGCGCTGATGTTGGAGACGGCGGCGTTTAACGGCATGGTTCTGTCTGCTTACGAGGAACTGGCGCCGCATAAAGTCTGCGCTTACTTATATGATCTGGCGAATGCGTTTAACCATTTTTACCATGAAACGAAAATACTTACGGAAGAAGACGCCGCGCGGCAGGGGAGTTATATCTGTTTGCTGGATCTGTGCAAAGGGATCATGGAGACATGTATTGACATACTCGGCTTTTCCGCGCCGGAGCGGATGTGACCGGGTTAGAAGGGGCTGTCCATAGCATGAGGAATAGAATAAAACTGAACCGCAGATATCTGGTTCCGCTTCTCGTTTTTTTATTTACCGGTTTTCTGGCGTATACGTTTCTGGTTACGGAGGAAGATGAACTGCAGATCGACCGGGCGGTGGATTTAAACACCGGATGGGAATACGAAGAGGACGAAGCGCATAACCTGCTGCTTATAAAAAGGACGATCACGCCGGATATGGAAGGGAAGACGGTCTGTTTCTATATGACGGATTCCTTTCTGGACGCCTATGTGGACGATGCGCTCATTTATCATTTTGGGCAGAAATTTGCATTTTGTCAGTCGCCCGGCTCGCTGTTCCAGTTTATCGAAATTCCTGCGGACTCCGCCGGAAAAGAGCTGCGGATGGAGATATCCAATGTGTACGATTACCGTTACCGGACGGATTATACCTTCCGCATCGGAAGCTCCGGCGCGCTGCTTTTGGAACTGATCAAAGACGAGATTCCGGATTTTTGCACCAATATCATTATTTTGATGCTCGGGATCATTATGTGCGTGCTGTATGTGCTGGAGCGTTATAACGGCTCAAAAAGGCACAAAAACCTGTATCTTGGGCTTTTCAGCATCTTTTTTGTCATATGGTCGAGCTGTTCGCTGTTTATCGACCAGCTGGTTGTGCCTTATGGCGTTTTGCAGTATTACATATATTATTTTTCCCTGTATCTGCTTCCGGGTTTTCTGATTTGCTTTCTGGAAACGATCGCGGATGAGATAAAATGCAGGACGGAGTTTTTTGCGCATATTTTTATCGTGGCCGCGCTTCTCGTTTTGCAGTTTGCGCATATTATGGAGTTTACGCAGAGCCTTGGCATTTACCTGGCGTATGTCGCCGTCGAACTGGTCAGCATTATTATAAAAACGCTCCGGTCGCAGACGCTGAAGCGGGACCGCGCGCTGCAGGTTTCGTTTATCATATTATTGACGTTTATTATTTTAAACGCCATCCAGTATTATTTCCATTTGGTGGAAGGCGCGTCGCTTACGCTCTCAAAGGTCGGCCTGTGCGCGTTTTTGATCATTGCCATTTATACCGGAATGGAGCAGATGCTGAAAGATATCGCGCAGGCGAGGGAAGCGAGGGCTTTAAAGAAGATCGCGTATACGGATAACCTGACGGGGCTTGGCAACCGCTATGCGTTTGACCGCGACATAAAGGAGATGGAGTTTTCCAAACTCTGTATTGTGTCGCTGGATTTGAATAATCTGAAATATTATAATGATACGTTTGGGCATTCCTGCGGCGACCTGCTGATACAGGAGGCCTCCCGTATTATCAAAGAAGTTTACGGGATGGTGTACCGCGTGGGCGGGGACGAATTTCTGGCGCTTTGCATAGATTCGACAAGGGAGAAGCAGATCAGCCTGCAGCAGGCGCTGCTGCGGAAAACAAAACAGTATAATGAGGACGCCAGCCATCAGGTCATTTTGGAAATCGCCTGCGGCAGTTCGCATTACCATGAGACGGATAAGTCCTATGAGGATATTTTAAAACGTGCGGACGCAAAAATGTATCAGCACAAGCAGCAGATGAAGCTGCACTCAAAGCTTGCGCCGGCGCGCAGCCTGTAAACCGGAAAAGGCGTATCCGCCGCGTCTTTTTGGGGCATGAAAGAAAGCTCCGGAAAGACGCGGCGGGAATCTGCCCGGGTTAATAGCCCAGCTCTTCGCCTGTGAGGATGACATGGATGCGTCCCGGCGTCCCGCTGCGCCTTGTAATGACAATCTGGCTGCAGATGCAGTCTGCGCCAAAGCATTCTGAACAGACGCCTGTGGCCGCGCATGGCGTTTTTTTGTTTAACCGGATACAGTTTGGCGGTGTGGCCGTATTGCGGATCCGGCAGAGCGCGTCTTCGACGCTGGCTGTGATTTTGTTCATGCCGACAATCAGGACGACCTTATCCGGCCCGTAGATCAATGCCGCCACACGATTGCCGTTGCCGTCGATATTGACAAGCTCCCCGTCGAGTGTGACCGCATTGCTGCTCATGAAATAGCAGTCCGCGCTGAATGAATCGCGGTAGGCCTGTTTGATCTCTTCCGGCGTTTTGGCGAGGCTGCGGTCAATGAGATGGATATCGTCCCTTACTTTGAGCATATCCATGACGCCGGATTCTGATAAGGACATGGAGCCGCCGAACGATACGGTATCCTGCGGGGCGACAAGTTCGGACGCTTTTTGTACGGCTTCGGCTTTCGTTGCGCAATAATAACCGGCAATCTGGCGTCTGGCAAAGTTTTTGATGATTGTGGCTGCCTGTGTTTCATAAAAGGCCTGTTTTGGGTTCATAGTAATCCTCCTGTGTTTTCTTTTCAGTATAGGACAGGCGCGGGGAAAATACAATCTTTTTTCAGACGTCCGCGTGTTTTGGCGGCGGAAACAGATGAAAAGTTTGAATCGATATGGATTTTTACATACAAAGAAAAGTAGAAAATGAAATAAAAAAGTGGGGAAAATACTGGTATAAAGCCTGACGTATGTGTTATAATGTCCACGAAGCCTGCGGCGGGGCGTCCGCTCCCGCCGCGGGTGATTGCAGAGACATATATTTTTAAGAAAGAAGATGTAAAGAAATGACAAAGATTGACATTGTTTCAGGGTTTTTAGGCGCAGGGAAAACGACCTTCATTAAAAAGATGATCGAAGAGGTTTTCCAGGGGCAGAAGATCGTATTGATCGAAAATGAATTTGGCGAGGTCGGCATTGACGGCGGATTTTTAAAGGATGCGGGCATTGAGATCACAGAGATGAATTCCGGCTGTATCTGCTGTTCGCTGGTAGGGGATTTCGGTAAAAATTTAAAAGAGGTTCTGGAAAAATTCCATCCGGACCGTATTTTGATCGAGCCGTCGGGCGTTGGGAAATTATCGGACGTCATGAAGTCGGTCATTGACCTGGAAAAAGAGCAGGATGTGAAATTAAATGCGCTTGTGACGGTGGTAAACGCGACAAAAGCGTCCAAGCAGATGAAAGCGTTCGGTGAGTTTTTCAATAACCAGATCGAATTTGCGACGACGGTCGTATTGAGCCGCAGCCAGAATGCAACGCCGGAACAGCTGGAATTTTGCGTAAAGCAGATACAGGCATTAAATGAAAAGGCGGCGGTTATCACAACGCCGTGGACGGAGATCAGCGGGGAAGCGATCTTAAAAGTCATTGAGCAGCGCGATTCCATGGAGATGGAATTGCTTGCGGAGGCGCGCCACGCAAAAGAGGCGGCGGAACACGAACATGAGCATCACCATCATGAACATGAAGAGCATGAGCATCATCAGGAACATGAGCATGAGGAGCATGGGCCGCACCATGAGCATGAGCATGAGGAGCATGGGCCGCACCATCCGCATGAACATGAAGAACATGAGCATGGAGAACATGGGCATGGAGAACATGGGCCGCACCATGAACATGAGCATGATGAGGAGCATGGACCGCATCATCCGCATGAGCATGGGGAACATGGGCCGCACCATGAGCATGAGGAGCATGGGCCGCATCATCCGCATGGGCATGGGGAGCAGGAACATCATCATCATCATGAACACGAAGGGCATGGACATCACCACCATCATGCGGACGAGATCTTCACAAGCTGGGGAAAGGAAACGCCGCATAAATATGAAAAAGCGGCCATTGAGCAGGCTCTGAAAAAACTTTCAGAGACCGAAGAATATGGGGAGATCCTGCGCGCGAAGGGCATGGTTGAATCGACAGATGGGACATGGATCTATTTTGACATGGTGCCGGGCGAATATGAGCTGCGGGACGGGCAGCCGGAATATACAGGGCGTTTATGTGTGATCGGCTGTGATCTGAAAGAAAAAGAGCTGTGTGAGTTATTCGAGCTGGCGTAAAAACGTATGGCGCGGGGGTTTGCGCAGAGACGGATCTGTGTAAACTGATTTTGGCAGGAAAGGAATGTGGATCCATGCAGGAGGTTCCAGTATATTTATTTACCGGTTTTATGGACAGCGGGAAGACGACGCTGATCCATGAGACGCTGTATGACAATGAATTTGGCAAAGACGCCAAAAATCTGATCATCTGCTGTGAAGACGGCGATGTGGAATATGATGAGGAAAAATTAAAGACAATCCGCGGCCATCTGGTCATGCTGGAAAACCAGGAAGAGCTGACAGAGGCAAAGCTTCGGGAACTGGATATCCGGTTCCAGCCGGATCAGGTGTTTGTGGAGTATAACGGGACATGGGAAGTCGGGCCGTTCCTGGAGATGGATCTGCCGTCCGGATGGGTGTTGGTGCAGTCGCTCGCGACGGTGGATGCGGATACGTTTGAAATGTATCTGGCGAATATGCGCGCCATGATGATGGAGCAGATGTTTGCGGCGGACGTCGTGATCTTTAACCGCTGTGAGGAGGATACGCCAAGGGGCAAATTCCGCCGGACGGTGAAGGCGTTAAACCGCAAAGCGCAGATTGTCTATGAGTTAAAAGACGGCACGATCGATGAGCGGGAGTTAGAGGAGCTGCCGTTTGACATCCATGCGGATGTGATCGATATTACGGACGCGGATTATGGGATCTGGTATCTGGACGCGATGGACGATCCGAAAAAATATGACGGGAAGAAGATCCATTTCCTTGGTCTGGTATACCGGCCTGAAAATAAAATGAAAAAAGGCGTTTTTGTGCCGGGGCGGTTTGCAATGACCTGCTGCGAGGCGGATATCCAGTTTGTCGGGTTCAAATGCAAATACGAACACGCGGAAAAGATCGCGCACCGCTCCTGGATCGACATTACCGCCGAAGTAAGGTATGAATTTGCAATGGAATATCATGGCAGGGGGCCGGTATTATATCCGGTTTCGATTAAAGAGGCGCAAAAGCCGGAAGATGAGCTGGTATATTTTTCATAGGTATTGCTATTTCGGCTGTTTTCGATTATGATAAAAAGCGTTGTGTGCGATCTGTTTGCCATAAAGAAAAAGTGGAGGTTTGAGATGTATCCAATAGTGAAAAAAGAGCTTCTGGCAGATAAAATCTATCTGATGGACGTCGAGGCGCCGCGTGTGGCGTCTTCCTGTCTGCCGGGGCAGTTTGTGATCGTCCGGATGGATGAAACGGGTGAGCGTATCCCGCTTACGATCTGTGATTATGATAAGGAAAAAGGGACGGTGACGATCGTCTTCCAGACGGTCGGCGCGTCTACCGAGCGGATGAAGGATCTGAATGTCGGCGACAGTTTCCGCGATTTCGTAGGGCCGCTGGGCTGTCCGTCGGAATTGTGCATAGAGAAAAATCTGGAAGAGACGAAAAAGAAAAAAATCGTGTTTATCGCGGGCGGCGTGGGGACTGCGCCGGTCTATCCGCAGGTAAAATGGTTAAAGGAACATGGCGTGGACTGTGACGTGATCATGGGCTCCCGCACCAAAGATCTGCTGTTTTACGTAGAGGAGATGCGGAAGGTTGCGGCAAATCTGTATGTGACGACGGATGACGGTACATACGGTTTCCATGGAATGGGGACAAACCAGCTGCAGGAGCTTGTAGATAACGGAAAGGTTTACGACCACTGCGTAGCGATCGGGCCGATGATCATGATGAAATTTGTCTGCCTGTTGACGAAACAGCTGGGAATCCATACGATTGTATCCATGAACCCGATCATGGTGGATGGAACCGGTATGTGCGGCGCATGCCGTCTGGTCGTCGGCGGCCAGGTGAAGTTTGCCTGTGTGGACGGGCCGGAATTTGACGGCCATCTCGTAGATTTTGACCAGGCGATGAAACGGCAGCAGCAATATAAGACACAGGAAGGCCGGGCAATGCTCAAATTGCAGGAGGGCGATACCCACCATGGCGGATGTGGAAATTGCGGAGGTGACAAATAATGGATGTAATGAAAAGAGTGCCGATCAAGGAGCAGGAGCCGCAGGTTCGGGCGAAAAATTTTGAGGAAGTCTGTCTGGGCTATAATAAAGAAGAGGCGATGGAAGAGGCGTCCAGATGCTTAAACTGTAAAAATGCGCAGTGCATAAAAGGATGTCCGGTCTCCATTAATATACCGGCCTTTATCGAGCAGGCAAAAGCCGGAGATATAGAAAAAGCGTATCAGGTGATATCGGAGGCGTCCGCGCTCCCGGCGGTCTGCGGACGCGTGTGCCCGCAGGAGTCCCAGTGTGAGGGGAAATGTATCCGCGGCGTCAAAGGCGAGCCGGTGTCGATCGGCAAATTAGAGCGTTTTGTAGCCGACTGGGCGAGGGAAAACGGCGTGAAGCCGGCAGCCGCAGCTGAAAAGAACGGGCGTAAGGTCGCAGTGATCGGATCCGGCCCTGCAGGGCTTACCTGCGCGGGGGATCTGGCAAAGCTTGGCTATGACGTGACGATCTTTGAGGCGCTGCATGAAGCGGGCGGCGTGCTGGTCTACGGCATACCGGAATTCCGTCTGCCGAAGGACGCGGTCGTTGCCAGGGAAGTGGAAAATGTAAAAGCGCTCGGCGTAAAAATTGAGACAAATGTTGTAGTCGGAAAAGCCGTTACGATCGATGACCTGATGGATAAAGAGGGCTTTGAAGCGGTATTTATCGGTTCCGGCGCGGGGCTGCCGAGGTTTATGGGCATACCGGGCGAGCAGGCGAACGGCGTATTTTCGGCAAATGAGTTTTTGACGCGCAATAACCTGATGAAGGCATTTAAGGATTATGACACGCCGATCTCAGAAGGCAAAAAAGTAGTTGTCGTCGGCGGCGGAAACGTGGCGATGGACGCTGCAAGGACGGCGCTGCGTCTCGGCGCGGAAGTGCATATCGTATACCGCAGGAGCGAAGCGGAGCTTCCGGCAAGGGCGGAAGAGGTGCATCATGCGAAGGAAGAGGGCATTATCTTTGACCTGCTGCAGAACCCGACCGAGATTTTAGTGGATGAGAACGGCTGGGTAAAAGGGATCCGCATTATTAAAATGGAGCTTGGGGAGCCGGACGAATCCGGAAGGAGAAGCCCGATTGAAATACCGGGTTCTGAGTATGAGATCGATTGCGATACGGTGATCATGTCGCTTGGCACATCGCCGAACCCGCTGATCTCTTCTACGACGGAAGGGCTGGATATCAACCGCAGGAAATGTATCATAGCGGAAGAAGCGACGGGCCAGACGTCCCGGCCGGGCGTATTTGCAGGCGGGGACGCGGTGACGGGCGCGGCGACGGTGATCCTTGCCATGGGCGCGGGGAAAGCCGCTGCAAAAGGCATTCATGAATATCTGACAGGTAAGGGCAATTAGGGGGATTTTGCCACAGACTGCCGGATCGCGGAAAAATGAAAAGATTAAGGGAGACAGTCACAAAACGTCTCCCTTAAAATCTACATGGGCAAGAGGATAATTATGAAGTATTTTTTTGCAGGATGTTTATTTGTCGCGTTTGTTCTGGCCTGTTATTACGGCTTGCAGATGAGCCGCACCATTGGAAAAAAATATAAGGAAAACAGCCTGTTTGCAGTGTTTTGTTTTGCGAGCGCGATATGGAGCCTGGGGTATGGCCTGCTCATTTTACAGACCGATCCGGGGAAGGCGTTTTTCTGCCGCACGATCGGAATGGCGGGCATTGACCTGTATATCATCATGGTGCAGATGCTGGTATGCCATTTGTCTGGCATTGAGCGGTGGAAGAGCCGCCTGTTTAACTGGATCGCCTGTCTCAGCATCCCGGTCGGCATTCTTGCGGTGTTAAGCAACCATGCCATTTATCAGATCGGCGCGCAGGGGATGACCTGGTATTTTAAGCCGCATATTTTTAATCTGGTATATACGCTGTATTATATCGTCGTCTCGCTCAATGTCGCGGGGCTGACGCTTTATATGGCGTGCGCTTCCGGCCCGAAGCGGCTGCGGGCGTTTGGCAGGCAGTTTCTGGCGGCGGAGGCGCTGAATGCGTTTGGCATGGTGTTTGTGACGGTTTTCCCGCTTTTGGGGAAACCCGCGATTCCGGGCAGCGCGATCACGCAGTTTTTTGGGCTGCTTGTGCTTTATCATGCGGTTTCTACGATCAACCGTTCGCGGATTACGATTGAAAATATGTCCGGATATATTTATAACTCGCTTGCAATGCCGGTCATTGTGTACGATTCGGATCTGTTGATCCGGATCATGAATGACGCGGCGGCGTCTTTTTTCCACGTCGAGCGGGGCGTTGACCGGCGGGAGGGCTGTGCGCTCCCGAATCTGTTTGAACTGGATAAGGAGGCTGCGTTTTTCTTTGAAGGGAACCATCAGGACATTGATGCGGTGTGCCGGATCAACCGCGTGCCCTGCAGCCTTGGGATCAGCAAGATCTTTGACCCTTACGGGGATGTGATCGGGTATATCATCATTGTTACGGATCTGTCGGAGCGCGTGAAGACGGTGCAGAAGCTGGAAGAGGCGATTGCGGAGGCGGAGGCGGCAAACCATGCGAAGCGGACGTTCCTTGCGAATATGTCGCATGAGATCCGCACGCCGATGAATGCGATCGTCGGGTTTTCGGAGCTGGTGCTGAAGATGAATCCGGAGAAACAGGTGCGCAGCTATGTGGAGGATATAAAAACAGCGTCCCACAACCTGCTTGCCATTGTAAATGAGGTGTTGGATTTTTCCAAGATCGAATCTGCGAAAATGGAGCTGGTCCGCAATAATTATTATACGGCGAGCCTGTTTAATGATGTCTTTTCGATTATTGATATGCAGGCGCAGGCTAAGGGGCTCGATTTCCATATGGAGGTTGCGCCGGACGTCCCGAATGCATTATATGGGGATAAAACGCGGGTGCGCGGCATTCTGATCAATCTTTTGAATAATGCGGTGAAATATACGCAGGAGGGGCGCGTCTCGCTGGAGGTTTCCGTCCTTGAGAAATATGCGGGCAATGTTTCCCTGGAATTTAAAGTGTCAGACACCGGAATCGGGATCCATGAAGAGGAAAAACAGCGGCTGTTTGACAGTTTTTCCCAGATGGACCAGCGGATGCATGACGGCGTGGAGGGGACGGGGCTCGGACTTGCCATTGTAAAGGGTTATGTGGAGCTGATGGGCGGCACGATCGCGGTGGAGAGCAAATACGGGGAAGGCTCGGTATTTACGGTCGCGCTGCGCCAGAAGGTCGTCGACGACAGCCCGCTGAACCTGTCTTATGCGCGGGAAGAGAGCAGCCAGGGGGAATCGTCGATCGGCAGCTTAAAGATATCGGGGATCGATGCGCTTGTGGTCGATGATAACCAGATTAATTTAAAGGTTGCGGCGAGCAGCCTGCGGCTGTACGGGCTTCATGTCGACGTTGCGTCCGGCGGGCAGGAGGCTGTGGATCTGTGCGGCAGGAATCATTACAGGATTATTTTTATGGATCAGATGATGCCGCAGGTCGACGGGATCGAAGCCATGAAACGGATACGGAAGCTGGATGATTATTACAGCTCCGGCGCCTGTACGATCATCGTCCTTACGGCAAACGCGGTCAGCGGCGCAAGGACGAAGCTGTTAGAAGAAGGGTTTGACGAATACCTGGGCAAGCCGATGAATTTTAAACAGTTAGAGCGGCTGTTTTACCAGTTTTTGCCGAGGGAGAGCATTACGCTCTGCGAAAAAGAGGAACCGGATACGGCGGAAGCGGACGGGAAGCAGGCGGAGCTTGCAAAGCTGCAGGATATGCTGCCGCAGATTGACGCGGCGCAGGGCGTCGCAAACTGCGGCGGGCAGCTGGAGGATTATCTGAGTATCTTGCAGATGATCTTTACGGAGGGCGCCGGCCAGCTGAAGGAATTGCGGGATTTGCAGCGGGAAGGGAATTATAAGGACTATACGGTTAAGATCCATGCCATGAAAGGCAGTTCCTTAAATATCGGCGCAAGACGGCTCTCAGAGCTGGCGCGCGCGCAGGAACTGTCCGGAAAAGCGGGCGAATATGCGTTTATTGATGAGCATATGGAAGAATTCCTTACGGAGTACGGGCAGTTTCTCGCAAGCGTGCGCGCGGTTTTAGAGGAATACCGGATTTCGGTGGAGCCGGAGGATACGGACGGGGAACAGGCAGTCCTGACGAAGGAGGATATACATAAGATCTTATCGGACATCAGAGAAAGCATCGGGGCGTTTGATTTTGCAACGGCGGCGTCTTTTATCCGCGGCGTGGAAAAGGGCAGGCTGTCCGAAGCGGATGAGGCGTTGTTTGCAGATATCAGCCGGTGGATGGAGGAAATGGAAACGGAAAAGATAGAAGAATTGATTGATCGGTATATGGCTGCCGGATGAAGGAGTGGGATCAGCGGAGATGGAGACAAGATTATTTAAGAAGCTGCCAAAAGAAGCGCAGGAGATACGGACGAAGGTTTTTGTGGAAGAACAGGGGTTTGCGGAAGAATTTGATGATATTGATGCAATCGCGCTTCATCTTGTGGTTTTTGACAGAGGGGCTCCTGTAGCTGCGTGCAGGATTTACTGGGCGGAAGAGAAGGGCATGTATATCGTGGGCCGGATCGCTGTGCTGCCGCAGTACCGGGGGATGCATGTCGGCGCGGATATCCTTTCGGAAGCCGAAGCGCAGGTCGTTAAGCTGGGCGGACGGGAGCTGTATCTCCATGCGCAGTGTCGGGCCAGCGCGTTTTATGAAAAACAGGGCTACCGTAAAATGGGGACGGTGGAGCTGGAGCAGGGATGCCCGCACACATGGATGTTTAAAAAGCTGGCGTAGGCTTTGCGTCAAATGATCAGACAGGTTTGTGGAGGGGACAGATGCAGGATATATTAGTTGTCGTTGATATGCAGAATGATTTTATCGACGGCGCGCTCGGAACAAAAGAGGCGCAGGCGATTGTGCCAAAGGTGATACAAAAAACAGAGGGTTTTACGGGAACGGTCTTTTTTACAAGGGACACGCATGAGGAATCTTATTTGCAGACGCAGGAGGGAAGAAACCTTCCTGTGCCGCATTGCATCCGGAATACGGAAGGGTGGCAGATCCGGCGGGAGCTGCAGCCGCTGCAGAAAAACCCTGCGGTCGATAAGGGGACGTTTGGCTCCGCGGAGCTGGGCGCGCTGCTGCGGGAGGAAAATGAGAAGGATACGGTAAGGAGCGTTACGTTCATCGGGCTTTGTACGGATATCTGCGTCATTTCAAATGCGCTGCTTGTGAAAGCGTTTCTGCCGGAAGCGGAGATCATCGTTGACGCGTCCTGCTGCGCGGGCGTGACGCCGGAAAGCCACCATACGGCGCTTGCCGCGATGCGCGCCTGCCAGATCACGATTTTAAATGAGGACGATGAGAAAAACGGGGCTGCAAAAGCGGTTCCGCAGGGGCGGCTGACCGCGTATGTGGACGGCAGCTTTGATAAAAAGCTGGGGCGGTATGCCTTTGGCTGCGTTTTGATCACGCCGGAGGGGGACGTGGTAAAAGAGTCCGGAAACGGCAATAACCCGCAGTCTTTGGCATTGCGGAATGTCAGCGGGGAGATGCTCGGCGCGATGTTTGCCGTAAAATGGGCGATGAAAAAAGGGTTTCAGGAAATCAATATCCATTATGATTACACAGGCATTGAGCAGTGGGCGACGCATGGCTGGCGGGCGAAAAATGAGCTGACGCAGAAATACGCGGCGTTTATGGATAAGTGCAGGCAGAATATCGGGATCACATTTACGAAAGTGGCGGCGCATACGGGGGACTTCTATAATGAAGAAGCCGACAGGCTCGCAAAAGATGCGCTGCGGAAGGCGGATGGGATACCGGAGATAACGGATTGATAAAGCGCATAAATTTTGTGATTTTTAAGCGTACGGGCAGGGAAAGTTTCCCTGCCCGATTTTTATGGACGATTTTGAAGACTTTTTCCTGTCTGGCTCGTATATGGAACTGTCGGCAAAGGGGACAGGGATGGATTCAATCGATCTGTTTTGGGAAAGATTTCAGTCCTCCCCGCCTGCCAGCTCCATGACTTTTTCAAACGTCAGCCCTGCAAACATCCAAAGAGGCGCGAAATCCAGGCGGATGACGCCGTTGACGTTTGACTTTGCGCGGCTGTAATCCCAGGGGCACATTTTATGTTTTTTTAAAAAACTCCCGCTTACATATTCGCCGGTAAAAATGCCGACACTGTAAATCGCTCCGCGCAGCAGCGCGGGGCATTTTTTTAAGTGGTGGGAGATCGGGCTGATCACTGACGCCATGCCATAGATCGGGAACATCCAGAGGGAGGTCTGCCCGACCAGCGTTAAATCTTTTTTTCGGATTGCGCCCGCGGACGTAAACAGGATCTCCATGCACCAGCCTGTCAGGCCGCAGATAAAAAAGTTTTGTATTTGTCTCATAGGGACAGGATTGCCAAAGACAGGGGGATTTATACATATTTTTGATATTTTACATACATTTTACAAAGACAGGGTAACGGATTTGACGTCTTTTCTTTACGATAGAACCATAGCCGAAAGCTATAAAAAACATCATGGAAGGAGAAGATGGAAAATGAAAAAGAAAACTTTATCACTTGTTCTTGCGGCGGCGTTGGCAGCGGCAGCCTTTACGGGGTGTTCCGGAAAGCAGTCGGGTACGGTGGCGACGGATGGCTCGACTTCGATGGAAGAAGTCATTGGCGTGCTGGGAGAGGCGTTTATGAAAGAAAACGGCGGCATTTCCTTTACGTATAATCCGACCGGTTCCGGCTCCGGCATCCAGGCGGTGCAGGAAGGGCGCTGTGATATCGGGTTATCCAGCCGCAGCTTAAAAGAGGATGAAAAGGCCGGCGGACTACAAGAGACGGTCCTTGCCTATGACGGGATCGCGCTCATTGTAAATCCGGAGAATCCGGTCGCGGATCTGAGTTTGGATCAGATCGCGTCGATTTATACCGGGGATATTACAAACTGGAGCGAAGTCGGAGGCAAGGACGCGCAGATCGTTTTGATCGGACGTGAAGCGGGCAGCGGGACGCGCGACGGATTTGAGTCGATCACCGGGACGGAAGATGCATGCGCATACCGTCAGGAGCTTACCTCGACGGGCGACGTCATTACAACAGTCGCGGGGAATCCGGACGCGATCGGATATGCGTCGCTGGCCGCGGTCGGGGACAGCGTAAAGGCGATATCGGTAGACGGCGTTATGCCGGATGAAGGTACGGTAAAAGACGGCTCTTACGTCGTGCAGCGTCCGTTTGTGTTAGTGACGAAAACCGATACGAAGCTTTCCGATGCGGCGCAGAAATTCTATGATTTTGCGATCTCAGATGAAGCGGTCAGCCTGATTTCAGAAGCGGGCGTTGTCGCGGCAAAGTGAGAGGGACATGCAGATGAAAAAAGTGAAAAATAAAAAACAGGTTCTGGAAACTGTGGTTCATGGCATATTTCTTGCGCTCGGGCTGATCGCCGTAGGCTGCGTGCTGCTGATTACCGTATATCTGGTCATCTCCGGGCTCCCGGCGATCAGAAAAATCGGGCTGGTCCCGTTCCTGTCCGGAAAACAGTGGGCGTCTACGGCGGCGGAGCCGAAGTTTGGAATCCTGCCGTTTATCCTGACAAGCGTCTGCGGGACGGCGGGGGCAATCCTGCTCGGCGTTCCCATCGGCTTTTTTACAGCGGTCTATTTTGCAAAGATCGCTTCGCCGAAAGTGCGGAGTATCGTGTCGATGGCAGTGAGCCTGCTGGCGGGCATCCCTTCGGTTGTATACGGGCTTGTCGGGATGTGCGTGTTAGTGCCGTTTATCCGGAAAGTATTTCATGTGCCTGACGGCGCGAGCCTGCTGGCGGCGGTCATCGTGCTTGCCATTATGATCCTGCCGTCGATCATCAATGTGTCGATTACGGCGTTGGAAGCCGTCCCGAAGGAATATGAGGACGCTTCGCTTGCGCTGGGCGCGACGCCTGTGGAGACTTATTTCCGGGTGTCCGTCCCGGCGGCGAAGAGCGGCATTGCCGCCGCTGTCGTGCTCGGCGTGGGAAGGGCGGTCGGCGAGGCGATGGCGGTTATGATGGTATCGGGAAATGCCGCAAATATGCCGTCGCTCTTTGAGAGCGTCCGTTTCCTGACGACGGCGGTAGTGAGTGAGATGTCGTATTCGGAGGGCCTGCAGCAGCAGGCGCTGTTTTCCATCGCGCTTGTGCTGTTTTTATTTATCATGCTGATCAATGCGACGCTAAATTTCTTTTTGAAACGCACAAAGGAGGAGTAGACATGGAAAGACAGATGTCGGCAAAACGACGCGTTTATATTTGGCTTATGCGGGCGCTGATGGGCTTTTCCGCTGTTTTTACCTGTATGCTGGTGGCGGTGATCACGCTGTATGTGCTGTTCCGGGGACTGCCGGATATTACATGGGAGCTTTTATCCACTGCGCCGAGCTATCTTGGCGGCGGTATCGGGATTTTGCCGGATATTTTAAATACGGTTTATATCATAATTGCCGCGCTTTGCATTGTCATTCCAATCGGCGCGGGAGCCGCCGTTTACCTGACGGAATACGCCGCGAATAAAAAGCTTGTTTCTGTGATTGAGTACGCGGCGGAGACGCTTTCCGGCATTCCGTCTATTATATACGGCCTGGTTGGGATGCTGTTTTTCTGCACGTTTTTAAATATGCAGACGTCCCTGCTTGCGGGCGCGCTCACGCTTGTGGTCATGAACCTGCCGACGGTTATGCGGACGACGCAGGAAAGCTTAAAGACGGTTCCCCAGAGTTACCGGGAAGGCGCGTTTGGGCTTGGCGCGGGAAAGTGGCGCGTGATCCGCACAGTCGTACTGCCGGGCTGCATTGACGGCGTTATTACCGGCTGTATCCTTTCGGCGGGGCGTATATTGGGCGAATCCGCGGCCCTGCTTTTTACGGCGGGATTTGCGCATGTGATAAACGAGTTTTTCAGCGGGCTTTTCAGTTCCGGCGCAACGTTGACGGTTGCATTGTATTTTTATGCGAGGGAGCGCGGCGAATTTGGCGTGGCGTTTGCGATCGCGGCAATCCTTATGGCGCTGACGCTGCTTGTCAATCTGCTTGCCGCCATGGTCGGCAGATATTATAAGAGAAGGAGAAGCATATGAAAAACAACATCATTACGGTGAAGGACTTATGCCTGTGGTATGGAAAAACACAGGCATTGAAAAATATCAGTATGGAGATTCCGGAAAAAAATATCACCGCCCTGATCGGCCCTTCCGGCTGCGGGAAATCCACGTTTTTAAAAAATTTAAACCGCATGAACGATCTCATTCCCGAAGTGCGGATCACAGGGGAAATACGCTATAACGGCAGGGATATTTTTGCGCCGGAGGTCGATGTCAATGCGCTGCGCAGGGAGATCGGGATGGTATTCCAGAAGCCGAATCCGTTTCCGATGAGCATTTATGACAACGTGGCGTACGGGCCGAGGACGCATGGCATAACAAGCCGCGTAAAGCTGGACGATATTGTGGAGCGTTCGCTGCGCGGGGCTGCGATCTGGGATGAAGTGCATGACCGGTTAAAAAAGAATGCGCTCGGCCTTTCCGGTGGGCAGCAGCAGAGGCTCTGCATTGCGAGGGCGCTGGCGGTAGAGCCGCAGGTTCTTTTGATGGACGAGCCGACGAGCGCGTTGGACCCGATCTCCACATCAAAGATCGAGGATCTTGCCATTCAGTTGAAAGAAAAATATACGATTATCATTGTGACGCACAATATGCAGCAGGCTGTCCGCATTTCTGACAAGACCGCATTTTTCCTGCTGGGGGATCTAATCGAATACGGGGATACGGAAAAGCTGTTTTCGCAGCCGGAGGATAAACGCACAGAGGATTATATCACAGGGAGGTTTGGATAATGAGGAACAGATTTGACGCGCAGCTTGCGGAATTAAACCAGGAGCTGATCAAAATGGGGGCTTTATGCGAAGAGGCCATTACGGTTGTCTCAGATGCGCTTGCCAAAGGGAGCGGCGACCAGGCGACAAAGGTCGCGCCGCTGGACCGGCAGATCGACGAGAAGGAGCGCGGCATAGAAGCGATCTGCCTGCGCCTGCTCCTGCAGCAGCAGCCGGTGGCAAGGGATCTGCGCCAGATTTCCGCCGCTTTAAAAATGGTGACGGATATGGAGCGGATCGGCGACCAGGCGGAAGACATCGCGGAGATCATCACGTTTTTAAACGGGCGCACACACGAGGAACACGCCCAGATCTGTGAAATGGCGAAAGCGGCGATTAAAATGGTGACAGACAGCGTGGACGCTTATGTAAAGCAGGATATAAAACTGGCGGAAGCCGTTATCCTTTCAGACGATCTTGTGGACAATTATTTCCTGCAGGTAAAGGAAAGCCTGATCGGGATCATCGCAGACGATCCGTCCGAGGGCGGGTATGCGCTTGACCTTTTGATGATCGCAAAATACTTTGAACGGATCGGGGATCATGCCACGAATATTGCCGGGTGGGTGACGTTTTCCATTACCGGGCAAAAAGAGGGATAAATGTCCCAAACCGTTGAAGCGCGCGGCGGAGTGCGGTATAATTTCTGATGTAAAATAATGGGCTTTGCCGGCACAGGGGGTTCCCTGCGGCGTTGGCAATCATAGATGAAGAGGTGCAGACATGGTTTTTTGTGTAGAGGATGACCTGGGCGTCCGCGGCCTGATGATATATGCGCTTGAGGCGGCGGGGTTTCAGGCAAAAGGTTTTACGTGCGGACAGGAATTGTTTGAAGCGTTAAAGGCAGAACGGCCGCGCCTGATCATGCTTGATATCATGCTTCCGGGCGAGGACGGCATTGAGATTTTAAAGCGGCTGCGCGCCAGCGCCGCCACAGCGGATATCCCGGTCATCATGGCGACTGCAAAAGGGACGGAGTACGATAAAGTGGTCGGGCTTGATACGGGCGCGGATGATTATCTGGCGAAGCCGTTTGGCATGATGGAAATGGCGTCCCGCGTCAGGGCAGTGTTAAGGCGCGCGGAGCCAAAAGATACGGCAGAGGTTCTGCGCGCGGGAAACCTTGAAATCAATACCGGGGAGCACACCGTTTCCGCAGCAGGCAGGCGGATACAGCTTACTTTAAAAGAATATGAGCTGTTAAAAAAATTTATGGAGCATATCGGGCAGGTATTTACGCGCGAACAGCTTTTGCAGAGCGTCTGGGGCGCGGATTATATCGGTGAGACAAGGACGGTGGATGTGCATATCGGCACGCTGCGCACAAAGCTTGGCGTCTGCGGGGATTATATCCAGACGGTGCGCGGCGTTGGCTATCGGATGGAGGCGCGGTTATGACAAAACGTATTTTTCACGCCATCTGCTTTGTGGCGCTTGGCGTTTTTTTTGCGTGCGCCATAGTGTTTATGGGCATGCTTTATGATTATTTCGGCGGCGTCCGGCGAAGCCAGCTGAAAAACCAGACGGAGCTGGCCGCAAGGGCGGTGGCGGATGAAGGAATGGATTTTTTGAAAGGGCTGGACGCCGGGGAATACCGGATCACATGGGTCGATAAAGACGGAACGGTGTTATATGATACGAAAACGGATTCGGCGGATATGGAAAACCATCTGGAACGGGAGGAGATACAGGAAGCGTTTGCGGACGGCTATGGGGAAAGCTCCCGCTATTCCGCAACTTTAATGGAGCGCACGCTGTATTGCGCAAAGCGGCTGCCGGATGGCACAGCGCTCCGACTTTCTGTTTCGCAGAACACGCTGCTGACGTTATTTCTGGGCATGGCGCAGCCGGTCTGCATGATTATACTGATGGCGGTTGTTTTATCGCTGGTGTTTGCTTCGCGTCTGTCAGAACATATCGTCGCGCCGTTAAACCGCCTGAATCTGGAAGAGCCGCTTTCAAACGAGGGCTATGACGAGTTATCCCCGCTTTTGCGCCGCATTGACGCGCAGCAGCGCCAGATTAAATATCAAAGCGATGAATTGAGGCGGCAGCGCAGGGAATTTGAGACAGTAACGGAAAATATGGCGGAAGGGATTATTCTCTTAAATGCCGGCGGGACGGTTCTTAGCATCAACCGTTCCGCCGAAAAGCTGTTTGGGACGGACCGCGCCTGCATCGGGAAGCATATTTTGTCGGTCAACAGGAGCGCGGAGCTTTCTGATATACTGCGCAGATTCGAGGACGGGCAGCATGCGGAAAAGGTCGTGGCATTGTCCGGCGGTAGGTATCAGCTGAATATCAACCCGGTCATAACAGAGGGGACGGTATCGGGCGCGGTTCTTTTGGCGTTGAATGTGACGGAAAAAGAAAACGCGGAGCAGATGCGCCGGGAGTTTACGGCAAATGTGTCCCATGAATTAAAAACGCCCCTGCATACGATCGCGGGCTGCGTGGAGCTTCTCGCAAACGGGATGGTGCAGGAAAAAGATACGATGCTCTTTTACCGGCAGATTCAGGCGCAGGCGGAGCGCATGATCCGGCTTGTGGAGGATATCATCCGGCTGTCCCATCTGGATGAGGGCGCGTATGACATGAAGCGGGAAGAGACGGATCTGTACGCGTTGGCAAAGGAAACGATGAAAACGCTGTCTGCGGAAGCTGCGCGTATGGACGTTGCAATGACGCTGGAAGGGGAGGCGGCTGTCATGCAGGGCATACCGCAATTGTTACAGAGCATTGTTTATAACCTCTGTGACAACGCCATAAAATATAACCGCGCGCAGGGCAGCGTGACGGTGACGGTAAAAAACAATGCGGATGCTGTCTCGCTGTCTGTCGCGGATACGGGCATTGGCATTCCGCCCGAACATCAGCAGCGTATTTTTGAGCGGTTTTACCGGGTGGATAAGAGCCGCTCAAAAGAGCTGGGCGGTACGGGGCTTGGGCTTTCGATTGTCAGGCATGCGGCGAAGCTCCATCATGCGCAGATAGAGTTGAAGAGCGTTGAGGACAGCGGGACGACCGTAACGGTTGTGTTTCCAAAGATTGTTAGAGTCGCAGAAATTCAGCCGGAGTCATAATGGCAGGATTTTTTATGCCGGATTCTAAAAAATCTTTATCGCCGGTGAGCACGATATTTGCTTTCGCATCTATGGCTGACCGCAAGATTGGGCGATCTTTCACATCGCGAATTTGTAGTTCTGAAACGGTTTCGTTTATCGGGATGGGTATTAATTCCAAAGTGATGAGGGCAATGGAAAGAAACTTATCCAGCGCCGCAAGCCGATTGGGAAATTTCTTGTTGAATATACGCTTCATCTCATCCACATTTTGTTCACAAATCATACCATGATTTGGATAAGAAGACGCTTTTGCATAAGCCTGAAAAGGAATTCCGCCAGGATTGAGCGCGGCAGAGATCAACACGTTTGTATCAATTAAAATTCTCATGCGGTTTCGTCCTCGTCTCTTAATTCTTTTACCATTGCCATGATATCTTCATCAGAAGTCAGACCTGCACGTTCTGCTTCTCCGGCCATTTCCTGTTGCAGAACCTGCATGGCGTAAACGGCGGAATTTACGATACGGACAGTATTTCCCTCAACAATGAATGAGATTCGGTCGCCGCTGGTCACTCCGAGAATCTTACGGATGTCTTTGGGGATTGTGACCTGTCCTTTCGCCATGACTTTTGCGTTATCTACAAATGTATTTGCTGACATAATGAATTACCTCCTTGCAAATTATGGAAAGTAGGAATTTTCCTGCTTTTAGTATATGCAGAAAAAGTAAAGAAATCAACGGTAAATTTTAGCTTTTTGCAGAAAAAGAACAGAAAATTTTACGCAAAATATTTGCTTTATGAAATCGTTTACTATAACCTCAAGCTGTGGTATGATAGAAGCAGCAATAGCAATATATTCGCAAGCCAGATGAATGGAGAAAGAATGAAATCAACCAGTACGCCATATGATGATGTGTTCCGAACCCTGCTGAATGACTGCAGAGGGCTGATCATACCGCTTATAAACGAAGTGTTCGGGGAATGCTATACGGGAAGTGAGCAGATTGTATTTTCACCAAATGAACATTACATAAACCAGCAGGACGGGGAGGAATACGAATGCATTACAGACACGAAATTTAAAATAGTGGGAAAGGAAACTAAAAATTATCACTGGGAATGCCAGAGTACAGCAGACAGCAGTATGGCAGTCCGGATCTTTGAATATGCTTCCCAGATCGCGCTGGACGAAGGAGAGATAAATGAAAACCGCCTGACAGTGACATTTCCGCATTCGGCGGTGCTTTATTTAAGGAGCGGCGCGGCAACGCCGGATGAAATGCGCATAGAGATAAAAACGCCAGATGGCGGCATATCTTACAGCATACCTGTAATGAAGCTGCAGGGATACGACATAGATGAGATTTTTGAAAAGAACCTGCTGTTCCTTATACCATTTTATATCTTCAAACACGAAAAGGAATTGGAAGAGTGTGACAGGAACGCGGATAAGCTGGAAGTATTAAAACAGGAATATGAGGGCATAAAAAAACGCCTGGAAGAAAAAACGCTCTGTGGTGCAATAAATGAATACACAAAATGCACGATTCACGATATGTCAAAAAAGGTTTTAAGGAATCTGGCTCGAAAATATGAGAATGTCAGGGAAGGAGTTGGTCTTGTCATGGGAGGAAGGATTCTTGATTATGAAGCAAAAACAATAAAAAATGAGGGTCTGCATGAAGGCAGGAATGAGGGCAGGAAAGAGACAGCCAGGAATCTGATCCGGGCAGGGAAAATGTCGCTTGAGGAGATCGCCGAGTGTACCAATCTGCCGCTTGACGAACTGAATGCGCTGGCTGCAGAGGAAAGCGCATTAGAAAGAGGGTAAAGAAATGACAGCGAAAGAAGCAAGAATCAAACTGGAGCAGGGAAACAGAAAATATCTGGAAGCGCGGACCGGAAGCGGGGATATCTCGCGGGAGATCCGGGAAAAAACGGCGGCGGAAGGTCAGAGTCCGTACGCGGTGATCGTTGCCTGTTCGGACTCGCGCGTAATTCCGGAAGCGATCTTTTCCGCAGGCATCGGGGAGCTTTTTGTGATCCGCGTGGCGGGGAATGTGATTGACCATCAGCAGCTTGGCAGCATTGAATATGCGGCCGGGCATTTGGGAGCGGAGCTTGTCGTTGTGCTTGGACACACAGGCTGCGGCGCGGTCGGCGCGGCGATGAGCGGCCGCCCGGAGGGTTATATCCGCTTCCTTACCGATGAGATCTTAAAAGCGATCGGAACGGAAAAAAATGCATACCGCGCATGCTGCCTGAATGTGGAGCACAGCTGTGAGGCAATACGGGAGAGCTTTTCCTCCGGGACGTGGGAATCCGAAAGCAGGCCGGAAGTTGTCGGGGCTGTTTACTGTCTGGAGAGCGGGGCGGTGGAATTTCTGGATGAAAACAGCGGGGAAACGCTTTGAACGGAAAAATATTTTTCATTGACTGAAAAAAATCTTTATGTTAGAATGTGCGATAGTATTAACAGTCAAAAGACAGGAGGTAAACAGGGCATGGATTTACTGGAAGAACTCAAAACATTAGGTGTGGATACAGAGGAAGCGCTCCAACGCATGGGTGGAAACCGTTCTTTATACGAGAGAATGCTTGTCAAGTTTTTAGATATGATGCAAAAGAATCCCATATCGCCGGATTTCAGTGGCGAGGATTACGCAGATGTGACGGAAGCTGTCCATACAGTCAAAGGCGTGACGGGGAATCTCTCAATTACGCCGCTTTTTGAAGCATATTCCAAAATGGTGGAGCTGTTCCGCGGAAAAGAACCGGAACAGGCGCGTGAGATCCTTGTTCAGATCCTGCCGGTGCAGGAACAGATTTTGGAATGTATCAAGAAAAATATCTGATACGGTTCTGACAAAAAACGCGGCAGGAAAAAGGACGAGTGGCGAAATGCCGGAGGGCAGGATATATGGCGGACGGACGAAAAACGATTTTGATTATTGATGATTCGGATATAGAACGGGAGATCATGAAAAGCATTGTCTCCGATGAGTTTCAGGCGCTTGAAGCGGAAAACGGATACAATGCGCTTGACATTATACAGAAAAACAAAGACCATCTGGATGCGATTCTGCTGGACGTTTCCATGCCGGTCATGGACGGGTTCAGTGTGCTCCGTTTTATGAAGGAGCGGGGATTGACGGACATTCCGGTGTTTATGGTAACGGCGGAAGCGACCAAAGACAATGTGGAACGCGCGACAAAGTTTAAGATCTGTGATTTTATCAAAAAGCCGTTTGACCGGGAGGATATCCAGCGCAGGCTGAAGACAAAGCTCGGCATTATGGTAAGCCATGACATGAGCGAGTCGGATTTCCATGAAACGGAGCGATACATAGCGGATTTGGAAACCGTATATGATAAATACATGAAATACGCGAATGTTGACGGCGCGCATTATACGCGCATGGTGAGTATTATGCGGGTTCTGGTGGGACAGTATGCTTCAGAATCAAAGGATATGACGCTGAACGAAAATCAGATCGAGATCATCAGCAAGGCGGCGTATTTTTGCGATATCGGAGACATGATCGTGCCGAGCGTTCCCGGATTTAAGGCGATAAAAACCGATGAAACCGGTACGGATATCCATCAGGAGCATACAATACAGGGAGCGAACCTGATCCGTCTGAATTATTCTCCGCGCTGCAAGTTTTTTGTGCAGATCTGCGCGGATATGTGCCTGCACCATCATGAACGGTTTGACGGGACGGGATATCCGAATAAAGTGCGCGGGGAAAATAACTGGATGTTTACGCAGTTTTGTACGATTGCTGACCAGTTTGACAGGGCGTTTTCCAAGTACAAGGAGCATAATGAACTGCAGTTTGATTTTGTCATGCGGGATCTGTGGCTGGATAAAGGGCTGGTTGGCAAGCAGACGCTGGCGCTGATGGAAGTGTGCAAAAGCGATATTGTTGCCTGCTATGCAGGGAAATAAAACAGGGGGCGGCTAATGGGCGCTGAATGGTTATAGAGGGAATGAGACGAATGCACCGTATAATTTATACGGTGCATTAGGTATGTATTACTGCCGGACGGAAAGCGAGTAAAGGAAAGTGGGTTATCATGGATAAAAAGAAAGTCCGTTTTTTCTGGTGCAGTTTCTGGTGCGCAGTTTTGATCTGTGTCGGGGTATTTATGGGCCTGAGCGTATTGATGTCGCATCAGACGGATAAAACGATCCAGGATGTGAGCGATATTTATATTACAGAAGTGAACGCGCAGCTGCAGGATCGGTTGAGTTCCATTGTGAATCTGAGGTTGGGGCAGCTGGAAGGCATTATCAGGCGCGTTTCCCCCGGCGATTATGAGCCGGACGATCAGGAAAAGCTGCAGCGGCTGCAGGTGGGCGCGGATGTGCGCGGGTTTTGCGGGCTTGGTTTTTATGCGCAGGACGGGGAGATCGAGACGCTTTACGGGAGCGAAATGAAGATCGTGGATGACGTCAATGTCATGGATACGCTGGACTATGACGGGCATCTGATCGCACAGGGCGAAAATGCAGACCATGAGCAGATCCTGATTATCGGGAATGTGGCGGAATACCAGATGAAGGGCGGAAAAAAGAGCATTGCCATCATTGCCGGGATTGAAATGGATTATATCAGCGAGGCGCTTTACTTAAACGAAAGAAATGCGGTCGTTTATGCGCATATCATAGATAAAGACGGTGATTTTGTCATTAAGTCCGGGGGAAAAACGGATAATTATTTTGACCGGATGCGTGCGCGGTACGGCATTTTGAACGGAAAAGGCCTGGAGGATTATGAAAGGGAGCTGCTCGCCGCGATGGACGCAGGGGAGGAGTACCGGGCTTCCGTTTTGTTTGACGGGGAGCGCGAATACATTTACTGCACGCCGATTGTTGAAAATGACACATGGTATCTGGTCATGGTAATGCCGAGCGCAAACCTGATCCAGACGATCAGCCGGCTTGACCATATGCGCCTTTGGATCATGCTTGCGTCCGCGCTTGCGGTATTGGTTGTGATGGCGGTCGTATTCTGCCTGTATTACCGGATGTCCCAGCAGCAGATGCGGGAGCTGGATCAGGCAAAACAGGAGGCGGATTCCGCGAATAAAGCCAAGAGTGAGTTTTTATCAAGCATGAGCCATGATATCCGTACGCCGATGAACGCGATCATTGGCATGACGGATATCGCGCTCCGGAATATGGATGATGCGGTGCGGCTTGACGACTGCCTGCATAAGATCAAGCTTTCGAGCAAACATCTGCTCGGCCTGATCAATGATGTGCTGGATATGTCCAAGATCGAGAGCGGGAAAATGACGCTGAATTATGTCCCGATGTCCCTGCGCGATATGATGGACGATCTGGTCAATATCGTGCAGCCGCTGGTAAAGAGCGGAAACCAGTATTTTGACATTTATATCCGCGATATTATATCAGAAACGGTGTTGTGCGACGACGTGCGGCTGAATCAGGTACTGTTAAATCTGCTGTCGAATGCGGCGAAGTTCACGCCGGACGGCGGGCGGATTGACGTGCATTTGTATCAGGAAGCGTCGCCGAAAGGCGAAAATTTTGTCCGGACGCATTTTATCGTTAAAGATACGGGAATCGGTATGTCGGAGGAATTTCAGAAAAAGATTTTTGATACGTTTTCGCGGGAGGAAAATACGCAGGTCTCCCATATCAAAGGGACGGGGCTTGGCATGTCGATCACAAAGAGCATTGTCGATCTGATGGACGGCACGATCGAACTCCACAGTGAAAAGGATAAGGGCAGTGAGTTCCATATCATACTGGATCTTGAGCAGACGGAGGCCGGGACGGAAATGCAGCTTCCGGAATGGAATGTGCTTGTCGTGGACGATAATGAGCAATTGTGCGTGAGCGCCGCGGAAAACCTCAAAGAGCTTGGCGTCCATGCGGAATGGACGATGGACGGGATGGAAGCCGTCCGTATGATCGAGGAGCGTCACGACCGCGGGCAGGATTATCATTTTGTCCTGATCGACTGGAAAATGCCGAACATGGACGGCGTGCGCACGATACAGGAGATTCGAGGCCGCGTGGGGAACGGCGTTCCGGTTTTCCTGATCTCGGCATATGACTGGAGCGATATCGAAGAAGAGGTAAGCAGTATGTCGATCGAAGGCTTTATTTCAAAGCCGCTCTTTAAGTCCACGCTGTACGACCGTCTGTGCCAGTATATAGATGGTTACAGCGGCAAGGAGACAGAAGAAGAAAAGGAGATTGATTTTTCCGGCAAACGCATCCTGCTTGCGGAGGACATTGAGATCAACTGGGAAGTTGCAAATGAGATCTTATCGGCCGTCGGGCTGGTTCTTGAATGGGTGGAGAACGGAAAAGAATGCGTGGAAAAATTTGCGCAGTCCGAGGTCGGTTATTATGACGCGATCTTAATGGATATCCGGATGCCTGTTATGAACGGCTATGACGCGGCCATGAAAATCCGTACGCTTGACCGTCCGGATAAAGACCTGCCGATCATTGCAATGACGGCGGACGCATTTTCCGACGACGCAAAGCATTGTCTGGAATGCGGCATGAATGCGCATATCGCAAAGCCGATCGGCATAAAAGAGTGTACGCGCGTGTTGCAGCAGTTTCTGGCATGAGGCTGACGCCGGATATCAGAGGAGATTGCCAAAAGCCGGACATTCCGCTGCGAGCCGCCCGGATTTGCGTTAATATTGAAAAGTGCAATGAAAAGAAGAAGTTGTTGCTGCGCAGCTTCTTTTTTTGAACTGGATAATTTTTATAAAATTTATGCTTTTTTTATAAACCTCTTGTGCAGGATTGCTAAATGTGCTACGATAATTTTAAGTATAAAGGGAGAGGAAGGATAAAAGCAATGAAAAAGCGAAAAAGCACTTTTATCAGTATTTGCGCTATTGCCTGCGCAATTGTTTTCGCGTCTTGCGGAGAGAAAGATGCCGGACAGCCGGAACCGGAAGAGGAACAGGAGGAACAGACGGCGGCAGAGAGCAATGACGACGGGCTGATTACGGTGGGTTTTGCGCTGTCTGGCGACAGCGCGGGATGGAGCGCGGCGCTGGTTCAGTCGGTTGAGGACAATTGCTCAGAGGAGAACGGGATTCATCTGATTATGGAAAGCGCGGAAGACGAATTTGACAACCAGGTTGCGCTGATCCGCTCGTTTATTGAGCAGAAAGTGGACGCAATCGGCTTTACGCCGATCGTTTCCGACGGATGGGACGAGGTCCTGCAGGAGGCAAAGGACGCGGGGATTCCGGTCATTATGCTCGACCGCACGATCAATACGGAGGATGACACCCTGTATACGAGCTGGGTCGGCTCGGATTTTTTGCTGGAAGGGTATAAGGCGACGGACTGGCTGATTGAGTATATGAAGGAACATCATTCCGGAGATGACCCGATCAAAGTCGCTATTTTCCAGGGCACGCTCGGCGCGAGCGCAGAAGTGGGAAGAACGCAGGGAATCGAAGAAATGCTCGGCGCGGAGGGAAATTATGAGATCGTCTATAAGGAAGACGGCGGCTTTATCCGCGACGGCGGCGTTGAAAATATGCAGGCAGTGCTTGATCAGGGGCTGGATATCGACGTCCTGATCGCTGAAAATGACGATATGGCGCTTGGCGCGATCGAGGTTATGGAGCAAAACGGGATAAAACCGGGAGAGGATATCGTGATCCTTTCTTTTGACGCCACGACGCCGGGATTTGAGGCAATGATAGACGGCAAGATCAACTGTGACATGGAGTGCAATCCGTTGAGCGGCAAGATTTTTGTGGAACTGATCAAGAAAACGCTGAACGGAGATCCGGTAGAGAAAAAGACATATGTACAGGAACAGCTCTTTCCGGCGGATACGGCTGCCGATTACATTGATGGCAGGGAATATTAGGGGGTTGCGTGATGAAACATGGAAATAAAACAAACAGCATTGCCCTGAAACTGGTTTCCGGTTTTATGGTAGTGATTATTTTGATCGTACTGCTCGGCGGGATGTCTTATAATCGATCGTCTTCCGCCATGTCAAAATCTTATGAGCAGAATATGACGGGTACGGTTGCGACGACGGCGACCTATCTGGAGCTCGGCATGTCGCAGGTGACGGCGGAAGCGCAGAAGATCATCGACAATGTGGAGTTTTACAATTATTACAGGGGCACCTATAAAGACGACGGGCCGCGCGAATATATGCTCTGGGCGTCGCTGTACAATACGGTCCAGTCGGCGGCGGGGGCGAGTGATTTTATCAGCTCCATAACAGTGATCGGGGATTACGGGGACGGCATTTCATCCTCCGGTTCTTTAGACAGCAGTTTTTATGCGACATTCCAGCCGACGGTTCCGGAAAATACGGAGGACGGCGTGTGGATCGCTTCGCATCCGGAGCTGGATGAGATCCTGCATATTGAGCAGAGCCGCTATGCGGCTTCTTATGTGCAGTCGTTTGTCAATTTTAACGGTTATGTGATTATAGACGTAAATACAAAGGCCATTACGAATGTGCTGGGAAATCTGGAACTGGACGACGGCATCATTATGGGCTATATTTCTGCGGATGGGACGGAGATCTTAAATGCGCAGGAAGAGGAGAATGTCTTCAGCGGGAAGGATTTTTTCCAGAAGGCGGCGGAGACAGGGACGGCGGGCTCGTCCATGATAAAGATCGGCAGGAAGGGCTATATGTTTGTCTATTCGCCGATCGGCGGGACGGGAGCGAGCGTATGCTGCCTTGTGCCGGAACGCGTGATTTTGAGCCAGGCCTATACGATCCGCAATATTACGATCGGGATCACGATTGCGGCGATTGCAATTGCGCTTATTATTGCGCTCTTCCTTGCGCTGAATATCCAGAAAGCGATCAGCAGCATTGTGGGCGTGCTGGAAAAGGCGGCGAACGGCGATCTGACAAAAACAGCCGATGTAAAGCGGCGGGACGAATTTGGGAGTTTAAGCAGCAGCACGAACAGCATGATCTCCAATATGAAAGTATTGCTGGATAAAGTAAACCAGATCAGCAGCCTGGTGGAGGATTCCTCGAATGATGTGACGCAGACTTCAGAAATGCTCGTCTCCACTTCGGACGAGATGTGCAATGTCGTTGCGGATATTGAGAGCGGCGCAGTCTCGCAGGCGGAAGAGGCGGAGAAATGTTTAGAGCAGATGGCGGGGCTGTCGGATAAGATCAATACGCTGTCAAATAATACAAGCGTCATTGAGCAGATCTCGCATGACACGAAATCGTATGTCAGCCGGGGGATCGACATTATGACGAAACTGAACCAGCGGTCGAAGGATACGCAGGAGATCACAGCGGCGGTGATCGACGGCATTAACAAGCTGAACGATGAGTCCAAGAGCATTGAGAGCATTGTGGAAGTCATCAGCTCGATTTCCGACCAGACCAGCCTGCTGAGCTTAAACGCGTCGATTGAGGCGGCGCGCGCGGGGGATTCCGGAAAAGGCTTCGCGGTCGTTGCGGATGAGATCCGCAAGCTTGCGGACGAATCCATGCAGGCGGTCAGCGGGATCTCCGATATCATTACGCGGATCAACACGCAGACGGAGCTGACGGTGGAAACGGCAAGGCAGGCGGGGGAGATCGTAGACTCGCAGCAGGAGGCGCTTGCCACAACGATAGAAGTGTTCCACGATATCAATACGCATGTGGAAAATCTGGCGGATAACCTGGACGGCATTACAAACGGCATCAGCCAGATGTCCGCCGCAAAGGATGAGACGCTCTCCGCGATACAGAGCATTTCGCGCGTTTCTGACCAGTCCGCGTCCGCCACGACGGAAGTGTCCGCTACGATCGCCAATCAGCTGGATGCGGTCAAGAGCCTGAATGCGAATGCCATGACGCTTACGGATAATGCAAAGGATTTGCTGGATGCGGTCGCGCAGTTTAAACTGGAGTAAAAAGAAAGAACGCTGATATATAAAAAGAAACAGGCTGGAAATTATATCCAGCCTCATTTCTTTATCTGTGCGGCGGTTCTTCCAGGATGCATGCGAGCAGCCGGTCATTCATTTCCGGTTTCATAAAGCAGAAACGGATAAATTTATCGTCTAAGAACGGAAATGTCGAGCAGTTGCGGATCATCATGCCCCTGCGTATCGTGCGGTCAAACAGGTCCTGCGCGGTCATGTCTTCGCGCAGGATTTTTACGAGCATGAAGTTTGCGGAGGGCTCGAATGCCTGAAAATCCGGATGGTTGTTTAACTGTTCAAAGATCCGTCTGCGCTCCGCAGAGATCAGTGTCTTTGTCTCCTGTATGTATGCGGCGTCGCGGAACATGATCTCGCCTGCGATGGCTGCCAGGGAGTTGATCGTCCATGGGTTTTTGCGGGTATTGATCGTTTTTATCAGGTCATGGTTCCCGGTGATCGCATATCCGAGCCGCAGTCCGGGCGCGGCGAAAAATTTGGATGTGCCGCGCAGGATGACAAGGTTATTGTAATAATTTGTCAGCGGAATGGATGTGATCTTTGGCATATTGTCGGCAAATTCTACGTAGGTTTCGTCCACCATGACGTAGATGCCGTGCTGCTTGCAGGCATCCAGGATCAGGCGCATGGATTTTGTTGTGATGCTCGTAGAAGTCGGGTTGTTCGGGTTGCACAATACCAGAAGGTCAATTTTATCGTTTAAATGTGCGATGAAGTCAGAGGTATTGAGCTTGAAATTTTCTTCCTCGCGGAGCGGATAATAAAAAGTCGTGCCGCCGCCGAGGGCGATCTCGCGCTCGTATTCGGAGTACGTCGGGCCGATGACCATGGCGCGCTTCGGGTGTTCCGTCTGGATAAACAGGGAGATCAGCTCTGTGGAGCCGTTTCCTACGATAATGTTTTCAAAGTCCGTATGGACGTAGGATGCGATGCATTTTCGCAGGGAGACATAATCCCGGTCAGGATAAGTGGTAATGGCGTCGATCTTTTCGGCGAGCGTCTTTTTCAGGGCGGGGGAAACGCCAAGCGGGTTTACATTTGCGGAGAAGCTGGTGACGTCTTCTTTTTTTATGCCGTAAACCTGTTCGATTTTTTCTAAATCACTTCCGTGGAAGTGGTCTTTATGCTGTATCATGGAAAGCCTCCTTTTGTTTGCTGTGTGTTTCGTAACGGATCAGTCCGCGGCCGGATAAATAAGATATTGCGTGACTAACCCAAATAGTTTATAATTCATAAGACAGGTTGTTATAACAGAAAGATGAGCTTTCTGTTGTTCTTTCCATTATAAGCCTAATGGAAAAAAAAGCAATAGTAAAGCAGGTGACATTGTGCGGAAAAGAATTGAAGAACTGGCGGAGGGAAAGATTCCCTGTAAACAGCCGCAGCTTGCGTTTTCAAAAGAGAAGCTGGAGCTGGAAGTCGTAGAGGGGCAGTCTGTTTCTGACAGTTTTCAGATAAAAAGTGAAAATGGGATACCGATGCGAGGCATTATTTATTCTTCGAGCACAAGGATGGAATGCAAGACGCCGCAGTTTCAGGGTACGGAAGCGACGATACGGGTAGAATTCCATGGCGGGGGCATGACAGAAGGCGAGATCGTGACGGGGGAGTTTTACATTGTATGCAACGGAGGGGAGTTTTGTTTTTCCTATGCGGTGACGGTCACAAGGCTCTATGCGGAAGCGTCAACGGGAAAGATTAAGAACCTGAAAGACTTTACGTCGCTTGCAATGGAAAACTGGGAGGAGGCATACCATATTTTTCATTCTCCCGCTTTTAAAAATATCATAAACGCCAAAGATATGAAAGCGGCGCTTTTATATGAGGGGCTGTCGCGCCAGACGGTTACGGCGCAGACGATGGAGGAGTTCCTGATCGGGACGGGCAGGAAGAGCCGGGTGCGCTTTGTGTTGGAAAAGCGCAGTGAGGAATATTTTGATATGCAAAAGCCGGTTGAGGAGCGGCTTTTGCTGGAAAAAGACGGATGGGGCTATCTGGGGATCCGGATTTCTTCGGATGCGGATTTTATCGTCCTGCAGAAAAAGTTTATAACGAATGAAGATTTCATGGGAAGCATCTGCCCGTTTGTTTTTTGCATTGATATAGAAAAAATGCATGCCGGGAATAACTACGGAAGCATTTATTTTGAAAATGACGCCCAAAAGGAAGAATTCCGTATCTGGGCGTCGGCTGATAATATAGAAGTAAAAAAAGAGCGTACTTATCAGGAATTGCAGCGTGTCCGGATTGATCTGACGCAATGCTATGTGGATTACCGCCTGAAAAAAATGGTGACGGGCGAATGGACGAAGCAGACCATTGAGCTTGTGGACCGGATGGCGGAATTAGAGCCGGACAGCGAATGGTATCTGCTGATCAAGGCGTTTGCGCTGCAGAGCAACCGCCAGAGGCAGGATGCGGAGTGGCTGATGGAGGATTTCCGCCGGAGATTTAAGGATAAAAAGAAGCCGCAGTGGGCGTTTTACAATTATCTGCGCCTGCAGAATGAAAAGGAGCCGGTGGTCGTAGAGCGGCTGCTGACAGAGATTGAAGGCATTATGAAGCGCTATGCGGGGCATCCGGTGATGTTTTACCTGACGCTCCGTTTAAACGGGATCCTGCGGGAGCAGCCGCAGCTGAAACTGCGCGCGATTGAAGAGCGGATCTCGCATGGGCAGTATACGCCGTTATGGTATGTGGAGGCGCTGCAGATCTATAAAGAACAGCCTTACCTGCTGACAAAGCTGGAAAAATATGAGATTTTGCTGATGAACTGGGCGTCCCGGCAGGGCGTTCTGACGCGCGATCTGGCGGATCAGGTGATGCGGCTGGCAAATAATATGCGCCGTTTCCATCCGGTCGTGTGCAGGACGCTGTTCCGGTGCTATGCGTCTTATCAGGATGAAGATATGCTTGCGGGCGTCTGCGCTTATTTGATAAAAGGACAGTGTTTCCGCCGGAAGTACCATCACTGGTATGTAAAGGGCATCGAGGAAAATCTGAAAATTACCGGCTTATATGAGGCGTATCTTCTGACGATGGACTTACATAGCATACAGCCTCTGCCAAAGGTGATCCAGATGTATTTCCAGTATAATAACCAGCTTGCGTATCAATATAAGGCGGCATTGTATGTCAATATCATTGCGCATAAAGAAGAACAGCCGGTGATTTATTCCAAATATCTGGAAACAATGAAGCAGTTTGCGATTGATGAGATTTTAAAAGGGCATATGGATGATAACCTGGCGGTCGTCTACGAGGAAATGCTTGACCGGGGCATATTGACGCAGGAACTGGCCGCACCGCTTGCGGATATTTTGTATACGCATAAATTTTACTGTATGAATAAGATGGCGGCGTATGTCATTGTCATCCAGAAGCATATAAAAGAAGAACAGCGTGTGCCGGTATTGGGCGGTGCGGCGTATTTCCGGCTGTTTTCCAATGATTATGCGATCATGCTGGAGAACAATATGGGACAGCGTTTTGTCGCGCCTGACGTCTGCCAGCTGGAAAAACTGATGAAGCCGTCGCATTATATCCGCCGCTGCCTGGGCTATGCGCCGGAAAAGCTGCAGTATCTGATCCACCATATGGACGGAAAGGCGGATCTGCGCGTGCCGCAGCCAAATGATGTGGAATACCTGAAGATCTTAATGGATGCGCCGCAGATCAGCAATGCGTTTAAGAGCCAGATCGGGCCGGGGCTTGTGCGGTACTGCCTGCTCAACCGGATGGACGATAATCTGGAGCCGTATCTGGCAAAGATAAATTTTTCGGGTTTCAGCAGAGAAAACCGCAATTCGCTGATCGAGCTGATGATTGAGCGCGGGTTTCAGGACCGGGCCTATGAGCTGATCAATCAGTACGGCTATAACGGGATGCAGCGGCCGCCCCTCGTGCGCCTTGCCGTACATATGATAAAGGCGAGGGATATCGGCGAAGATGAGTTCCTGCTGGAGCTTTGCCTCTGTCTGCTGCTCGGCGGGGAACGCAATAAGCAGATCGTGTCCTACCTGGCAAAATATTATGAGGGGCCGTCGAGGCAGATGATGCAGGTATATAAGGCCGCGAAGGAAATCGGGATCGAGGATACCGGGGAGCTGGAGGAGCGCCTGCTTGTCCAGACGCTTTACAGTACGGAATATGTGGACAAGATACAGGAGGTCTATCAGGGCTACCGCAGCCATAACGGGCGGGAATTTGTCATGCAGGCGTACCGGTCGTATTGTATGCACGAATATGTGGTGCATGATATGGTGCTGCCGGAAAACCTGTTTGTGGAAGCGTGCCAGCTTCAAAAGGAAGGGAAGCTGCGCGGGACGGCGTGTCGGCTTGGGCTGTTAAAGCATTTTTCGGAAATGGAGCATTTGGACCGTTACCAGATGCGCGAGGCGGAGGAACTGTTGGAGGAATTTACGGCGCGGAATATGAATTTTGCGTTTTACAGCAATCTGCCGCCGGAGCTGTGCCGGCGTTACCAGATCTATAACCGCGCGCTTGTGGAATACCATGCGAGGCCGGACAGCCGTATCCAGATCCATTACCGTATGCCGAAGGAGCATATGGATTTTATGACGGCGAATATGACGAATACGTATGACGGTATTTTTACATGGGAATTTCTGTTGTTTTATGAAGACGAAGTGGAGTATTATATTACGGAAGAACTGGAGAACGGCACGCAGCAGCTGGGCGAGAGCCGCCGCCTTGCGGGCGTTACCTACCATGATATCAGACATGGCGGACGTTATGCGTATTTAAACCATATGGTTTATCTGCGCGGGAGAGAGGAGTACAAAGAGCTTATGCGCGTCATGCAGGAATATCAGAAGCTTTCGGCTGTTACGGAAAAAGTGTTTAAGACGATCTGAAAAGGCCGCTGGCGGAAAAGTACGGAAACAAAGGGGATAAGGCGATGGCGGAGAACGAACAAAAATTATATATCGGGATCGACCTGAATGATACGTATGCCATGGTCAGTTTTGCGACGACTTCGCACCACGAGCCGGAAACAGTCAGTTCCGTTGCGGGGAGCGAGATGTTCCAGATCCCATTGGCGGTCTGCATGGCGTCTGTTTCGGGGCAGTGGGTGTACGGCGATGAGGCAGTGCGCTTTGAAAAGGCGGATATGGGCAAATGCGAGCGGAACCTGCTTACCCGCAGCCTGCTGCAGGATTTTACGGTCATAGGAAACCAGAATTATGAGGCGCGCGCGCTGCTTGCGGTGTTTTTAAAGAAAATTCTGCTGCTTGCGGGCAAGCTCGGGCCGCAGATTGATATCGGAAAGGTTGTTTTTACTTTCCCGCAGCTGGACGAAAAGCTGATGGCCCTTATGGAGTATGTGTTCACGCAGCTTCCGGTGGAACGGGAAAAGATCACTGTGCTGGACCATATGGAATGTTTTTATTATTATGCGCTGAACCAGAAGCAGGAGCTTTGCGCGCATGATATCGTCATGTTCCAGTATTATGGGAAGAGCATTACGAGCTGGTATCTGGAGCGGGATAAGCCGTCGGCGCCGCAGCTTGTCCATATCCGGGAAAAGGACTGCGGGTATCTGACGAATGATAAGGACTTTGATTTTGCGCAGATCATTCCGGACATCTTCGGGAAAAAGATCATTTCTTCCGTATATCTGGTCGGGGAGGGGTTTGACGGGGACTGGATGAAGCAGTCGCTGCGTCTGCTGTGCCAGGGGAAACGCGCGTTTCTCGGGAAAAACCTTTTTTCCAAAGGGGCCTGTTATGCGGCGGAGATCCTGGCAGGCGTTTTCTCGTGGAATTATCTTTATATGGGCGTGAATGAAATGAAATTCAGCGTCAGCCTGAAAGTGCGCAAAAATAATGAGATGGCGTTCCATACGCTGATCGCGGCCGGGTCAAACTGGTATGAAGCGGGGAACAGCTGTGAAATGATCCTTGACGGGCCGGGCGAGATCGATTTCTGGCTTCAGGTTCCGTTTAACCGGGAGGCGCGGATTGAGACGCTCTCTCTGACGAATCTTCCCGCGCGCCCGCGCAAGGCGACGAGGCTCGGGATTCAGGCAAAGCCTGTTTCGGATAAGTCGGTAAAGATCGTCATTAAAGATCTGGGGCTGGGGGAATTTTTTAAGGCGAGCGAGATGACATGGGAATATGTCATGAAGCTGTAAAGCCGGATACAAGAGGTAAGAAGATGGGTGAACTGATTTTTTGCAGCTTTCCATGCGCGAAAAATCCATATTATCTGGAAAGCGCGAAACAGAATATTTATTCGATTGAAGAATTATGTTATTTTTTGCAGGATAATATTTACCTGCTGGATGAGAACATCATGACGATGGAGTTCTGCAGGTGGCTGGAAAAAGATGTGGGGGCTGTGGAGCTTGCGGCGAAGCTGGAGCGCATGATGGATGAGAAGAAAGGCTTCCATGCGTTTTGTATGCAGATCATCGTGGATTCTGGCTATTTTTCCAAAAACGAGATGCAGTTCCTCGGCATGAAGCTGCAGAAGATGGACCACCAGAGCAGCTATGAAAACCGGAAGGTGAAGGCGGACCAGCTGATGGAAAAGCATATGTACCTGGCGGCAGTCCGCGAATACCGCAATCTGCTCATGCAGGGGACGGACAATAAATCGGATATCCGCGTCAGCGGCGATATCTGGCATAACATGGGGACGGCCTATGCAAGGCTTTTTTGCTTTGAGCGGGCGGTGGGCTGTTATGAAAAGGCGTATGAATTAAGCCATCGCGTGGATTCGCTCAAAGCGGCGTCACAGGCGGCGTGCTTTATGGAGGATGGGGAGCGCGTGCAGAATTTCCTTTATAAGAACCGCATCCGTCCGGAGCAGTTTACGGCAATGAAGAAAAACATCAATGAGTTGTGCCAGATGACGGAGGTCTCGGAAGAGTTTGAAAAACTCACGAAAATGGAGCGTCTGGAGCGCGTGTCGCAGCTGCAGGCGCATGGCGAGATCAGCCGCCAGGTGGAGCAGTGGAAAGAAGAATATATGGAGTTCAGGGGATAGCGTATGGGATTATTAAAACGCAGGCAGGACAGGAAAAAACTGCAGAAGGTCATGGAAGACGTCCAGATAGGAGAGCAGGATTTAAAAAATATGGACGCAAAACAGGCGGGCGGCTATGTGCTTGACCGCTGCGAACAGGTTCTGCAGAATGCAAGGGAGATTGACGATGGCAAAAAAGAGTACCATATCATTACGGCGTATTTAAATGATATTGAGACGATTGAAAACCTGCCGCCGGATAAGAAGGCGGAGATCGAGCGGGCGGCGGAAAACGTAACGCGCCTGAATATTGCAAGGGACCAGTTTTTGAATACGTCGCGCAAGATCTCGGACACGCAGTTCCAGATGTTCCAGCGTCAGGAGGACGAGATACCGGACGCGGTCAGGCGGCTGCGGGAAAATGAAAATTACCAGATGACGATCCGGCGGGATATGCAGTATCTGGAAGGGGAAAAACAGGAGTGGGAGATTCAGAAATCCGACCGCAGGCGCGAGCGGAAGCTGCTGCAGCGGGTATCTTATATTTTGCTGACGGTTGTTTTGACGATCGCCATTTTGCTGCTTGTTTTGTCGTTTGGCTTTGATTATAACACGCGCTATATCTGGATTGCGACGACCGCAGTTTCCTTTTTGGCCGCGGCGTTTATCCTGCTGCGCCTGGAAACGGGACGGCGGGACATAAGGCAGGCGGAAGTGAACATCAATTATGCGATCACGCTCTTAAACAAAGTAAAGATCAAATATGTAAATATAAAAAATGCGGTTGACTATACGTGTGAGAAATATCATGTGCGGGATTCGCGGGAACTGAGCTATCAGTGGGATATGTACCAGGAGGCTGTGCGCGAACAGGAGAAATACCGCCAGACGAACGAGGATCTGAAATATTATTATGACAGTCTGGTCGGGCTGCTGCAAAAGTGCAGGCTGTATGACGCGCGCGTCTGGATCGAGCAGCCGCAGGCATTGGTCGAGCCGAAGGAAATGGTGGAGATCAAGCATGACCTGTTGGTGCGCAGGCAAAAGCTCCGCTCAAAGATCGCGTATAATCTGGAAATGGTGAAAAACGGGCGAAAAGAGATCGACACGATGCTGCAGACGCATAAAGAGGACAGCCCGCAGCTGCGGGAGATGCTTGCGTCGATCGATCAGATAGCAGGCGCTCCGAAAAAAGAGCAGGAGTGATCGGAAACGGAAGGGATGGGGATATGCATTCACATGATCCAAAGGAAATGAAGGCGATTGTGAACCGCCTTGCGAAAGCGATCGGGCATTTAGAGGCGGTCAAAGGGATGGTGGAAAACGGGCGGGACTGCAGCGAGGTGTTAGTGCAGCTTGCCGCGGTAAAGTCCGCGCTGAATAATACGGGAAAGCTGATCTTGAAGGAGCATATCAGCCACTGCATTGTGGACGCGGTGGAGCATGGCGATATGCAGGCGATAGAAGATCTGAACCGCGCGATTGACCAGTTTGTGAAATAACCGGCAATCCGCGCGGATTTTTAAAAATGCCGGTCTTTTTGTATGGCTTGTTTAAATTCCCTGATGCAGATTTCTCTGTCGGGATATTTTTCTTTGAAGGAATCTGGGATCAGGTCAAAAAATGAGTCGGCTTCTTTTGATACGAATTGGTTAAGCGTATGGTATATTTCAATTGCGCTGTCCAGCTCGCGCATAGTTGCGAAAAAGGAATCTTTATATCGGCTGCCTGATTCCCACGCGGTCAGGGTTCCGCCCATCAGATCAAGATATGCTATGGGTTTGCCGCCAAGCTGGATATAATTTTCATATAATCTGGAAACATCATGTGTGAGGGCGTAACGTTCTCCCTTTAATTCGATGAAAGCCTTTAATAATTTTTCGATAGCCTGCTGGATATGATAGCAGCATATATCCATATAGTATTCATCGTTTTCTTTTTTTGCCATCATAACGATGTCAAAATCTTTATGGGCTTTTTCAATTAAAAAACTCATATAATTTGCACCCCGTTATCAATTTCTTCTTTTAAACGTTCGTTTTCGGAAAGGTCGTTGTAGTATAAAATATCTATCGGCGTCTCAATGGCGGATCCCAGCCGTTTTTGTATTTTATAAAACAGGTCTGTATCGTATTGCGGTGTTTTGATGCATAAATCCAAGTCAGAGGCAATGTTGCAGCGGTTTGTGACAGAGCTTCCAAAAAGGATGGCGTGGACATGGTATTCTTTTAAAATGGATACGATTTTTTGGACATCCCGCTGCATGAGAGGATGGATCAACATATATTTTAAATCTGTAATTCCTGACACTAAAGGAAATAGCTCCTGTTTCATAAGTTTCTCCTCTTTATTCGATGGGTTTATTATATAATAAATAAATTTATATGTCAGTAAAAATTTTTCAAAAGAAGCGGTTTTTCTGCAAAAGCATGGTTACGCTGATATCGAGAATAGCACATCTTTTATATCCCCCTGAATGCAAAGCGATTTCCTGCTTATTTCCGCAGGGGCAAACGCTTCTCCATAATTTATGCTGACATAATAAGCCTCCGGATTATCATAGGTCATCTGCCAGAACGGATATTTAATAATCCCAGGCGTATTCATGCCGACGCCAAGTTCCAGAAATAATATTTTCATTCCCTCATGCCGGTTAAGAAAATCGGAATATCTTTCCTCTGCACGATACCATCCCTCGTCCTGGACAAAAGTATGATCGGCTCTTAAATTCATCGCCATCGGCTTTCCGCATACCGGGCAGCGCGGTATCAGCCCGGCTGGTATTTTCATGTCAGCCTGCTGCGTTACCATACTGCGGATAACCGTTTCGTTGTCATAAGTGGCATTGCAGCAAGGCTCGCTGCATTGAAACAGCCCGTAATCGCCCTGTGTATAAAACAGCCTGTGTTTATCAAAGCCTGCTTTCTGGAACTGATGGTCAACATTCGTTGTCAGAACAAAGTAATCTTTGTCTTTCACAAGCTCAAATAATTTTTTATAGGTTCCATTATCGCAGTCCGTATAGCGGTTGATAAAGATATACCTTGACCAGTAAGCCCAATGTTCTTCCGGGCTGCGAAAGGGATAAAAGCCGCCGGAGTACATATCTTTAAAACCATATTTCCGGATAAAGTCGGAAAAATTATCCTCAAATCTTTTTCCGGTATAGGTGAACCCTGCCGAAGTGGATAAGCCTGCGCCTGCTCCGATCATAACGGCGTCCGTAGCCTGTAAAAGTTCGGCGAATCGCCCGATTTTATCCGAGCAGTTTTTTGTAAATGTCGTAATCTTCCCGTTTGAAAACATTGAATACCACCTTCTCAATCCTTTTATTTTCCTGTAAAAAACGTGTCACTGTCTGCACCGCTATTTCCGCCGCTTTTTTCTGCGGGAAATGAAACTCGCCCGTAGAGATGCAGCAAAATGCAATGCTTTTTAGTCCGGTATCTGCGGCAAGCTCCAGACAGGAACGATAGCAGTCTGCAAGCTGTCTGCAATGCGTTTCCGTAAGGATGCCCGGCACAATCGGCCCGACGGTATGGAGCACAAAACGGCATGGCAGGTTATACGCAGGTGTGATTTTTGCCCTGCCGGTCGGCTCGTCATAGCCCTGCTCTTTCATAATCTTATCGCAGGCCAGGCGGAGCTGTATCCCGCTGACGCTGTGAATGATGTTGTCCACGCAGGAATGGCAGGGTACAAAACAGCCCCTCAGAGCGCTGTTTGCGGCATTTACGATCGCATCGATTTTTAGGGTGGTAATGTCGCCGCGCCAGAGCGCCAGCCGATTGTTCGCAGGGGAAACAGGCAGGGAAGCGCTGTCGGTAATTTCCTTTGTTTCGAGTTCTTCGGTTAAATATTCATCCTGAAGTTTAAGAAAACTGCCGCTTATCGGGCGGGGCGGGCGGATATTCATAAGGCTTCTGAGCAGCCTTTTTTGTTCGTCCGCGTCCGACGGTATCTGTATGTCCGGATACGGCGGCAATTCCGCAAGCAATTTTTTGATCAGGGCAATTCTTTTTTCGGTATGTGTCATTTCCAATTCTCCTTAATTCCGGAACTTTCCTTTTTTTCCATTTGCGCGAATAACTTTTTTTGCGGCTTTTTTGCCGCCTGCAAACTTATCATATATCCATAGAGAAAAAATGTAAAGTACGCACTTTATTGTGCCATAGTTACTAAAAGGAAACGATTGTGAAAAATGGGGGCATTGACGGAAGATTATAGAAAAGGGGCTGCGCACTGACCTTTTCGTGCGGCAGCCCCTTCCTTCAATATTAAAGTATTTTTTATGCGGCGCTAAGACTGTTTGCAGTCAAATTCCGGATTAAACGCATAGAAGTTTTTGGAATCCAGATTTTCTTTTACGATGTTCAGCCCTTCGCCAAAACGCTGGAAGTGTACGATTTCACGCTGGCGCAGGAAGCGGATCGGGTCGCAGACTTCCGGGTCTTTTACAAGGCGCAGGATATTGTCGTAGGTGGAACGCGCTTTTTGCTCTGCCGCCATATCCTCTGTCAGGTCTGTGATCGGGTCGCCTTTGGACTGGAAGAAGCAGGAGTTGAACGGAATGCCGCTCGCCGACTGCGGCCAGAGCGCCAGCGTGTGGTCTACATAGTATTTATCAAAGCCTGACGCTACCAGCTCTTCCGGCGTCAGGTTGCGGGTCAGCTGGTGGACGATGGCGCAGATGATCTCCATATGAGCCAGTTCTTCGGTACCGATATCTGTCAATAACCCCGCGACATTGCGGTACGGCATGGTATAACGCTGCGCCAGGTAGCGCATCGAGGCGGACAGTTCCCCGTCCGGGCCGCCAAACTGCGTCAGGATGACCTGCGCGATCTTTGGGTTTGGCGTAGAGATATTTACCGGATATTCAAGCCTTTTTTCATAATTCCACATTTAGCAGTAGCCCCCTTCCCATGGCCATGGCTGTGTCGCCCAGCTCCAGTGATCTTCATTGTTTACAGAGTCCAGATTCAGCGGGCCGTACTGGGCGGCATACGTGGAAAGCGCCTGCCGCCGCATCTGTTCGTATTTCTGGAAATACGAAAGGGCCTGCGGATCGTCCGGGTGGGTGTCGAGATAAAGCGCCATGTCATATGCGGCGAAGCTTGCCGTATTGATCCAGTTGAACAATTCTTTTTTATTTTTTGCCTGATTCATTTGCGCACGCTCCTTCCGAGGAATGGTTTATCCAGCTCCGGGAAAATAGTTCCCGCCATAAACGCTTTTGCCGGTTCATAAGAGTTTTTGAAATATTGCCATGGAACGTTTGCAATCGCAAGATAGCATGGGCAGTCGGAAACCATGGACGCGCCACAGCCGCCGGACATCCTGCCGTATGCCATTGCATTGCCGCAATTTTGATAACAGTTCTGCATGAGGATTACTCCTTGCTGTTTTTTAGTATAATTTATGCATATCCGGAAAAGTGGTGCATATAAATGTAGGAGCGCGGCCATAAGTTTTTCCTCAATTTCCACAGATTTTTTAAAAAATTTGTAAATAAAACGTGGATTTTATCAGCGTAATATATTATAATGAGCGGGACAGATGAATGATGTACAAGTACCCGTGCTTGGCTCATGCTCGCGGGAATATATAAATGGAGAGTGGATAAATGTATAATGATGAGAACGTAATTGAGATCAAACACAACGTATTGTATGAGGTGGCAAAACTTGCGTTTGCCGGAACGCTTGAGGATAAGCGTGACTATATCCCGCAGAAGCTGATTCCCGGCCCTACGCCGCAGTTCCGCTGCTGTATTTACAAAGAGCGCGAGATCATTCGGGAGAGGGTTCGCCTGGCGGAGGGCAGGTCGCTTCGCTTTGAGGATGAAGGGAATGTTATCCAGGTTATCGGTTCGGCGTGTGAGGGCTGCCCGATCTCCAGTTATGTCGTGACGGATAACTGCCAGAACTGCCTTGGGAAGGCCTGTATCAATGCGTGCCGTTTCGGCGCGATTTCCATGGGGCGTGACCGCTCCTATATCGACCCCGCAAAATGCAAGGAGTGCGGCCAGTGCGCAAAAGCATGCCCGTATAACGCGATCGTCGGCCTGAAGCGTCCCTGCAAGGTGGCGTGTCCGGTAAATGCCATTACGTATGATGAAAATAACATTACCGTCATTGATAAGGAAAAGTGCATCCGCTGCGGAAAATGTATCCACAGCTGTCCGTTCGGCGCGATCGGTACGGAAACGTTTATTACGGAAGTGATCGCGGCGCTGAAATCCGACCGCCCGGTTTATGCCATGATCGCCCCGGCGACGGAGGGGCAGTTCGGTACGGACATTACCATGCAGAGCTGGAAAAACGCGTTAAAGGAAGTCGGCTTTACGGATGTGATTGAAGTCGGCCTCGGCGGGGACATGACGGCTGCAAGCGAAGCGGACGAGTGGGTGGAGGCCTATAAAGAGGGCAAGAAGATGACGACGTCATGCTGTCCGGCGTTTGTAAATATGGTGCGCCTGCATTATCCGGAACTGCTGGACAAAGTTTCCACAACGGTATCCCCGATGTGCGCCGTATCCCGTATGTTAAAGGCGAAAGAGCCGGACGCCTATACTGTATTTATCGGGCCTTGCATTGCCAAGAAATCCGAGGTCGTCGACCAGAAGCTGGAAGGGAATGCGGACGCGGTGCTGGCTTACAGCGAGATCCGCGCGATTATGAAAGCAAAGAACGTGGATTTAGAGCCTGCGGACAACGATTATCAGGAAGCAAGCATTTTCGGGAAACGGTTTGGCAATTCCGGCGGCGTGACGCAGGCGGTATTGCAGTGCATGAAAGAAACCGGACAGGATATTGATGCAAAAGTATGCAGGGCGAACGGCGCGTCCGAATGCAAGAAAGCATTGCTCCTTTTAAAGGCTGGCAAGCTGCCGGAAGACTTTATTGAGGGTATGGCGTGTGAGGGCGGATGCGTTGGCGGCCCGAGCAGCTTTGAAGACCAGACAAAGACGAAGAAATACAGAGATGCATTGCTTTCGCAGGCGGATGGCCGGGAAGTGCACGCAAATCTGGAAAACTATGCGATGGATTCGTTCTCTATGCACCGCGCATAAGGAAAATATTTTAATATGTAAAAAAACGGTTAGCTTCTTACCGGGGCTAACCGTTTTTGCGCGTATGGAGGCGAATTATTTTCATATGGACAGGCTTTATGGATGGCAGCGGGTTTGTGGCCTGCAATTTCAAAAATATTTCGCGACCGAAACAGAAGTAAGGAGTTGCCATTTTGGAAATAAAGGGTATACTGTAAAGAGTGGGACTTTTAGAAGCCAAGCGTGTGGATGCGTTGAAGAAAGTTACCAGATGTTCTATGTGGCTTGGATATTGTATTCCTGATAAGAGCGCTCATAGCAAGATAAATAGTAATATTGGTTCTTTGATGAACGGAACAAATTTTTAAAGAACACACAGAAAAGATATTTTTTGCCGGAGCTTACACCAGTATTCTTAGTGCATGAAGCTCCGGGCAAATTATACAGCGTTAGGGTGATATTGAACATTGAGATTGTTAGAGGTGAATTGCAATGGTTGAGATAAAAACTGATTTTCAAACATATAGGTTTTACCATCATGTGAATGTTATTGTTGGGAGTGGCGCTGATGCGTATGACAGTGGTGTTGGAAAATCATATCTTTTTAATGAATTGAAGCGTCAAATGATTGAAGGACATTTGATGTCAAACGTAGAAGTATGTTTAATAGATTCTCCAAATCTGTTTGGAGTTGAAGCATTCAATAATATAACAAACAACACTTGTGTGATATTAGACGAGGCAAATTTTGCACCCGGATGGTTGAATAAAATGCTTGAAAGAGTGCGTAGCGCTAAAGCATATGTGATAGTAATTGGCCGTCTGCTGATGAAGCAGTTAGAGTATTCTGTTGATGCAATTTATGAGGTAGATAGAAGAAACTTAGAACTCACCAGAAAGTTTACAAGCAAGGACACAAACACTGTAATATTTGACGCCGTTGTTACTGAAGATTCTACATCAGTGGCTTTTTTATATGAGTTACTAATATATAAGGAGGACCTTGAGTTACTAATATATACGGAGGATCTTAATATAGAAGTTATTCCTGCATTTGGAAGGAGTAGATTTTTTGAACATATAAAAAATAATAAAAGTCCTTTGTTAATAGCAGATAAGGCAAAATTTGGGAGTGAGCTTTTACTGCTGCTGGGAAAGATTGGAGACCGTTGCAATATGAATACATTAAGTCTTTTCTTACCAGAATCTTTTGAAGAGATTGTTTTAGATATTTTAGACTGTGAGTATAAAGTAAGTGATTATGAAGCATTTGACAATGAAGCGCTATTTGAGATAATATTGGAACAAAATGTATCTTGGTGGAATAAAAAGGAATTAGCTAAATCGATTAAATATCTTATAGAGAATTTTGATATCATGGATTCTAATATTCTTAGGAAGCTGGTTAATGTTTTTAAAGGTGTTGGTTGTGAGTGTTTTTATCAGATAACGATACTTTCTGAGAGTGATCGTCAGATTTTAAAAATGATACCTGAGTCAGTTAAAAGTAAATATAAGAGTGAAGCGGAAGCTATTGAAGCCTTCAAGGCTTATATTTAAGTAAGGAGTGATACTTATGTTAAATTTAATATTTCAGAGAAATAAAGCTAAGGATCCAAAAAAGGTTTATATAGATAGCAGAGGTTTCTTTAGCAGATATAAACAGGAAGATTGGTTCGCAGACAAATTTGTACAGGAAATCATTTATAAAATAGACGGCGCTACTGTTCTCAATGGTTTTGTTTTGAAAGGGTATGATGGTTCGGTTATTCCGCCAGAGTACCTGAGTACAGGAAGCAAGACGATGATATGTATTTATGAGTTTCCTGATCTAATATTCAATATTACTCAAATTGGCAATAATGTTGTCCCGTTCTTAGTAGACCTGAGCAAACAGAGGGATGTTACAGCCTTAACTTATCGGGAGATTCCTTTTAGATTTTTCGGGGAAATTGGTTTTTTAAAGGATTATGAGCCGGTAATATACGATGACGATGATGAGTATTATGATTTGTTTGAGGAGTGGTTAGAAGAGATGTTCAACGATTAAACTCTAACTGCTTAGTCTTACCAAATAGGCGTGGCCGGCAATTATTGCGGAGCATTAAGCTATTTTATTAGCGACTCCGCAGGAAGGGACAGCCGACGACGTTTTGTGCGGGTAAAAGAAAGGGGTGCGGATATGGCAAGGAAAGTGAGTATTGGGAAACAGAATTTTGAGAGCGTGATAAAAAGCAATTGTTTTTATGTGGA